>CALZJQ010000130.1 GCA_945787895.1 uncultured Prevotella sp. | reverse complement strand
CATCTTTTGGTTAGGCTACCCTCTACTTGCCACGGAACTTTTCACCTGCGCCGATTTAAGGTCTTCGCGGATTCAACTATCAAGTGCAAATTTGCGAAATCTTTTCGTAGATGCACTCTTTTGGAGTTGAGAAATTGCAGATCTATGTTGAACTTGCCCTGTCTAAGTTGACTGCGACGAGCAAAAAGTCTGTGCATTGAAAATTGTGATTTTGCAACCTGTTGTATCTCAATAAATTAGCGAGTGGTATGTCTGGGCATTCTAATAACGCCGTTATTACCATGTAAAAGCGCCGTTATTGCAATGTAATATCAATGGTATTACCTTGCAATAACGGCGCTTTTGTTTTGGTCTTGCATGACTGGCTTTTTTTGCAATACAAAAGCGGTCATTATGCCGATGGAAAAGACTGTGGATGCTGTGTGGCTGCGATGCGTTATCTGACTTGAATGCGAAGCCCGTCATAGGCGAAATGGAAGCCTTGCGGGAGTCGCTTGTCTGCATTGTCGTGCGTGCCGATGTCGTGGGTGAGATGAGTGAAATATGTGTGCTTTGCTCCAATCCTGCGACTGAATGCGATGGCATCATCTACAAGCTGATGGCTATGGTGTGGTTTCTCAAAGCGTAAGGCATTGACTACAAGGGTTTCTATTCCGTCGAGGTATGCCAACTCTTCATCCCTGATGCTCTTCATGTCGGTGATGTATGCGAAATGACCTATACGGAAACCGAGGATGGGCATTGCTCCGTGCAGTACGCTGACTGGAATGATGGTTACCTCATCTGTTGTTGATGGGATGGTGATTTCGGCAGGTTGCTTGTTTACGACACCTTCGAGAGACGAGCCGCTTGCCGGCATGACGGCCTTAATAGGATTTCTTCGTGAAATGTGTATTCTGTCGTGAGCAGATATAGTGTGCAGGCGGAGATGCGGGACTCCGGGATAGAGGTGTTCGCAGAAACAATAGGGGAGGGTATGATGTAGGGTATCTACGACGTCGCTTTGTGCATATATATCCACATCTCCGAATAGACTGAAAGGGCGCAGGTCGTCAATGCCCGACACATGGTCGTAATGAATGTGAGTTAGAAGTACTGCGTCAAGTTTGCCGAAATGTGGCATTATCTGCTGGCGAAAGTCGGGACCGCAGTCGATGAGTATTCTCAGTCCTCCGCTTGTTTCAAGCAGTGCAGAGGCACGCAGCCGCTTATCCCTGAGGTCTGTACTGCGACATACCTCACAGTTGCATCCTATTGCCGGCACGCCTATTGAGGTTCCCGTGCCGAGGAATGTCAGGGACATCTGTATGGAATCGTTGGATTTCATCCTATATCTTTCTCTTCATTGCTTAACGATAATGTTTATTCAACTTTCGAAGTCTGTGACTTGCTCATTTTCATAAAGTTATGTATTTTTTAGGTTATGCGGTTGTGCGGAAGTTACAATCAGCCTTGGCATATCTCTGTTTCGTGGTTTTGTTGTTTAGTTGTTTAGTTGATGGTATTCGATTCCATTGGAAAGACAAACAACAAAATAACAAAACAACAAGACAACTAAACAACAAAAGAAAACCGAAGAAGTTGAAGCTTGCGAGACTTGAGTAATGCTTATAATTCTTGACTTTTGGAATGCGGGGAACTGCGTAGGATATTCACTTCCGGGTGGATTTCAATGCCAAACCTGTCTTTTACGTCACGCTGAATCCGCTCTGCAAGGAGTACTATCTCCTGTCCGGTTGCTCCTCCACGATTGACGAGTACCAAGGCCTGATTGTTGTGTACTCCAGCTCTTCCAATGCTCCTGCCTTTCCATCCGCATTGGTCTATCAGCCATCCGGCTGGAATTTTCTCGTGTTCGGAATCGACGTTGTAGTGTGGCATGTCGGGGAATTTCTTTATGAGAGCTTCGTATTTTTCCTTGCCCACAACGGGGTTCATGAAGAAAGAACCGGCATTGCCTTCTACTTCCCAGTCAGGCAGTTTGGCACGTCTGATGTCTATGATGACCTGTCGTAACTGCTGTGCGGAAATATCTTTTGTCTGCATTGCAGAGGAGATGTTTCCATAATTGAGGACTGGATTGAAGATTTTTGACAGGGAATAGGTGACATCGAGTATGACAAAACGATTTTTCCATTCATTCTTGAATATGCTGCTGCGATAGGCATAATGACACTGGTCTCCCGAAATCTCAACGATGTCTTGTGTTTCAAGGTCGAAGGCATGAAGAGAGGAGATGAAATCCTTTGCCTCTACTCCGTATGCGCCAATATTCTGCACGGCAGAAGCTCCCACGTCTCCAGGTATGAGACTGAGGTTTTCCATGCCATAATACCCTTTGCCGATGCACCACTCAATGACTTCATCCATTGTCTCTCCTGACCCGCAGGTGACCATAGCATTATTGCCGTCTTCCTCCGAATGTATTCCCATGATTCGGGAACGCAATACCATTCCGTGAAAATCATCGACGGGCAAAAGATTGCTTCCTCTGCCTACAATAAGCAAATTGCCATCCCTGCGAGCTTGCGCAATCGAAGGATAGCAAGATATTAGTTCCTCTACAGTCTGAAATTCTATTAGGCAGTCGCAACAGGTTTCTATTCCAAACGTATTGGGTATTAATGCGTTGAATGTTTTCATTAAAATGAAGTTCTTACAGTTTCGCAGGCTTCAACTTTTCTTATGGTTTTTGGTTTTAGGTTTTTGGTTTTAGGTTAGATCGTCTATTCATTTGATAAACCTCCATTAGAAAAGCAAATCAACCAATAACCCACAACCAGGAACTAATCAAGTTACTGACTTGTAAAGCAGGATGTTATATGGCTCAGCGGATAGCAGCAGCTCCGAGCACTGCGGCCCCAGCTCCATCGAGACTTGAAATAAGGAATTTGGGCTTGTCACGGAACACAGGCATTACCTTCGCACGGTAGGTTTCTTCTATCGGTTTCATGAGGAGGTCGCCAGCCTTTGTCATACCTCCGAAAAAGATAAACGCCTCAGGAGAAGAGAAGGCAGCAAAGTCAGCGCAAGCCTCACCGAGCATTTCTCCCGTAAATTGGAATATTTCGTTTGCCATTGCGTCTCCTTTACCGGCTGCAATGCTCACGTCGAGCGATGTGATGTGGTCAATATCTATTTCCCTAAGCAGTGAAGGACGCTCTGTGGCGGTGAGCCATTCGCGCGCCGTGCGTGCCACTCCCGTAGCGGAGCAATAAGCTTCGAGGCAACCACGCCGTCCGCATCCGCAATGCCGTCCGTCACGACGCATGATTACGTGTCCCAACTCTCCTGCCATACCATCACAACCATAGACGAGCTGGCCATTTATGACGATACCGGAACCTACACCTGTTCCGAGCGTGAGGACGATGAAATTCTTCATTCCCCGGGCTATGCCGTAGGTCATTTCTCCGAGAGCCGCAGCATTGGCATCATTGGTCACATGAACAGGTATTCCTCCGAGACGCTTGGAGAACATCCTTGCAATGGGCACACTGTTGTCATGAGCCCAGGGGAGGTTGGGAGCCATCTCTATACATCCGTTGAGGTAATTGCCGTTAGGTGCGCCAATACCCATCCTTTCAATCTTTTCAAGTCCACCGACCTTTTCAACGCTTGTCATCAACGTAGCGACTGCATCGTTGACATAATCATCAGCTTCGGTATAGCCCCCCGTCCTCATCGAAACGGTTTCTACTATGTTACCTTCGTTATCTACAATTCCGAAAACGGAGTTGGTACCTCCAAGGTCAAGACCTATTGCGTATGGTTTGCTCATTGTTTTTGAAATATATTGGTTGTGTATATGGTGGGTTGCAAAAATTACTGTCTATAAATAATCTTACAGAAGAGCCCTCTGAGAAATAGAAGGGCAAAGCCGAAGATTTTTATCCCAGAGTCAGCCATTGGAACTGTCGTCAGGGATGAAAATCTAATAATTTTGGGCAAAATTAACAAAAAACATTGAGTCTGCAAAGTTTTCATAATATTTTTTGACGTATTCGGTTTCTTTTTTGTAATTTTGCAGACGTTATGCAATTTCCATTACCAATCAACATATTGGATTTAATCCTCAAAGGCATGCTTATAGGTATTGTTGCTTCAGCCCCGATGGGACCAGTAGGCGTGCTTTGCGTTCAGCGAACCATGAATAAGGGTCGTTGGTTCGGCTTTGTTACGGGATTAGGCGCAGCATGCAGCGATTTGTTTTATGCCATGATTTCGGGTTTCGGCATGAGTTTCGTCATGGATTTGATTACAAATCACGAGAACCGGTTCTACCTTCAGATTTTCGGAAGCATATTGCTCTTGATTTTCGGATATGTCTGTTTCCGCAGTAATCCTACCAAGAAGATACATGTAAGTGGCAATAAGGGCAGCTTGTTGCATAATGGCATCACCGCCTTTGTAGTCACGCTTTCCAATCCCCTTATCCTCTTTCTGTTTATGGCGTGTTATGCGCAGTTTGCGTTTGTCATTCCTGACCATCCGTTGGAGATGTCCCTGGGTTATCTCAGCATCTTTGCCGGGGCATTGCTCTGGTGGTGGGGACTGACGTGGCTCATAGACAAGATAAGAGGAAAATTCAATGACAACGGTATCGTCATAATCAACAGGATAATTGGAAGTATCGTAATGATTTTCTCGTTCGTGATGTTTATCGGAACGGTGTTCAATCTCTATACTTACTGACAGAGTTCATGGGGTGGGGGAGAATAACAAACAAGCAACAATACGACAATGTTTATCTCAAGACAATTAAGAAAGGATAATATTGCTGAATACGTGCTCTATATGTGGCAGGTAGAAGACATCATCAGAGCTTTCGGGTGCAACATATCCAACATCAGAAAAGATTATATCTCCCGGTTTGACTATACTGAAGAGCAAAAGGAGGAAATGGTTGACTGGTATGCCAATCTTATTCGTATGATAAACCAGGAGGGATGCAGACAGGGCGGGCATCTCCAGATCAACAAGATAGTAGTTCAGCAAATGACTGAACTGCATGAGTTGCTCGTCAACTCTCCAAAGTTCCCTTTCTACAGTGCAGAATACTACAAGGTCCTGCCATTTATCGTAGAGCTCAGGAGCAAGGGAGACAAGGACCTCAGCGAGGTGGAGACCTGCCTCAACGCTCTTTACGGCACGATGCTACTCCGACTGCAGAATAAGGAAATCACTACAAATACTGCCAACGCAGTAAAAGAGATTACCACGTTTCTCGGTATGCTCAGCGACTATTACAAGCAGGACAAGGAGGAAGGCATCAACTTTGATGAGGAATAGTAATTATCCTGCCAACATAAAGACAAATCAACCAAACCGCTAATACAACATCATATACCCTTATGAACAAGGAAATAGAAAGAAGACGTACATTTGCTATCATATCTCACCCTGACGCAGGAAAAACTACGCTCACAGAGAAATTCCTTCTCTTCGGCGGACAGATACAGGTGGCTGGAGCCGTAAAGAGCAACAAGATACGAAAGACTGCCACATCCGACTGGATGGACATAGAGAAACAGCGTGGTATCTCTGTCTCTACGTCAGTCATGGAGTTTGACTACCTCCCCGAGTCTGAGAAGCAGGCGGAAGGGGCAATGTCTTATAAGGTAAATATCCTTGACACTCCCGGTCACCAGGACTTCGCAGAGGACACATACCGCACGCTGACAGCCGTGGACAGCGCAATAATAGTAGTGGACAGTGCGAAAGGTGTGGAGACGCAGACTCGCAAACTCATGGAGGTATGCCGTATGCGTAACACTCCAGTCATCATTTTTATAAACAAGATGGACCGTGAAGGACGTGACCCGTTTGACTTGCTCGACGAACTCGAAGAGGAACTGCAGATTAAGGTGCGCCCTCTCTCATGGCCTATTAACCAAGGAGTGAAATTCAAGGGTGTGTTCAACATTTATGAAAACCAACTCAATCTCTTTACTCCGGACAAGCAGCGTGTCACCGAGAAGGTAACCATTGACATCAACAGTGAGGCTCTTGACCAGACTGTAGGAGAGCAGGATGCCGATAAATTGCGCGAAGACCTTGAACTGGTAGAAGGCGTATATCCCGACTTTGACATCGAGACATATAGGTCGGGCGAGGTAGCTCCGGTATTCTTTGGTTCCGCCCTCAACAACTTTGGCGTGCAGGAACTTTTGGATTGTTTTGTAGAGATAGCCCCATCGCCCAAGCCGACCAAGGCGGAGGAGCGAACCGTAGAACCGGAAGAGGACAAGTTTACTGGTTTCATATTCAAGATTACCGCAAACATCGACCCAAACCACCGTTCTTGTATCGCTTTCTGCAAGGTTTGTTCAGGAAAGTTTGTCAGAAACCAGCCTTACCTTCATGTAGGGCTTAACAAGACAGTGCGTTTCTCTTCTCCTACGCAATTCATGGCTCAACGTAAGAGCACTATCGACGAGGCTTGGGCAGGAGACATAGTAGGTTTGCCAGACAATGGTATCTTCAAGATTGGAGACACTCTGACAGAGGGGGAGAAGCTGCATTTCCGTGGACTTCCTTCTTTCTCGCCAGAGATGTTCAAGTATATTGAGAATGATGACCCTATGAAAGCCAAGCAGTTTCAGAAAGGTCTTGAGCAACTGATGAATGAGGGAGTGGCGCAGTTGTTTGTCAATCAGTTTAACGGCAGGAGAATAGTAGGTACGGTAGGACAACTGCAATTTGAGGTCATACAGTATCGTCTTGAGAATGAATATAATGCAAAATGTCGCTGGGAGCCTGTCCATCTTCACAAAGCTTGTTGGATAGAAAGTGATGATGAGAAGGAATTGGATAATTTCAAAAAGCGAAAGTATCAGTACATGGCTAAGGACAAGGATGG
>CALZJQ010000129.1 GCA_945787895.1 uncultured Prevotella sp. | reverse complement strand
GGAACTATTGGCCTGAGGGTTGGGGATATATGAAGATGAACCGAAAGTATTATCCTGACCCCAAAGCCCTTGCCGACTCCATCCATGCCATGAATGCCAAACTGATGGTGAGCATCTGGCCCAATCCGCAGTATTGTCCTGAGGAAAAGGATTTCCGCAGGCGTGGCTATATGCTCGAGCATTCGGTATATGACGCTTTCAACCCCGAAGCCCGCCGTCACTATTGGAAATATGCCAACGATGAGTTCTTCTCCAATGGTTTCGACGCATGGTGGTGTGACAGTAGTGAACCGCTTGACGGCGACTGGAACAAATTGCCCGAACCTATAGGCGGCAAGCCATACGGATGGAACGACCATGAGCGTCGCTGGCAGCTCAACAAGGATATACTCAGCGATGCTTTAGGGGCGGAGCGAAGCAGTCTTTACTCTCTGTATCATTCTATGGGATTATATGAAAACCAGCGTGCCACGACTAACGACAAGCGTGTCCTCAACCTCACCCGCAGTTCGTTTGCGGGACAACAACGTTATGCCACCGTGGTGTGGAACGGCGACACCCATGCCTCGTGGGAGTCGTTCCGACAACAAATACCCGCAGGACTGAACTATATGGCTACGGGCAATCCTTATTGGACTGTAGATGTAGGTTCGTTCTTCGTCAGGAATGACGGGCGCAGATGGTTTTATTCGGGAGAGTTTCAGGATGGAGTGAAGGATGAGGCTTACCGTGAGTACTATACCCGTATGTTCCAATGGGCTACGTTTCTGCCCATGCTCCGCAGTCATGGAAGCGACACTCCGCGCGAAATATGGCAGTTTGGAGAGCCAGGAAGTCCATATTACGATGCCATCTTGAAGATGATTAATCTACGTTACTCACTCCTACCTTATATATATAGTATGTCAGCGGCACAGTATTTCTCGGGCTACACCATGGCTCGCCCACTCGCCTTCGACTATCCCGATGATGACGTCGTATATGACCTCAAGGACGAATATCTTTTTGGCAATATACTTGTGTGTCCTGTCGTCTGTCCGCTTGCCGAGGCAAAGAGCCGAAAGGTTTATCTTCCGCAAGGCAACCGATGGTATGACTTCTGGACAAACGAGGCATACGACGGGGGACAATGGATAGAGGTGAATGTATCAATCGACCGTCTGCCCCTCTACGTAAAGGCTGGCAGTATTATCCCCACATCGGATGTCGTGGAATATTCAGCCGCCCAAGCCGACAAGCCAATCACGCTTAATGTATATCCAGGTGCCGACACTACGTTCTCGCTCTATCAGGATGCCGGCGACGGCTATGCTTTTGAGCAGGGCGATTACTCCCTCACTCGGTTCGCATGGGATGACAAGAAACAACGTATGAAAACGAAGACTATAAAAAAGTCGAAGAAATACAATCGCAAGATAAAAGTGAATATAATGAAGTAGTTAAGCGAAATGTATCGATTGCTAACAATTATTGCTATGATGACATTGTCTTTGTTGTCATTAGCTCAATAGGGTAATATAGCATTGCGCCCGAAAGTCTGTAACAAAACTTTCGGGCGCAATACGTAATTATCTACTAACTCAACTCTATAGACCGCTTGTCGGGAAATGCTTTCCAACGCGTACCATAAGCGTCGTAAGCATCGGTTACTATGACAAAGACGGAAGGGTCTATGGACTTTATGGCTGTAATCACAGCATCCACCTCACGCATGTGGATTACCATCATGAGGGTAATCCTGTCTCCACGACTGTAAAGCCCGGTACAGTCGAATACAGTACCCGTACGGTCAAGGCGGTGCAGTACGAACTCACGCAAATCATCATGATGCTTGTCTGCTACGATAAAGAGCAGCTTGTTGTTTTTGGAACCCGAAGCCACAAAAGCCAACGTGCGGGCCATGATGAATATGCATATAAGAGAGTACAAAGACAGCATCCAGGCATGAGGAGAACTTTCTGTTCCTATGCCAAAGCCGATGACAAGAAGTCCGGAGAGGACTACGACAGCATCGGTAGCCAGGAGCGCATCAGAAAAACGGACACGCAGATACTTGTGCAATATCATGGCTATGATGTCTGTTCCGCCCGACGTCGCCTTGCCTTTCACTATGAATCCTTCACCAAGTCCTATAAGCAATGGTCCCACGACGGCAGCGAGGATAAGGTCTGAGCTCAGGTCGAGATTGCCTCCACAGATTTCAGATGGCAGCAAACGCTCCAAGGCCACCTCCGAAGGATATACCAAAGAGGAGATAAAGTTCATGATGGAAGGCGTGATAAGGGTGGCATACAGGGTCTTTATGCCTATTCCCTTGCCCAGAAGGAAGTATGACAATACAAGCAATGGGACGGAAATGAAATACAGAAACGTACCGACCTGATACTCCGGCATCAACGTATGCAGCACGATACCCATACCTGTCACACCTCCGGGAACAAACTTGTATGGGTTGATGAAAAAGACGAAACCACAGCATACTATCACACTGCCGATGGTTATCAAAATGTAATCCTTTATCTGGTTCTTCATTTACCTGCTTAATGTTCTATAATTTCTTCGTATAGCACCTGCGACGCTTATGCTGACGATGCTCAAAATAATTCCACTGCGACTGTATCTTTGAGTTGGTCTCAAGCTCTACGTTGCTCTCTACCTGCCTGTAGCCCCCAATGATAAGTTGAGAGACAATGTCTGAGACAAAGATGGCATTGACTCCCTTACCCTGATATTCAGGAATGACCGCAGCCAAAAGGAGGTCTGCCGTCTCAGAATGCTTCCATTTCAGCTCCCTGATAAGATGCCACCACCCAAAAGGAAACATCTTGCCGCGTGATTTCTGCAATGCCCTTGACATTGAAGGCATGGCTGCACCGCAACCCACGACCCTCTCATCCTTGTCCAGCACGACGGAAAGGAGATTTCTATCCAGCAGTGAAGAATACATCTTCAGATACTCCGTCTTTTGCCTTTCTGTTATCTCACTGTATCCGAACAATGGCTTGAATGCCTCATTGACACAGGAGAAGAAGCCACTGCCGTATTTTGCAAGAAAACTCTTCGTGGACATATTGCGAGGAGCAAGATGAAGGTCATATTTCTGCTTGACGATTTCAGCAATGCGTGTAAGTTTTTCCGGGACTTTCTCCGGCACCTTCAACGAATATTCTACCCAGTCAGCCTCTTTATCAAAGCCAAGAGCTTCGAGATGCGTCTTATAATAAGGATAATTGTAGATAGTCGCAGAAGTGGAGAGTTCGTCAAAGCCTTCAATCAGCATTCCTTCATGGTCCATGTCCGTGAAGCCCATAGGACCCTGAATGCTGTCCATTCCCTTTTCCCTACCCCACTGCTCCACTGCACTGATGAGCGAGGAACTGACCTGGAAATCATCTACAAAATCAATCCAGCCAAAGCGCACCTTACGTATTCCCCATGTCTCATTAGCCTTGTGATTGATGATTGCAGCTACCCTTCCTACTACCTCACCATTAGAATCGAATGCGAGAAACAGCCTTGATTCAGAAAACTCGTAAGCGGGATTCTTCGCTTTCGAGAATGTAGTCAGAAGGTCATCCATCAATTCAGGGACAGCGTAGTCATTTCCCTTATAAAGAGAGTAATTGAAATTGATGAAATCCTTTAGGTCTTTGTCAGTTTTAACTTCCTTAATATTTATCATATCAACATAGGTAAGGCAAATATTTTCAAGAGGTAAGAAGAAAAAAAAGCACTTTCATTGGCCCACTATTGCAGAGCCGAATGCAAGTGCTTTTGTTTGTATCTCTTATTTCGGCAGGACTATTGCTTTCCTACCGTAAAATAATCAACGTATGATTACTCAGCCTTAGCCTCTTCAGCAGCAGGAGCTTCAGCTTCTGTAGCCTCTGCAGTCTCTGCAGCAGGTGCTTCAGCAACAGCGGCAGACTTACGGCTACGACGTGTCTTCTTAGCAGCCTTAGGAGCCTTTGCCATGTTCTCATCGAAGTCAACGAGCTCGATGAAAGCAATCTCCGCAGCATCACCCTGACGAGTACCAAGCTTGATAATACGCGTATAACCACCTGGACGGTCAGCTACCTTTTCAGCGATGACCTTGAAAAGCTCAGTCACAGCATACTTATTCTGGAGATAACTGAAAACTACACGACGGCTATTTGTCGTATCTTCCTTAGAGCGAGTAATGAGTGGCTCTACATATTTCTTGAGAGCCTTTGCCTTTGCGAGAGTCGTAGTGATTCTTTTGTGCATAATCAGTGAGATAGCCATGTTGGCAAGCATAGCTCTACGATGTGATGCAGTACGACCCAAATGGTTGAATTTCTTATTGTGTCTCATTTTGAGTTTCTTTTGTTTTGAAAGATTCAGTATTGAAGATTAGGGACTGGGGGACAAGCACTTTGTCTGCTAGACGTTTATATTGACTGAGATAAAAATGCCTGAGCATCCATGACGCAACAATCACCCAATCTCAAATCCTTCAACTTTAATCTTGATTAAGTTTATACTTTGAAATATCAGTTCCAAACGACAGATTCAGACCCTCGAGCAAATCATCAAGCTCTGAGAGCGATTTCTTACCAAAGTTGCGGAACTTCAAGAGGTCAGTCTTGTTGTACTGGACGAGGTCTCCGAGAGTATCGACATCAGCGGCCTTGAGACAGTTGAGCGCACGAACACTGAGGTTCATATCTACAAGACGTGTCTTGAGCAACTGACGCATATGGAGCACCTCTTCATCAAACTCCTGATTGCCTTCGATATCAGGACTCTCAAGAGTTATCTTCTCGTCTGAGAAGAGCATAAAGTGATGAATCAGTATCTTTGCAGCCTCCTTCAGCGCATCCTTTGGGGGTATGGAACCATCCGTAGTTACTTCGATGACAAGTTTATCATAGTCAGTCTTCTGCTCTACGCGGTAAGGCTCAACAGCAAACTTGACATTACGGATAGGAGTGTAAATAGAATCAATAGCAATAACGTTGACATCAGTGCAGTAGATACGGTTTTCCTCAGCAGGAACGTAACCACGTCCCTTGTTGATTGTAATGTCTATCTGCATTGAAGCTTTCGCATCTAAATGACAAATCACCAAATCGGGGTTTAACACTTCAAATCCAGTCAGATACTTGCTGATGTCACCAGCTGTGAATTCGTCAGAATTCTCGATGGTGATACTTACTTTCTCGTTCTCGAATTCTTCTACTATCTGCTTGAATCTTACTTGCTTGAGATTCAAGATTATGTTGGTAACATCTTCCATTACGCCAGGCACGGAAGAAAACTCGTGCTCTACACCATCAATACGTATGGTATTGATAGCGTAACCCTCAAGCGATGAAAGAAGAATGCGGCGCAAGGCATTACCGATGGTAATACCGAAACCAGGCTCAAGAGGACGAAATTCGAACTTGCCGAACTTGTCATTGGCCTCCAACATTACAACTTTATCAGGTTTTTGAAATGCTAATATCGCCATTAATTTAATGATTATTTAGAGTACAACTCAACGATTAACTGCTCCTTAATGTTCTCAGGAATATCTGCACGCTCCGGACGATGTAGGAACTTACCTGCCTTAGCATTGTTGTCCCACTCAATCCAAGGGTACTTGCTGTGGTTGAAACCAGCGAGGTTAGCCTCAATAACTTCAAGAGACTTTGATTTCTCGCGGACAGCGATGACCTGACCTGGCTTTACTGAGAAAGAAGGTATGTTAACCACATTACCATCTACAGTGATGTGCTTATGACCAACGAGCTGACGAGCTGCACGACGTGTTGGAGCGATACCGAGACGATAAACCACATTGTCGAGGCGACTCTCAAGGAGTTGGAGAAGATTCTCACCCTTAATGCCTTCCATCTTGGAAGCCTTCTCAAATAATATACGGAACTGGCGCTCGAGTACACCGTATGTATATTTAGCCTTTTGCTTCTCTGCCAACATGACACCGTACTCAGACTGCTTTCTGCGACGATCGTGACCATGCTGTCCAGGAGCGAAGTTTCTCTTGGACAAAACTTTTTCTGAACCGAGGATGGCTTCGCCAAAACGACGGTCAATTCTTGATTTCGGACCTGTATATCTAGCCATAGTTGCTAATTACTTTGTATTTTTTGTTGGATTAATATTAAATGAAGCGTGAGAATGACAATCCCATTCTTCATTCTTCATTCATATTATACGCGACGACGCTTTGGAGGACGACAGCCATTGTGTGGAAGTGGTGTAACGTCGATGATTTCCGTCACCTCGATGCCGGCGGTGTGACAAGCGCGGATTGCGCTCTCACGTCCGTTGCCCGGACCTTTCACGTATGCCTTTACCTTGCGGAGACCGAGGTCGTATGCTACCTTTGCACAATCCTCTGCAGCCATCTGAGCAGCATAAGGAGTGTTCTTCTTGCTACCGCGGAATCCCATCTTACCTGCAGAAGACCAAGAGATTACCTGACCCTCAGAGTTTGCAAGTGTTACTATGATGTTGTTGAATGAACTGTGAACATGAAGCTGTCCGAGTGCATCAACCTTTACGTTTCTTTTCTTATTGTTTGTTGCTTGTTTCTTTGCCATGACTTTTTAATATTTGAAAAGTTATTGTAATAAGAATAATGAATCAGAAAATAGGAATCAAGAATCTGAGATTCGTCATTCTTCATTCTTTATTCTTTATTCTCGATTACTTAGTGGCCTTCTTCTTATTAGCAACAGTCTTCTTCTTACCCTTGCGGGTACGTGCATTGTTCTTAGTGCTCTGACCACGAACGGGAAGACCATTACGATGACGGATTCCACGATAGCAACCAATATCCATGAGTCGCTTGATGTTCAACTGAATCTCTGAACGGAGATCACCTTCTACCTTAAATTCAGCGCCGATAATTTCACGGATCTTGGCAGCCTCGTCGTCAGTCCAATCGC
>CALZJQ010000128.1 GCA_945787895.1 uncultured Prevotella sp. | reverse complement strand
AAAAGTAATGAAACGTAATGCATACGGATTCAGGGATGACCGGTATTTCACTCTCAGGCTTTATGCCCTACATGACTGTCGCATCACTCGAAATGTCGGATGAACCAGACAAACAACTAAACAACTAAACAACTAAACAACTAAACCACATACTGGTTATGCATCACTATCAGTCGTTTTGTCGTTTCATTTTAGTTGTAGGTTAGTAATATTTTTCCAATCGAGTCTTTATCATGAGGAAAAGGTAACCTAACTTATAACCCACAACCAGATACTACAACCCACAACCAAATACTACAACCCACAATCAGAAAAGCTTCAATACGTAATGCTCTTTATGTTGCTCTTCTTCAGTTTTATGACTGGAGACTTGGCAGTCTTTGCTTTCTTGTAGGATACGATAGTAGGAGTGTCTTCGCATACCCATACTTTCATCCTGACTCCTTTCTTTGTAACAATAGTAGCAAGTTTCGGATTTTTCATTGTAGGCTTAGCCGCTTCAGCCCGCATAGATTCCTGCAGTTCCCTTATTCTTGCGATTTCTGCCTCATGCACCTTACGTTCCGCTTCGATTCTTGCCTCTTCTGCTGCCTGTTCACGTCTGTCCTGTTCTATGATACTTGTGAGGACATCTCGTGAGCCGTTGGAGTAATTTATCAGGAAGACTTCTGTAACAGGTAATGAGAGTTGCTGTCCCTTACCTTTCTTTGCGGTGTTGTAGGTTACGTTGTCATCCTTCACCCTCACGTTATATCCTACAATCTCCCTGCCATCTACACATATTATTGATATTGCACCTTTGGGCACATCGACAGGCTCAGATGTTGTGAGAATACGTTCTCCAACTCTATTGAACACAATATTTCCACGAGTGTTGGATTTCAACATAAAGATTCCCGTGTTCATGATATAATGTTCTGAAGCACTATTGGCGCCAGACTCCATGACAAGGGTCTTTTCGTTGTCAATCTGAAGGATTTTCACAGATTGCATACGTCCGTCACGGAATATAACGTAATCCAAATCATTCTTGAAGACTTTGTCAAAAAATCTATTAATTTTCTGACCTATAGTCTGTTCTTTCTGATTAGCCCCTGTAGTATTATCTTTCACGACGCTTATCTCGGTCGTGCGATTAGTATTGCTGCTTTGTCTTGCAGGGGATTGTGGTGTGTTTTCGGCTGCTCTAAGTCCTTGAGTTTTTTCCTTTATATTTTCTTTCGCTTTTTTTTCTTTTGCAGACGTTTTGGGCTTATTGTTTTTACTGTTATTATCCTTTACAAGTTCCTCGGTTATGGTTCTTGGACTATATTCATTTAGTTTTACCGTTCCCTCTACAGCGATATAGCCTTCTGCTGCAATTACATAATTATGTTCGCCTACAGGCAGTTCCATCTCAATTCTTCCATCTCCGCTCACCATCTTGCTATCAATGATTACCGTGGCATTTGCAGGAGAATAGTTGAGAATGAATTTCTGAAGTGTATTCTGTTCATGTACAACTGTAGTTGGAGTTGGGGTACTAACTACCTGTCCGCCAGAGTTTGATGGACTTTTTGTTTCTTCCAAAATTATTTCGTAAACTCTGTTGCCTTCCAAGCTCGATATACTATGTTCTTGAAAGACAATGTTTACAGGAAGGTGTTTTTTTAGATGAATACGCATACTTCGCGTACCCTGACACATATACACTAACTTTTCTGCACCACCATTGTCAACAATCTTGCCAATTTTGTTACCCTCCACTCTTGCAATTTCGTCCAGTACTTGGACTTTGACGAGAGCGCAAGGTTTGTTATTGAAATCGTTCCGACGCATATCTGCGGGAATATGGTCAGTTGTTATTTTACAGCTTTTGATGACAACATTCTGAGCTGTTGCCGGAATGATATATTGTAAGAGAAAGAATATAAATATTAATCTGAAATTCATTTTTTTTGAAAAGGACACACTATGGTTATCATTCTTCTAATGCAGGGATATTGAAATCCATGATATTGATGATTTCATCTTTACTGATTTTCTTTGACCCTATTCTGTCTGGTTGCCATGTACGATAATGGATAATCGGGTCTTGTCCGTCATGGAATTCCCAAATGAGGAGCAAATATCCATCATCTTCATATCTGCTTGATTTCCAATGCTGGTGCAGGGTGACACCATAATAATTGGGGTTGGCGGGGTGACGCACTACTTCTACATCGCTGAACGTTACTTTTATGTATTCGTTATTATTAAATGTGTTTTGCAGGCTGCTCATATATTGCGGCTTTGTCTGTACCTTATATTTTATCTGCTCACGCCATGTCTGCTTGTCGCTGTTGACAGACTTCTGCATAGGCACAGTGCCTGTAATGATAATGGCATCATCACTGAAGATACGGTCAATGGCATCAATATCTTTCTCATCATAGAAACTACGGTAGTTCTCTACGAAACTGAGAATTGTGGTACGTCGTTCCAAATCAGTGACCGACAATCCCTGTTCCATAATGCGACCATATACAGCATCGCTTGCTGCCATGGCAAGACTTGCTATCTGTCCGTCCTTTGTCAGTCGGATAGTCAATGCACGTTCTGGTTCGTCAGCATATCCCTCCACCATAGGATTTACCTGAGTATATATATTTCTGATGACATATCCCTCGGCAGAAGTCAGGCAACGCTCCATGATATGGTTGTCTTCACATAGGAAATGTAGGTTACGCCATAACGCTATAAGCGAATGCTTTCCGCTGAGAGCCATATCGATATTGTCAAGGTCAAGGTCTCGCTCCTGAGCGCATGCCCTGTTAATCTCGCTGAGCAGTTCCGAGATACCCTTCTCCATACGATTCTTTACCTTCGCATTCTGTATGCCCTCAACAATTGTCATCTGAACCTCCTGAGCATCCGCACAGAGAGAAGTCGCAATAAACATTACGAAACACAAGAACTTCTTCATATCCTACTATTATATCGTTTTTTTTTGTTTTATTTGTAGATTCAGTTAATCCCCACCTTTTTCTATTTCTTTATATACCAAATTACAGCCGTCATATTCTGTGGGTAATTACTAAGAGAATCGGGTGTTCCGAGAATCATGTTGGTACGTGTTCCCGCAGTATTCTCTGCTGACAGAATGGAAATTATCTCCTGACTATTCATGTCAAACAGTATCAGGTCGAAAGAAGTGTAGTCATCCACATCCTTTAGTTTTCCGAACTGAAGAACCTGTCCAGTAGAAGTCATAGATTTCAGCAACTTGTAAACGTTACTGAAGGTCTTGGCTTCAAACAACCGCAAGATAAATGCATCCGGTACGTATTTCTTTGGCAGAGGATCTGATTTCGTAGTTTTTTGCGTACTATCCTCAGATTTTTCTAGTACTCCAGTGTTCCTTTCATCATTATCACCCTTTTCAACCTTTTGGGGTACCGTTCCTGACAATATACTGCGTGCCGTCTTTTTATCAATATATGCAAATATTTGCTTCAGGCTTCCACGGTCTATGGAGACACACTCTACATAAGGGTCAATGTCAGCAACAGCAGAATATTCCGCTTCACTGACTTCTGCCTCAATACACAGTTTCATTCTCTTTATCGCTCCGACCTTTGCCGTGTCGGCATTGGGGTGGGTATATTGATCCCAGAAATACAAGTCACTCTGGCTCTTTATCGAGTTGATGAGCGATACGAGCGACTGATTGCGTCCTGTTTGTGCGGAAAGACTGGTGCAATCGGCAATCACGCATATAATAACGAGAAAAAATCCTCTCATGGCAGTTTGAATTGTGCACCAGATTTCTTTACTGGTGCTGTTCCTAATAATTTTTCCTTGTTGACAGGAGGGATATACAGGTAAACATCTGCATTTATTGTCGGTATGTCCTGTGCCAACTGCTCCGTCGTTGTTCTCAGGCTGAAGAGATGGTTATAACCTTTGGGGAGATTGGATGCGAACATTATCCCTCTCGCATTTCCGTCTTTTACAATATCGCATGCAAAATACATCTCGCATCCGTTCTGTCTGCAAAAAGACTTCAGTTGGCTTAACGGCATACTAATTTTCCTGTGATGATAATTGCTAAGATGAAAATCAAGATTGATAGTAATATCTGGTACGGAAAGATCATCACATATCATCATATTGGCAAACGACTCTGCTGGGAAAAGCGTATCATTTACAACAACTGGCAGAACGGCATCAAGTGTCATTCTTACTGGCTTGTTGTTGATTACAGTATCTGTAGTTTCGGTAACAGTAGTCAGTTTATAATAGATATTCTGATTAAGCAGACTGATGATATACGATTTTCCTGGTACTACGAATAGTCCTTCTGTTCCATAAATGTTTAAATCCTTTTCCTGTACAAAAGGCGATTGTGGTCTTGATATTCTCGGCTTGTACTCCAGCAGGTCATTGATAAACCCGCTTTCCATATTACGGCGCGTATCATTGTTGAGCAATTCGTATTCTATCGGAATACCTATTACAGCCACATCCTTGTTCTCTTTCCTCCAGGTAACGACATACAATTTGTCCTCCCTATTCTCAATAGAGCATTCGCAATCTTGCAGGTTCTCGCTGGCAAGGATTTCCCAACCTCCTTTTTTAAATATGACCTTTGAGAGATACAACTGATTAGGCAAAATCTTGTATTTCCAGTTAAGCACAGCATACTCAAGGAAGTCATAGATAGGTGACGGTTGGAGAAAACGCATAGCACTGCTGAACAACGGCAATCCTACCTGCTCGACATTTCCCATAGGATCTGTCCTCAGATATACCTTACGTCCATCCTTTGCCGTCAACTCTACTATCTTTTCGGGAAGAAGAGAGTCAGGTACTACCTGCAGCCCCAAAGCCACGGCTGCCTTTTTCAGCCTTTCTGCTTTATAGTTCTGAGCCTGCAGGGAGATACCGTTGATAAATATTATTGCTATAAGCAATATACGCTGTAGTAGGAGCATTACTGGGATACTTTAAGTTTCATTCCTGCGCTGATGGTCATCGTGGTCAGGTTATTCCAACTTACGACATCACGCACTGTAATACCGTACTTTCTTGCGATATCCGTTATGGTTTCACCGCTTTGTACAGTATGGTATCTTGGCTGGCTAATCGTTGCAGTGCTTGGTCTGCTCTGTACTGTCGGGGTAGTAGAGGTGACAGTCTGCCTGGCAGGCTTGCCATAATAGAATCTCCAAATCTGATAGTGGCTTGCCTTGTCACCACGGTCACTGGTGAAATAAATGTTACCGTCATTTGCCCAATATGGATAAGAGTCATATGAATCGTTGATTGTCAACTGTGTAAGGTTATTGCCATTTACGTCCATAACATACAGGTCATTGTCTTTCTTCTGTGTCTTGGCAAAAGCGAATACGAGTTTTGTTCCGTCTGGGCTAAAGCATGGTGCATATACGGAACCCATGCTTGCATCAGTCAACTGCGTGACGTTGCTTCCGTCTGAATTGCAAATGAAAAGACAGGTAGTGTAGTTGTCGGGAGCAAACTTTGCGAATGCAATTTTGCTTCCATCTGGAGAGAATGTAGGATTGCAACCTATTCCCAATTGTGTATTTTCATTGGTTCGCAGATTTTTGACCCAAATTTCCAAAGATTTGATACCTGCACCTCTAAGTCCCTTTGTATATACTATTTTCGAACCATCTCTACTAATACATGGTGAATATTCCTCATATTCTGAGGTGTTTGTGATTTGTGTCAAAGCACCACCCTTTGAAGCATCAATCATGTATATATCGTTCACAGAATTTCCCGTCAGTCTTCCGGAGAAGACAATAGTATTGGTTGCGGCACAATATGACGGAGCAGAGTTATGGTTATGTCCGCCAGTAATCTGACTCATTGACATACTGGTTGGTACATCCTTGCGATATATATTCTGAAAGCCCGCCTTATCCTCCACTACAAAGAACAGATTGCGCCCGTCATCGCCTCCACAGGGACTATAACATACATACTCACTTTCATTAATCTTTGTCAAAGACGTGAGATTCTCTCCGGGAGAATAAACGACAAATTTCTTAGAGCCACATCCCGTACAAGCCAATGTAGCAACCATTGCCGCTGACAATTGGAGAATAATGTTTCTTTTCATATTTTCACGTATTATAATTTTTGTTCTGTTGATATGCTTTATACTAAATATAACGCTACATTCTGACAACCTCTTTCTCCGACTTTAGGCAGTGCAGTTTTAGTTAAATTTCAGCATCCCAAACTCCCGATATCGCCAAACCTGAATAAAATACAGACTTTCACAAACCTCCATACAAACATATACCCTTGATAAGAAACCAACAGGCAATCATACTGAGGAAAGTGGAATTACATCAGGAATGCAGAACGCTGTGATAACATACAAAAAAAGCGTGGAAACGTCTGTTGTCCGTTCCACGTATCGAGGCTCTCGCATTGCCCAATCATGTTGAACAGACAACGTCAGAGCCCACACCGATATGAATAAACTATAACCCTAAAGAGACCGATGTAAACATTACCTTGCATCCCTCTGGGATACAATCCGTGCTTAAAAGGTCTCAAAGGGGAATATTATCACACCCGAGGACATCTACGCTGGCTATGTTCAAGACATGATTTACAAGAACTTTGCGAGAATTCCGATACGTCTCAAACAGAGCGTTAAGTAAACGCCTTCTATATGTCTGGATTATGTTTCCCACCCTGAGCCCGCCTTGCATCGCATTGTCACATTGTGACTCCACCATACTCGGCACGGCGTGAGCTACCTTGCCTTGTGTCATTTCAGAACCCGTCTGAGCGCAACATCCTTGGAACAAGGTTTATAATCCAAGTGCAAAGGTAAGTTTTTTTTCAAATATTTATTAACATTTGAGAATGTTTTTTTTCTTAAACTATAAAAATTAACAGGAATTAACAATTTGAGTAACTACTCAGGTAGGTATGCCGTACTCATATTATGACGAAACAATAGCAGCTTAACGTTCAATTATCACTTC
>CALZJQ010000127.1 GCA_945787895.1 uncultured Prevotella sp. | reverse complement strand
CAAGATATTCAGAAAAGCTATCTGAATTTGGAACGGTTAACTGGACACCCTAGTTGTTTGATTGATAGCATTCGACTCTATTGCCTATACAAACAACTAAACAACAAAACCACCACCCACATCTGGTACTCTTCGACCAGGTCGAAGAGAAAACAAAAAAGACACCAAAACCATAAAAAAAACATAGAACATGAAAGTGACGCAGAGACTGATGCTACTGACCGTAGCACTGATGCTGTTCGGACTGTACGCCAGAGCCGGCAGCATCTTTGATTTACGCCCCAAGGCGCAAGCCTTAAGTACATTATCAGGTTGGCAGATAACGCAGGGCAGCAAGCAGAAGACTATGGCTACCATGAGTTTATCTGCCCAGCCGTAGTATCAGCGTGCGGAGGCTGCGCAGACGTATATAACCTGCAGGGACGTCTCGTTCTCAGGAATGCAGATGCTTCCAGTGTCAGCCGCCTGCCGAGAGGACTGTATATCGTTAATGGAGTGAAGTGCGTGAAGAAATGACAATTGCTGTTCGCTAAAATAGATTTCAGGGGATGCAGGGCATCTGAGCTTTGCATTCCCTTTTTGCCTTTCAATACCCTTTTTTTTGATATAGGGCGGTAATTTTCAGAACCACCCTTACTATGCCTTGTAAAGATATACAAAAATCATCAATTATCGCAACTTTTAGCTGTATATCGGTGTGTTTTAGATAAATTTTGCTTCAATTAAGCGCGAAACGATGATTTTAGACCGTCTTCTCAATAAAAATGTGTATCTTTGTAGGATAAAACGAGAATATTTTATAGAATGGAATTAAAGGCTCTGATAGCAGAATGTACCGCATACGATTTCAAGGTGATGCTTGAAGAAAAGAAACCTAAGAGTTGGCTGAAGAGTGTAAGTGCTTTTGCCAACGGTATGGGCGGTTCTCTTTTCTTTGGCATAGATAATGATGGGGTATGGGTGATCTCTAAAGAAGTCTATTATTAAGGTTATAGTGTTTCTGTTTTCCATTTTTGAGTTTACTCTAAAAAGTCGGCAATCCGACCTATGATTAATGCAATAATTATCAGCGATTGTTCTACTTTTCCCTATAGTGGAATGCAGGGTTAGAAATATCTTTGATTGAGAATACAAAAAAATACCAGTTTATGAAAAATAATAATATCAACACGTTTTGTCTCACTCTCATGCTTATGTTCTTGGCATGCTTCCTGAGCTACAGCCTCTGCTCCTGCTCAAGCGACAACGACGCAACGACATCCGCTGACCCAGATGCAGGCAAGGGACACATTGACATGGTAATCGACACCGGGGGAGGTAAAGGCGACGGCAGCAGTGAGTCGCCCATCATAGTGGAAATGGGACAGTCGCTCAACATGGTGCTGAGCCAGCAGAGCAGTTACACTGACCCCGACGGTACGGTCATCATGCGTGAGCCGGCGGCAACCATCTCCGTTAAGGCGAAGATGGATACGCTCTATGCCAAGGACATAAAGGCACTGACATACATGAAGGGCAACCCTAAGATGCAGTTCTCCTCTACCGGCACTTCGCCTCTCCTCAAACAGGTAGTAGAGACGTTCGACATCGGAGGGCAGGAGATTACGTTCGACCTGGGATATGAAATCTACAGCATCGTCAACTCGGAAAGTAATACCATCGAAATGCCCTACATCAAGCTCAACCCTGCGCAGTATGGCACTGCCGTTCCTGACCAGATGACCCGCAATGCAACGCATCCGCTGCCTTACGTGACGGGTATCAAGCTCACGCCGCTCAATCAGACAAGGGGCATCGTAATCACTGACTCTACGGCTTACAAGGTCAGCGTGAGTTTCAATCTCGATGCAGAGTCTGTCAATGCAACGGAGGCATCCAACCGCAACCTCTCGTTCACCGTAGATTACGTAGGAATCGTAGAGACAAGCACGGAATATCCTGACCCCGAGACATCGTTTTCCTACAGTCTCGACGTGGTCAGCGGCACGGCTGACGACAAGTCGCCTTTTACGTTGCTCAAAGGCAAGACGATGCAGATAGACTGGAACCAGTCAGTCAAGCACACATATTTCTCCGTAGAGGAAATGGCAATGAAGCAACTGAGCGCGGAGCCGAAGGCTTATGTTAAGCTTTCTGCTGCGACAGACACACTTTGGGCTGAAAAAGCTTCTGATTTTGAAAAAGTAAGTCAGGAAGAACCAAATGTTTCCGTCATAGCAGGAGAAATAGAGCAGAACACCTCTAAACAAACCTTTGACATTGGCGGACAGAAGATTTCCGCCGAGTGGGTATATGAAATATGCCGCAGCAAGATGCCAAACGGCGAAGACAATGCCTTCCCATACCTTGAGCTGGGAAAGATGAACCTCGTAAGCGTGAAGGCGGTGAAAAAAGGCGGAGCTGAAGATGTTGAAGAAGTTGATGGAAAAACGGTGGGAGTTTATGAAATTACCGCCAAATTTTCTCAAGACTTAATGACTCAAAAGCAAAATGAAAAGGCTAAGCAGACAGTTGAATATATTGTGAAATATATCGGTGTTGTTGAAGTGAAGCTTGTGGATATAAAGTACCGTAAAGATTATGTGTGGCATCAGCCACATGATAACATCCCGCTTGCCTTGCAGCTTATAGTCTATCGTGACAGGGTGTATTCTAATGGTGTGACTTTCACAGATGAGTATCAAAGCAGCCTGATGGGTGTTAGCTGGATGCTTGCTCCGTCGACAAACGCCCCTGATGAGAGTTTTTTAATTGATCAGGAAGTAACTTTAAATAACGGAGAAACAGTATTCTACCATAAGAGCTCCAAAAATTATAATGATTATGGCGGCGTGGTGACTTGTAAAACCCGAGTTTCGGATATATTCGCTTTTACACCGCAAGTCTTAACGGATAGGTATGATTACGGGCATGCTGGAGAAAACCTTGACAAATATTATTGCTTCGACAAGGGGTGGTATTTTGCCCCGTCAGCTCCCAAACAAGGTTGGTATTCAAAAGGTCTTGCTCGTGATAATTTAGTTGAAATGCAACGGGAAGGCGAAATAGACTTTTTACGCCGATATGAGATTATCGTACGTTTCCCCGATCGATTCTGCTATATTAAGGACAACATTGATGAAAGGATGATAGATTTCTTTGATAAAGAAATGACCTTTGATTATAATTATCAAGAGAAACAGGCAACAACTCCTGAGGGGTATCCCGCCAGAGTTATAACGAGAAGTTGTAAATCTGAATTTTTCGATAAGGAGTTCAATTTCGCCGTTATCGATACAATCTATCAAACGACTCCGTTGCATTAACAAGGGGAAATGTCGTATCACGCAGAATTTAGAAGCTTCTATGTACGTCCACCCCTCGAAAGTTTTAATGTGGGTTCTGTAAACTCAGCAGATACCAATCAGCACCTGAATCCACCAGAAAAATGAAAAGAAAACTGTTTTGCGAAATTGCACCTTGGACTTATCGGCTGTCCGTGGAGAAGTGCATATTGGTAAGGAAAATCATGGATAAGCTGAAGACGATACGGCTCGCAAAAGAGAAGTCGTCTGAACCGCTGCCTATATTGGTGTACAGGCATGCTTCGCTCATTCGCAGGAAACTGGGCAATACTGATTTGAGTTTGCAGGAGAACAAGGCTGTAAATCTGTCACTCGCAGCCCCGAAGATTAATGGAATACTGATAAGACCCGGAGAGACGTTCTCTTTCTGGAATTTAGTGGGTAGGGACGATGCGAGACATGGTTATAAGAAAGGATTAACCATTGCTCATGGAATGCCTTCAAGCGGAGTAGGTGGGGGCTTGTGTCAGTTTACTAACCTAATACACTGGATGGTGCTCCATTCTGATTTGACTATAACGGAACATCATCATCATGACGGGATTGACCTCTTTCCTGACTACAACAGACAGATTCCTTTCGGTACGGGAACGAGTATCGTCTATAACTACTTGGACTATCGTTTTCGCAACGACAGTCAGAACACCTACCAACTGTTGACATATTCGGATGGGGAATATCTGCGTGGCGAGTTGCGTGCCGTGAATGCGCTGCAATATTCTTATCATGTCCACTCTCGCAATGAGTTTTTCTCTCGCGAAGATGGTGTGGTCTATCGTAATGGTATGGTGGAACGACAAGTAATAGATAAAAATACGGGAAAATGTCTGCAGTGCGATATAATAAGGCAAAATCATGCTAAGGTGATGTATGACACCTCACATTTGAAAGTTTTTGAAGGCAGTCGTGAAAATTGTTGAATTGTAAACTATATTCTATTAAGGTGGGTTCTATTAATTCCCACCGTCAAAGATGTTAGTTATGTAGGTGTGACGTTTTGTCATCTTTTGGTTTCTTTTCGGTACAAATCGTAAGTTTGACCTGCGGTCTTCCTCCTCCTTGCAAGGCATAACTCAAGCAAGCTTGGTTCTGCTCTTGCTTCGAGCGTCGGTTCATCGGTCACGTAGCCCGCTACGGTCAATGGTCTTTACACCCCCTTCGGTTCCCCCGTTATCGGGGGACAGAAACCCTCTTCAACTTACAATTTGTCCTCGAAAATAAATCCAAAATATGACAAAGCGAATTAATAGAACCCACCTTAAAGTAACGTGAGTTTGAGGAATTGTGTTGTATTAGAACAAAATGATACTTTAGTTGTTTGGTTGTTTGGTTGTTTGGTTGATAGTATTCGACTCAATTGCGGCACAGCCAACAAAACAACAAGACAACAAAACAACCAAACAACATATTCCCATTTTGTCCTATCGACTTATTTTTCTAATAACTCTCTAACATACTTAAAATCAGCATAATACAAAAGCGTTGATATTACCTTGCAAAAGCTTAGCTTTTACGTGGTAATATCAACGCTTTTGTCATGTAATATCTATGCTATTACAGTACAATAGCATAGATATTATTTTGTCCTATATCAGAAGTGCAAAATAATAGGACAAAAGGATGCAAAAGTAGTGAAAGATAAAGGGGACATTTGGAAGATTGACAAAAAAACACTAATTTTGCCAAAAATAACATCACTATTATTCTCAAATGCCTGTCATGTAGTAATCATGACTAAAGAAAACTGTGAGTCAGTGACCGCCAAGAATAACAAGAATAGCCGAAGTGCAGTAATTGGCACTGACTGACGTCATCATGCCTTATTGAAGATTTTGAAATAATATCCATAAGAAAAAAAAATTGTAGTATAATGACTTATTCTTCTGGTCGCAGACTGCTTGCGACATTCATTACTATGGTTTGTGCAGTGAGTATGGCAAGCTCTGCGGCAGCACAAATTGTGTCTCCCAACGGGAAAGTGGAATGGAGAGAAAAAGGCAAGGGATTTGCCGTGGTTTATCACAATGGCGGCAATGAGCATGAGGTCTTGGAGATTGCCAATGTCGGTATGATTATGAGGGATGGAGGAGGAAAGGCTTTGAGCCGTATGACGGAAACTCCAACGATACAGCAAATCAGCGATTCTTATACGATGATTGGCGGCAAGCGTCATGAGTGTTCCAACGAAGGCAACGAGGCGACATATACATATATTGACTCCATAGGACGGAAACAAAAACTGAAGGTGAGAGTGTATAATGACGGAGTAGCTTTCCGTTATGTGCTTGACGGTTTGCAGCATACACGTGCTTCCGAGGAACTGACCACTTATCGTGTCCCTGAGGGAACAAGGCGATGGATGCAGAAATGGACTGAGCCTTACGAGGCGTTCTTCCCCTTGTCAACCTCTGGCAAGAACGAAAACAAGCGTTGGGGTTATCCTGCTTTGATTCAGCCTGCTGACAATGTCTTTGCCCTTGTCACCGAGGCTGGTATAGAGAGATGCAACAGTGCATCGTCACTCTATAACGACCGCAACGAGGAGGAATACCGGGTGGTGATGGATGAAAACGTGCAGAACACTACGGGACAGTGGCTTTCGCCTTGGCGAGTGATTATCGTGGGGGAGTTGAAGAATATAGTGGCATCCACCCTCGTCACCGATGTAAGTGAGCCTTGTCGAATCAATGACACTTCATGGATAAAGCCTGGCTCTGTATCGTGGATATATTGGGCTTACAACCATGGCTCGAATGATTATCAGATAGTAAGGAAATACGTGGATATGGCAGTGGAGATGCACTTGCCCTACGTGCTCATTGATGCCGAATGGGACGAGATGAAGAACGGCGGCGACATCGAGGATGCCATACGCTATGCTCTCGACAAAGGCGTGAAACCCATACTTTGGTATAACTCTTCCACGGCTTGGATTAAGGCATGGGGCGCACCTGGGCCTCATGAGCGACTCAACGCTCCCGAGAACCGTGAGCGTGAGTTTGCGTGGCTGGAGAAGATGGGCGTGGCTGGAGTTAAGATTGACTTCTTCGCCGGTGACAAGCAGGAGACGATGGAGTATTGCATCGACCTGCTCGAATGTGCCGCACGCCATCATCTGATGGTCAACTTCCATGGAGCGACAATACCAAGAGGATGGCAAAGGACTTATCCCAACCTCGTGTCGATAGAGGCGGTGTATGGAGCGGAATGGTATAACAACAATGCCACTCTCACTCCCAAGGCTGCCACACACAACGCCACACTGCCTTTCACACGCAACGTGATAGGCCCGATGGACTATACTCCCTGCACTTTCTCTGACTCTCAAAACAAGCATATCACTACTCATGCCCATGAACTCGCACTGCCAGTGCTCTTCGAGTCACCTCTGCTGCATTGGGCTGACAAGCCTGAAAGCTATCTCGCGCAGCCAAAGGAGGTGAAGGACTTTATTTCTGCCTTGCCCACTACATGGGACGAGACCCGACTGCTCGGCGGTTATCCCGGAGAGTGGGTGGTTATGGCACGTCGTCATGGCAAGACATGGTACATTGCAGGCATCAATGGTAAGGACGAACCTCAGACAATCTCTTTCGACACTTCTTTCCTGCCTAAAGGTAAATACACGCTCTTCGCTGACAAGTCTGGCTACAAGGGCGAACTGCCTGCCGACAATCCCGACCCATGGAGCATAAAGAAAGGCAAGGGCAAAGTGCCTGCAAGGATTA
>CALZJQ010000126.1 GCA_945787895.1 uncultured Prevotella sp. | reverse complement strand
CACGCGTCCCTCGTTGTCGATACGCGGATAGTTCTGGCAGGGAACGGTGTTCTCCGACACCTTGAAAGCGTCCTTGTTGAGGATGGACATCATCACGTCGGCATAGCGGCGACCGAGGGTGCGGTAGCCTTCGGCAGTGAAATGCAGCTTGTCGGGCTTTCCCTTACATCCGAGGGATGATACGGGATATGCTGTAGGAATGGTCTGCTGTATGCGGTCGATGATGCTGTTGTGGAGCCAGCAGCAGCCTCCGTCCTCCTCGGTCATGAGTTCGCCGACGAGCAACGGGCATTCCTCTGCCTTGAGATTGAGTTCATTGAGTATGCGCTCATATACGGTCTTGACGCGGCTGGGCCAGTCCTGCTGTCCGTTGTCGGTGCATCCCTGATGCAGGAGGATGCCTTTTATGACACCCACCTTTTGTGCTCTCTTGGCGCATTCCATGAGGCGGCGGAGCGGTTCGTTGTCGTAGTCCTTGCAGAAATTCTTGAACCAGTCAGCCTGCTTTGAGATATATACGGCGGTGGAATCTTCGTCATAGAGCTTGATGCTTGCTCCTCCCACCGCTACATTTATGACACCTACCTTGATATTCTCAGGCAACTGCTCCACGAGAGCGCGTCCGAAGTAGTCGGCAGGGGTCAGTCCTGTCCACTCACGGCAGAGAGGTGGCACGGCAGCATACCACTTATACATCTCTCTTCCGATATTCTTCATATCGACGGCAGACATCATCCTGAAGCGCGGATTGATGTTCTGACGGTCCTGAGTCTCGATTTTTGCATTGCCTTCCATGTTCGACTGTCCGAAACAGAGGTAGATATGGAAGTCGGGGTCAAACTGTTCCGGCTGCGGGATGATGCCCGGGGCTTTCTCTCCGTCGCTGTAATTGAGCACCTTGTTTTTCTCATAGAAGCCTGCAACGTTCTGTGCCATTGCATGATACGGAGCGAGGAATGAGATGAGAGCCATGACGGTAAGGATTCTTGTCTTCATTGTTCCTTTTGTTTTGTGATTGGTTTTCAGAAAAAAAAGAGACTGACGCACAGAACGAATAAACATTCGCTCTGCACGTATCCAGTCTCTTAGGTTGTTTAGGTTATGAATGATTGCTGATTGTTACTTCTTGAAAGAATACATTACGAGGGAGTGAGGCTCCAGGGTGACCGTCATCTTCTTCTTAGCCTTTACGGTCTTGGTCTCCGGAGATACAGGGTGCTTGTCGTAATTATTCTCATCGTCGAGGTTACCCTTGAGGGTAGTCACCTTAGCCTGCGCCTTGACAGAGAAGCGAGATATGTCGAATGTAGCCTTTTGTGGCTTGTCGGTATAGTTTGCCATCTTGACGAATACCTCACGGGTCTTGGAGTTGTAGATGACGGACTGACCGACATACTTCTCGTCCTTGTTCTCGAACTTCACGCAGTCACCGTAATAATAGTCACCAGAGGACTGTCCGAAGAGCTGCTGCACGTAGTAACTGCAAGTGAGATATGTCTTTTCGTTGTCGAAATAGATGAGGTCAGGGTTCCAGTTGGTGTTATGCCTGTAAGCGAAGAGAGGGGCATAGGAGGTCATGCAGACGATGTCGCCGTTCTTTTCTATGTTCATCAGATAGAGAGCTTCTGCGAGAGCATCCCCCCACTGGTTGCCGTGTTCCTTCTCCTGAGTAGAATATTCTCCTACATATACCTTTGTCTTGCGGTCACGAGGATATTTGTCATACTGACGGTTGTCGAGGAAATATGTGCGCTTCTCGTAATAATGCTCGTCCATGATAGGCATATTCAGTTCCTCAGCGAGTTTCCACGCATTGTCATAGTCAGGATTTCCCGGGTGAGAACCAGGTCCTGCCGTACCAATGATAACGATTTCGGGATGTTTCTCCATAATCTTCTTGTACATATACTTGAAGCGTTCGGCGAACTCTGGAGTAATCTTCTCCTCATTGCCGATACCGAGATACTTGAGTCCGAAAGGCTTTGGGTGACCAGCCTCTGCACGTACCTTTCCCCATTTCGTGGTAACGTCACCGTTAGCCCACTCGATAAGGTCGAGGGCATCCTGCACCCACTCGTCCATTTCCGACATGGGAACGACCTTCTGAGCCTGATTCTTCATGCTCCATCCGCCGTTGACACCCTGACAGCTCACGCCGCAAGGGAGGATAGGAACAGGTTGCATATTGAGGTCTTCACAGAGTTGGAAATACTCATAGTAGCCGAGAGCCATGGACTGGCAGTAGCCCCACGTGTTCTTGAGAGCCTTGCGCTGCTCCTTAGGTCCTACGGTAGTCTTCCAGCGGTATGTGTTCCAGAAACCGTCACCACCGCCATGAACGACACATCCGCCGGGGAAACGCATGAATTTCGGGTTCAATGCCTGTAAAGACTCTACGAGGTCCTTGCGCAGTCCGTGACCCTTGAAGGTGTTCTGCGGCATGAGTTCCACCATATCGACATCAAGTTCTCCCGTCTCAAGGCAAAGAATCTGAAGACTTGCCTTGTCGCAAGATTCTGCCACGTCGAACGTAGCCTGATACTTCTGCCATGAGTTGTCCTTGACGGTGAATATCTTCTCGGCGAGAACCTTTCTGTCCTTGCCTGTGAGGACGACGCGGACGGGTTTCTCAGCCTTGTCCCTGTTGCGGAAGAAGACGGAGAAGTCGTACTTTTCGCCTGCCTTTACGTTCATTCCGTTGTAGCCGTTGTTGAGCATTCCCACTCCCGTCCATCCGTCGAAGTCGTAGTAATGTCCGACGCGCTCGGCGTGGATGCGCATATACGTGGGGTTGTTCACGTGGAGAGGGTTGTCGGTGGCGAAGTTGATGTAGCCTGCCGAGTGTCCCGGACGCTGAAAAGTCCATGCCGTACCGGGTCCCCACCCGTCACGCATGGATGGGTTGAACTCGAAGGAACCGTTCTGCACGAGGTCGGCATTGAGTCCGGCATCGGCGGAGTTGCTGATATCCTCGAAGAAGATACCGATGAGTTCATCACTGATTTTCAGTCCTCCCTTGGGTGCTTTCTGTGCGAAGCCTGTGAGATTGAAGCTCATTGCAGTGCAAAGAGCGAGGGCTTTAAGAGTGGTTGTTGTTTTCATTAGTTGGTTGTTTTTTGTAATTGCCGCTTCCGACACGGCGCAGCAGAGCGTCATGCCGGAAGCGTATGTGATTATTTTCCTATGTATTTCTTGCCGTTGAGGATGTACATCTGTCCCTTGCGGACGCTATTGAGCTGCCTTCCGAAGAGGTCAAACTTCACGTCCTTGTATAAGAGCGGTGTCTCGTCTTCATCGATTATCACCGTCTCGTCTATGCCGGTAGCTTCCTCTGAGTAATCGGAATTATTGGTAAGATAGATACTCTTTATCTTTATCGGCGTATTGCCCGTACTCCAGAGTCCGAGGATATAGATGTGGGACGGGTCTATCTTGTTGTTGTTCTTATCCTTCATCGTGGCGAGCTGGACAACAACTCTCGTGCTTGTACCGACAGACTTCATGTAAGGTTCAGACCAATAGTTGTCCTTGTCGAAGAGACGCAGCGACCATTGGTTGGAGGTTGGCTTCGCTGAAAGGTTCAGCACGAGGTACTTATAGCCTGATATATCAAGGCCTCCGGCAAACTGCCATCCTCCGAAACCATATTGTCCGGTAACCAGCGTGCGTGAGCCGTCAGCATTCTTGGTCAATGTTCCTTTCTCAAAGATGCTCGGAGAGAAGATGGATGTGGTGCCTGGGAACATGAAAAAATTGTCGGAAAGGACATCTTCAAACTTCCAATCAGGCTTGGCATACTCTGCGAAAGCACGGAAACAGAAACGCGGGCAGGCATCGGGAGAGGTGAGGAACGTGTCACCGTCGGGGGCGTTGTCATCGTACTGTGCGAGCTTATGCGCATCAGTGAAGAGCATCCAACTGACATTTCCTGTCTTGTCCATGATATATCGGAAGTTGGCACCAAAGCCTACACCGCCGAGTTCACCCGTCGTTGCCTTACCCCATGAACTTTTATATTTATCCGGGGCCCAATCCATCTCGGTGACGAGGATAGGACGCTCCTTTGCTGCTCCGTCGATGCTTGCGCTCCACCCTGCCTGGAAGTCGGCATAGGTCCTGCCACTTGTTATGACCTGCTGCACCTCTGCAGTAGATTTCTCTGCATCGCTGCCGTACCAACCCGGATAACAATGCACTGCGAAACCGATATTCTCGCCCTTGATAGGATATTTCACGTAGCCCTGATAGTTCTGCTGCCAGCAGAGACCCGGCACCCAAAGGATGTTGTTGGCACCCGTGGCACGTATCTCATCGACAATCTTCTGGAAGTACTTAGTGCAGTTCTTTTGGCTGCTTTCCGAAGTGCTCGAATAATTTCCGTCATCACCTAATATATCCACTGGCTCGTTGGCAAGCTCAAACATTATGTGGGGATTATTCTTAACCTTCTCATGATTTGCCACATACGTCCACACCTTGATAAGGTATTTGTGATAGTCATTATCAATGGCTATTTGTTTGGGGCATACCCCAGGCGGACGCATGACGACATATATGCCTTTCTTGATGGCATATTCAGCCATTTGGTAGAACACCTTGTCGAAGTTGGTCTTGAACATCTCGAAATCAAAGGCAGAGATGTCATCCTCTCCTGTCGTGTTTACGCCCTGCTTGTTGCTCCAATGCGGATCCATGTGGATGCGAATCCAGTTGACTTTCCATCCTTTCTTCAGCATTCTGGCTATCTGCGTCTTGTTCCAATAGACGCAGTTCGAGGCATTATGCTGCGAAGCATAGTCCCACTTTATGTTGCCATTGCCATCCCTACACCATTGATAGTCATTAAAATATGGGCTATAGGTCTGTCCAAATCCGTGGAGATTGACGATACTGTCGTTGCCATTCACGTCCTTTGCCATGAGGTAACGACCCTTGATAAAGAGTTCCGGCATTCGCATTTTGTCCCATGCTGTCGCATGCTGTACAGCGAAGAGTGCCAGTAACAGAGTTGTGATTAGAGGTAATCGAAACATTTGTTGTTTTGTGGTTTGTTTATTATGTTGTTTAGTTGTTTAGATGTTTGGTTGTCTGGTCAGCTTGCTTTGGTTGTTTGGTTAGCTTGCTTTGGTTGATAAAAATCTCACATAGCAAAGCATTATCAACCTAAAACCAACAACCTAAAACCAACAACCAACCAACACTACCTCACAAACACCTTCTTCACCTCAACACCTCTGCGGCGGATGATGTTGATACCTTTCTTGAGAGCGGGGAGTTTTCTGCCCATTTCATCGAAGATTTCGTATTCTCCGCCCGTGAGGTCGGTGCCGATGACCGTGCTTTCGATGTCCGTACTCTCAGGAATCTTATTGACACAACATGAGAGCAGGAGGAACTCAGCCCAGTCACCACCGTTAGTGTAGAAGTTTATGATGTAGTCGCCCTCTGCCTTTACCTCAAACTCCATCGTCTTCTCCTCTGCCGAAGAGAGGTCGGAAGTCTTGTCACCGTTGGCATTTGGCGTGGCTGTGAAGTATTGTGTCTCTTTCAAAGCGTTGCCTTTAGAGGTGAGTATCTGCGCCTTATACTGCGGAGCACCCTTCCATGCCGCCATGACATAATTGAGTCTGTATTTTCCTGGAACGAGATGCAGTTTGTAATCGTCCTGCTTTCCGTAGTTGACGGTGAGTCCTCGCCAGTATGTTCCCTTGTAATAAGTGCCTGTAAAGCCTACGAATGTGCGCGGACCAGAGCCGTAAGAGTTAGGATATTGCTGCACGCTTGACTCGTTCATCTCGGCACGCCATCCCGGAGCGAATGTGCCTTCGAGCACATTAGTGAGGTCCATTTTGTAGGCAACGGTGTTATCTTCGTAGATAGGCTCCAAGGTCACGATGTCCTCTGGCATTACGAACGAGAATGTGCCGTCCTCATTCTCCGTGATGTCTATCTTTCCGTGGATAATATTCCATGCCTTCAGGCTGTAACCCTCAATAGGATTAGCATCAATAGTGACGATCTCGCCCTCTCTGGCCGCTGATACGCTGGCTATAGGTGAGCCTCCTGCGGCAGACTTGAGATTGATGTCAAACTTCTCTATCTCTTCATCGGCAGGCGAGAAGATGACCTGATCGACCATCATGTTGATGCCGAGGGTGTTGAAGAGGTAGAACTTGTTCTCGCCTTCTACGAGAGTAGCAGTGATGGTATCCTTGCGCCATTCGTTGGAAGCGGTCTTGTAGAACTTCTTGCTCTGTGCAGGGTTATTGTTGATACGTATTCTTACATTTCCATTCGTGTCGGTATTGGAGTAACGTACTGCAATCCTGTACTCTCCGCCTTTTTTCACTTTGAAGACCTTACGCAGTGCTTCAGACGTGCTATTACCCATCACAACGAAGCCGTTGCCCGACTGTCCGCGCACCCATCTGTAGCTTGAGAAGTAAGGAGTCTGCTCCATACTCTTTACGTTATAGTAGTCCATGTCCTCGGCCTCGATGATGAGCGTGCCGAAATAGTCCTTTGGTTGCACGGGAAGAGGCAGAGGGTTATTACCTACATAGTCAGTCTTGCGGTCGGTCTCTGTGCCATTACACTCTATTTTCAAATCTACGGGACCGTTATGGTTGACCTCGATAGTATAGACACCCGTGGTTGCGTCCCATGAAGGAGTCACGGTAGCAGTAGCCTCCACGCGCTTGCTCCAAGAGAGTTTAGGCTCTTGTGCCACGCCATTGATGACAATCTTGTCGAGAACATTCGTTGTCGTATCGGTGCGGTAGTTGTTTAGATAGAAGCAGATGCTGTCAGCATACTCCTTTACGATGGCACTGCAGAGCTTTCCCCATGTGAGGTCGAGGCTTTTGCACGTGTTATACTGCAATGGAATGTTGGCTTTTGCCGTCGTCTTAGTGTTGAGATAGGAGTAAGGAGTGTAGGTGACGAGCTGGTTTCTGTACCTTGACACGAACAAGTCGCCCGTGCTTACCTGAGGATAAGCCTGATTGAACTTTGCCGTCTTTAACTGCTGTGATGACCAAACGGACGTGCGTTGTGACTTCTTCACCTTGTTTGGTATGCCTGAAGC
>CALZJQ010000125.1 GCA_945787895.1 uncultured Prevotella sp. | reverse complement strand
ATTTGACCTCGAAAATAAATCCAAAATATGACAAAGCGAATTAATAGAACCCACCATAAAAGTAATCTGCGATGCAAAATTATACAATTATTTGCAAATATCCTAAAAAAGTCTCAAAAAAACAAATACAAAAAAAACATAGTGGAGATTTGGAGAAATGAAACTTTCGGATTAACTTTGCAGGGAAATCTTGGGGTTAGTTGTTTGGTTGTTTAGTTGATAGTATTCGACTCAATTGCCAAGACAAGCAACAAGACAACCAAACAACAAGACAACCAAACAACAAAACAACCAAACAACCAAACAACCAAACAACTAAACAACTAAACAACCAAACAACAAAACAACAGAGATACCCTATGAGACAGTTTTTCCTTGCATTATTGATTGCATGCAGTGTGTCTGCAATGTCGGCACAGAGTTTGAGACAGTCGGTAGAGAACGGAGTAAATACAAGTGTCCGTCAGTCGGAGAACCATGAGTGGAGGGAGGCTTTTGCCACCTGTCGCTCGCTGGATGCTATGATTGGTTCTGGTAATCCAGACCTTCATTACTTAGTAGCTAAGGAGCGTTTTCGCTTGTACTATCGCATCAATAAGTTGTCGGAGAGCAAGGGGCAGATGGCTCTCATGGAGAACTATGCCCGTGCCAGCAAGAAGAATGACGTGATAGAGGATATGCTCATGCGGAAGGCTGCTTTCCATAAGAGTATCGGGAATGTGACCCTTGCTTCGAATTGTTACAAGGAGATATTTGCCATGAATACCAAGGGTCTGGGCGATGATGGTAAGGAGAAATGCTTCAAGGGCATGATAACCCGTGCGAAAGCAGAGAAGAATGCCCACATGGCTGATGTCATAGGCAGGATGTATGCTGCATGGACTGATTCTATTGCCGGAATACGTGCCGCCAAGGAACTACAGACTATCAAGGAGCAGTATGCTGCAGCGCAGGAGGATATTGACAGTAAGGCTACTAAGATTACTGCTCAGTGGGCTTTCATCATTATTCTCATTGTCGTCGCTGTAGCCCTTGCCGTAGGACTTGTATTCTTCCTCATTGTAATGCTAAAGAACATGCGTGAGATAAAGCGACTGAAGACAAGCCTTGCCATCGCCAATACGAACAACGAGCAGAAGAATCTTTTCCTCAATAATATCAGTGCTCAGATACGTCCTTCGCTCGATGCTATGGAGCAGGGTGATACAAAGCGTCACATTAAGGCTTTGCAGAGCTACATCAGCCACATAGAGGAGTATATGGCTTTAGAGCAAAGCCGCGAGGAAAAGTATGAATTTGCCAATCGTAATATGGGGCAGTTCTGCGAAAAAGTGGCAGAAGAGGCAAAGAAGGTGGTGAAGCAGGGCACTGCTGTGACCTTCAACTCCCAGCCTATTTCTTTCTCCACCAATGAGGAGGCTCTGCACACACTTGTAATGAGTATCGTCGGTGAGGTGGCAAAGGAAGGTGCCCTGGAGCGTGTCACGATAGAGTTCAAGAAGCGCAACCCTCATACTGGGCATCTCCTCATCACTGCCGTGGGCATGAAACTGACGGAGGAGCAGCGCGCCTCTCTCTTCTGCGCATTCTCGGAGATAGTAGATCTCACCGTGGGCGATGGCCTGACATATCCTACGTGCAGCCTCATCGCCTACAAGCTCAACGGACACCTGCGCCTCGACGATGATTACCGTCAGGGCACCCGCTTCGTCGTGGAGCTGAAAGATGCCTGATTTTGTCTTGCTTCTGTGCTCTTCGACCGGGCAGAAGAGTGCTGGAACAAGTGGGCGGCGATGATTACCTAAGTAACTGCGCCTTTCCAAAAATCCATGAAAGGCGAAGCCTGTCCATTACCTTGGCTATCAGCAGTGAACCTGCGATACCCAAGACAATGACCATGAAGGCGTGAAGGAAGCCACTGCCGTCGAAGCGGAAAAGAGGCTGGAGGTATTTGGCTGCCATTGTAAAGATGGGGTGGAACATATATATTGGCAGGGTGTTGCGACCGATATAGAGGATTGCGTCAAGAGTCCTGCCATGAAAGAACCTTTTGATGTATGCGGCGAATGACAGGAAGCAGAATGTCATGATAATGACAGAGAGATTGCTCCATTCCCACTCTGAGTCAACGATAAGAATCAAAAGTAGCGGTATGACGGAGAGTACTGAAGGGACGAACAGCCTGTTGTAATCGACAGCCGACACCCGCAGGACTATTCCTATGAAGAAATAGAAAGCTGATGCCCAGTCAAGCAGCGGTGTAAAGTGAGAGATGCAGAGCAGCACCGTGCCGTAGGCAGTGAGCTTTATGATGTTGGAATGGCGGTGCAGGCAACGGAAGGTGACATAGCCAAGGAATGCGCATATCAGCATCACGCGGAAGAACCAATATGGACCTATTGAACGGATGCACAAGACATTCACTGCCGTGCTCCAATCCAACTGTTGTATGCCGTCCCTCACGGGGAGACAGAGCGAGAGCAGCATATATCCTGTGACCAGAATCACGTAGGGCAGCAGTATTCTAAGAAGATACAACGCAAACTTTCCTGTCGGTTTGTTCATATTCATGAGATAACCCGTGACAAGGAGGAAGGTAGGCATAAGAAACGACAATATACCGCTCTTGATGTCGGGATTGACAATGCCGAAATTGACAATATGCACCAGAATGACAAAAGAGATGAGTATTGCCCGTTGGAAGTCTATTTCTTCCAGATATGAGTGCTTGGCTGTTTTCATGACGGTTGTGTGGACTAATGACCTGCCTGCATTATGCATTGTCAGGATGCTTGTCTTCTCTTGTTTCTCTCTCAGTGTATTTCATCTTCATAAAGTCAGTACCGAAGACAAACAACGTGCTCTCTCCCTCAAATCCCAAGGAGCTATAGAGGCGCACGGCACCTGTATTCGCGGGATCTACGAGGAGATAAGGCACCAGTCCGATGGCCGTCCCTTCCTTTACGGCATGCTGTAAGAAGAGCCTGCCGTAGCCTTTGCCGCGATATTCCGGCATGATGGCGAGGGAGTCGATGTAATATTCTCCTGCCTGCGTCTCGTCGGGCTGGGCGAGAAGTGCAGTGTTGTCTTCCATTATAGGCAGTCCGTCGCTGCAAACGAAGGAGAAAGAGCGCACTCTTCTCGGATGATAATCAGCCCCATCGTAGGCTACACAAGCTCCTATGCCGTCAATCACCGCGGCACGTGACCAGTGGTAGAGAGAGCCCTCATCCATTACCAGTTCTGTAATATGTCGCAGGAGGCGTTCTCCTTCCTCGCCTTCCTTTTCCATGTGCAGTGCCATTATCACCATTTTGGCGATAAACTCCGCATCCGCACTTGTAGCTTTTCGTATTCTTTCCATTTGTCGTTGATTTCTGCAAAGATAGCACTTGTATCCCGAATAACCAAATTTGGGACGTTTTTTTTTCTTGTTACAAGTTTTTTTACTATCTTTGCAAGGTGATGGTCGGTTTTATACGGTTTTTAGGTTAGGCGGTTAGGCGGTTTACGATTTTGCGGAAGATACAATCAGCCTTGACAAATTTCCGCATAACCGTAAAACCGCATAACCGTAAAACCGTATAAAACCAAACAAAAAAACAAACCAAAACAACCAAACAAAACCAAATGAAACACAGCAACACACCACTGCGCGATGTCACCTTCAAGAATCTGATGACGAGAAGGATATTCCGCGTTCTTATCATAGCCAACCCATACGATGCCTTCATGCTCGAAGACGACGGTCGCATAGAGGGCAAGATTTTCAATGAATATACCGAACTGGGTCTGCGTTATCCTCCGACGTTCACGCAGGTTTCCACGACGGAGGAGGCGCGTGCCGTGCTCACTTCGGTGGACGTCAATCTCGTCATCTGTATGCCGGGCAACGCCGATAACGATGCGTTCGACGTGGCACGCAAGGTGAAGGCTGACTTCCCCGACCTGCCCTGCGTGGTGCTCACACCCTTCAGCCATGGTATCACGAGACGTATGCAGCATGAGGACCTCAGCATCTTCGACTACGTGTTCTGCTGGCTTGGCAACACCAACCTCATCCTCTCTATCATAAAGCTCATCGAGGACAAGATGAACCTGGAGCATGACATTGAGGAAGCCGGCGTGCAGTGTATCATGCTGGTGGAGGACAGCATACGCTTCTATTCCTCATTCCTGCCCAATCTCTATTCCTTTATCCTCGCACAGAGTCAGCGTTTCGCCACAGAAGCTCTTAATCCTCACGCTGCGGCACTGCGTATGCGCGGCAGACCAAAGGTGATACTTGCCCGAAATTATAACGAAGCAGTCGCATATTTCGACAAATATCAGGAGAATATGCTCGGTGTCATCTCCGACTGCCGTTTCCCTATCTCCACATATACACAGCTCTCGGGCGACAGTGAGAAAGTCGCAGATGCAGGTTTCCGCCTGCTTCGCTACATCCGCGAGAGGGACGAATACATACCTCTCGTAATGGAAAGTGCGGAAGCAGAGAACAAGGTGAGAGCCGAGGCTGAGGGATTCCGCTTCATTGACAAGAACTCGAAGAAGATAAGCGTCGATCTGCGCAAGGAACTGGAGGAGCACATGGGCTTCGGCGACTTCCTCTTCCGTGACCCGAAGACGCATGACGTGATACTGCGGGTACGCTCCCTGAAAGAACTGCAGGACCATATCTTCACCATTCCGCGTGACTCCATGCTCTATCACATCTCGCGAAATCATGTCTCCCGCTGGCTTTCCGCACGCGCCATCTTCCCCGTCTCCGCATTCCTGAAGCATATCACGTGGCACAAACTGCAGGACGTGGATGCCCATCGACAGATAATCTTCGATGCCATAGTGCAGTATCGCCACATGAAGAACATCGGTACGGTGGCAGTCTTCGACCGATTGAAGTTTGATGCCTACAGCCATTTCGCCAGAATAGGAGAGGGTTCGCTCGGAGGAAAGGGACGCGGTCTTGCCTTTCTCGACAACATTATCAAGGCAAACGAAGCCCTGCACCAGTATGACAACGTAGAGGTGTCGATACCAATGACTCTCGTTCTGTGTACCGACATCTTCGACCAGTTCATGGAAAACAACGATCTCTACCCCATTGCCCTCAGCGATGCGCCTGACGAAGAGATATTGCAGGCTTTCCTCGAAGCGCAGTTCCCTGAGTCCATGCGGCGTGACTGCGAGATTTTCCTTGAAGCCACACGGTGCCCTATCGCCATCCGCTCCTCCTCCCTGCTTGAGGACAGCCACTACCAGCCGTTCGCCGGTGTCTATTCCACGTACATGATACCGTATCTCAAGGACAAGGACATCATGCTGCGTATGCTCTCCAAGGCGATAAAGAGTGTGTATGCCTCCGTCTATTACAAGGACTCCAAGGCATATATGACAGCCACTTCCAACCTTATCGACCAGGAGAAGATGGCTGTGGTGCTGCAGGAAGTGGTGGGAAAGAGCCACACCACAGGCGACAGCACGCTGTATTACCCCAACATGAGCGGCGTGCTGCGCTCGCTCAACTATTATCCCATCGGTGACGAGACCTCCGAGGAGGGCATCGCCTCCATCGCCATGGGACTGGGAAAATACATCGTCGATGGCGGACGCACGCTGCGGGTATGCCCCTATCACCCGAAGCAAGTGCTCCAGATGAGCGAGATGGAGATAGCCCTAAAAGAGACGCAGACGATGTTCTATGCCCTCGACATGAACAACGCTGATGAGAATTTCAAGGTAGATGACGGCTTTAATATTAAAAGAGTACGCGTGAAAGAGGCCGACATGAACGACGGAGCCATGATGCACATCGTCTCTACCTACGACCCCTACGACCAAATCATCCGTGACGGACTCTATGAGGGCGGCAGAAAGATTATCTCATACGCCGGAGTGCTGCAGAATGGCGTGGCTCCGATACCTGAAATGATGCAGATGGCAATGAAATTCGGTTCGGAAGCCATGCGCAGACCCGTCGAGATAGAGTTCGCCTGCAACATCAACGCCGACCGCAGCGTAGAGTTCTACCTGCTTCAGATACGTCCTATCGTAGATTCCAAGCAGGAACTGAACGTCAATCTCAAGCCCTATCTCGACGGTTCACTGCCGGAAGACAGCGGGGAAACAGTGCTCATCGGTTCCACCATGTCACTCGGACACGGCATGAACGAAGAACTTGCCGATGTCGTATATGTCAAGACGGACGACAGTTTCACTGCCTCTAACAATACCTACATCGCCGATGACATAGAGAGGATAAACCGTAAGTTCCTCGAACGCGGCGAGAACTATATCCTTGCTGGACCGGGAAGGTGGGGCTCGTCCGACTATTGGCTCGGCATTCCCGTCAAATGGCCTCACATCAATGCAGCAAAACTCATCGTGGAGGTGGGACTTGACAACTATCGCGTGGATCCATCGCAGGGCACGCACTTCTTCCAAAACCTCACATCGCTCGGCGTCGGATACTTCACCATCAATCCCTACCGTGGAGAAGGCATCTTCCGCAAGGACATCCTCGACACGCTCGAAGCCGTGGAAGAGACGAAATACGTGCGGCACGTGCGCCTCCCCAAGCCCCTCAAACTCATGATGGACGGCATGAAGCAACAGGGTGTCGTAATCATGCAGGACGATACGGCACGCCGATGACCACGCTGACATAATCGGATTCGGGAAAGAAACGAAACCTATATCTCTGACATTTTGTAAAGCACAGATAACGAAAACTAAGCGATTTTCGCTATTTCTGCTTTACAAAATGTCGGTAAAATGTTTGGAAAACGTAAAAAAGTCAAAAAGATTTGGTGGTGTGAAATAAAACTCCTACCTTTGCTTGCGTGGTAACTAAAACCAATAACCTAAAACCAATAACCTAAAACCCTAAAAGCCATGAACGTTGAGAAAATCATGCAGGACCTGGCTACGAAGCATCCAGGCGAGAATGAATACCTTCAAGCAGTGCGTGAAGTGCTCGAATCCGTGAAAGATGTCTATGAACAGCATCCGGAATTTGAGCGTGCGAAGATAATAGAGCGCATCGTGGAGCCAGAACGTATAGTTACATTCCGCGTACCCTGGGTCGATGACAAGGGCGAGATACACGTAAACCTCGGCTATCGAGTGCAGTACAACAGTGCCATCGGACCATACAAGGGCGGACTTCGCTTCCACAAGTCGGTGAATCTCTCCATACTGAAGTTCCTCGGATTTGAACAGACATTCAAGAATGCGCTCACTACGCTGCCCATGGGCGGAGGAAAAGGTGGTTCGGATTTCTCTATAAGGGGACGTTCCGACAACGAGATAATGCGTTTCTGCCAGGCTTTCATGACGGAATTGTATCGTAATATCGGTCCTGATGAAGACGTGCCGGCAGGCGATATCGGAGTGGG
>CALZJQ010000124.1 GCA_945787895.1 uncultured Prevotella sp. | reverse complement strand
CCTTGTTCTGCTCGAGTTCCGCCTTGTTCTGCTCGAGTTCCGCCTTGTTCTGCTCTATCAGTGCATCCTGCTCTGCAATTCTCTTGTCCCGCATCATGATGGCTGTATCGCGGTTCTCGATTGCGGAGAAGTATTCATCTTCTACGTTCATGTCCTGCCTTATCTTGTAGTCAGCCGCTGCTGATATGAGCCTGTGCAGAATATGCTTCATGTCTTCGTCGCCTTCGAAGATGTCCTCGTCAATCTGCAACACCTGCTGGTTTCGCTTGTCCTTGTATGTCTGGTCAAAGACACGCAGTACTTCCGCCAGCCTGTTGTTAATATGACCGTGTAGCAACGGTATCTGCACTATAATGCTGTCATGCACGAGGCTCTCGATGAACGGGTCGGGAATGCCTTTCGTTATCTCCTTTCCGTAATAGTCATACGACTTATGACTGACATATATCACTGGCTCTTCGATGTTTCCCACCCTATGTCCGAGCAGATATACGGTTATCATGGGAAGTCCATATTCGTTTTTGTTGTCCTCCTTTATTATATTGTCGGGATTGGCATATTGCGTGCCGAGATACTGACGAAACCGAAGTGTCTCTGTCTCCACCCATGTCTTCTGCAGTTCGATGAGAACAAGTTTCAGTGTTCCGTCATCCTGCTTGACTTTCGCCCCGAAGTCAATGCGAAACATTGAAATCTTGTCCCTGCTTCCATTGACATATTCATGTTTTCTTGCCTCTACCTCAACTACTTCCCGCTTCAACAGTGCAGAGAGAATGGTCTTTACCACTCTCATGTCTTCCATCAGATACTTGAAGACGGAGTCATATACTGGGTTTGCTGCAGTTACTATCATGTTCGGTGATTTTTTATTTGACTTTCGTGTGCAAATATACACACTTTCTTGATAATTTCCAAATTACGAGGAGAAATTTTGGGTCTTCACAGGAAATATACGCACTTTCTTGATAAATTCCGAATTCTGATGGGGGACAAATGTATCCTGACGCTTTGCAATGTAGAGAAACGCATTCGTCCACACGCAAAAACAGCGGCTGGTGATGCTTTTGGGAGCACCGCAGCCGCTGTTCCTTTTGGGGTTGATTTTTATTGATTGTCGTCGTCCACTGCCTTATGCCTCAGCTATCTCGGTTTCCTTGATCTTGCGACCGAGGGTGAGGTATGCTGTAGGAGCGGCAATGAAGATGGATGAGAGAGTACCGAAGAATACGCCGAGAATCATTGCGAATGAGAAGCTGCGTATTGAATCACCGCCGAGGATGAAGATACAGAGCAATACGAGCAATGTAGAAACGGATGTATTGATGGTACGTGCCAGTGTCTGGTTGATGGAGTCGTTGAACGTGATCTGGTAGTCCTGCTTCTTGTGCAGGTTGAGGTTCTCACGTATGCGGTCGAACACCACCACCTTGTCGTTGATAGAGTAGCCTATCACGGTGAGGATGGCGCCGATGAATGTCTGGTCTATCTCGAGGCTCCAGGGTACGAGGTCGTAGAGTGCGGAATACAAGCCGATGACTACTACGGTATCCACTGCAAGGGCTACGATGGATCCTACGGAGAATGCCACGTTGCGGAAGCGGACGAGTATGTAGATGAATATTGCTACGAGTGCTACGAGGACAGAGACGATGGCTCCGTAGGTGATGTCTTTAGCCACTGACGGACCCACTTTCGTAGATGAGATGATGGAACCTCCTTCACGAACGTCTGGATTCTTGAATGCCTCTACACTTTCCTGCTTTACGAGTCCTGCCTTCTTGAGACAGGTGTAGAGCTTGTTCTCGCATTCGTCGTCCACGGTTGCGCTGTTTGACTCTATCTTGTAGTTGGTAGATACGCGTATTGTCTTGCCGTCGGTACCGATGGCGATGGCGTTGGTGTTGGATCCTGCAAACTCCTGTGCGAGGATCGGACGTACCTGCTCCGGCTCCACCTTGTTCTCGAAGGTCACCACATAGTTGCGTCCGCCGGTGAAGTCGATGGACTTGGAGAGTCCCTTCAGGCAGAAGCTGGCCACGAATGCCACGATTGCGATTCCGTAGATGGTGTAGCTCTTCTTGTAGGCTGACATGAACTTGTACTTGGTGTTCTGCAGTATGGAGCGTCCGAATGTGAGTCCGAGCCACTTGTCCTTGTTCATGCGGTTCTCATACACGATACGTGTGAGGAACACTGCTGTGAAGAATGAGCATACGATGCCGATGATCCACGTGGTGGCGAAGCCCTTGATAGGACCTGTACCGATGGTGAGGAGTATGATACCGGTGATGAGTGATGTGAGGTTAGAGTCGAAGATGGCAGAGAACGCATTGCTGTAACCTGCTGCCAGTGCTTGTTTCATTCCGAGTCCGCGGCGCAATTCTTCCTTGATGCGCTCATAGATGAGCACGTTGGCATCTACTGCTGTACCTAATGTGAGGACGATACCGGCGATACCTGGCATTGTCAGTGCTGACTGGAATGATGCGAGGATGCCGAGTGTGAAGAAGAAGTTGATGACGAGGGCAGCGTCAGCCATGAGTCCGGGTATTGCGCCGTACATGACGATCATGTAGATGCAGAGCAATACGAATGCTATTCCGAATGACCACATACCCTGCTCGATGGACTGTGCACCGAGTGTAGGACCTACTACTTCTTCCTGTACGATGCGTGCAGGCGCAGGCATACGTCCAGACTTTAAGGTGTTGGCGAGGTCCTTGGTGTCTTCGATGGTGAAGTTGCCGGTAATCTGGGAGTTGCCGCCTGCTATCTCACCGTGAACCATAGGAGCTGAATATACTGCATCGTCGAGTACGATGGCGATGGCCTTGCCGGCATTTGCCTTTGTGAGCATAGCCCAGAGGCGTGCGCCTTCCGTATTCATTGACATGCTCACGCATGGACGACCGGTGGTATGGTCGAACTCGTCCCTTGCATCTACGATTACGTCGCCCTCAAGCGGTGCGCGTCCGTTGGTAGAGGTGACCTTGAGTGCGTACAGTTCAAAGATGTTCTTGTTTTCCTCGGACATTGGCTTTGCGCCCCAGAGCAGTTTCACGTCAGAGGGGAGCAGTTTCTTGGCATCTGCGCTGTAGATGATGGCGTTCACTGCTGCGGTGTCTCTTACGTGTGCATATCCCAGGAGGCTGTAGGCCGAACCGTTGATAGGCTGGAATACGGAGAAGAGGGGGTGCTGCTTCTTGAAGAGTTCGCTCTTGTCTGCCTGAGCCTTTGCCGCTGCCTCTGCCTTTGCGTTGTCCTTGTTGAGCGCAAACTTCGGCTTGGCCTCAGTCTTTTCTGCTGCAGGCTCAGCCTTTGTGGAGTCAGTTGCCTCAGCCTTGGCGGTGTCTGCGGTCTCTGACCCTGCATTGGCTGCGAGCTGGTCGAGCTGTGAGAGGTAAGGGATTATTTCCTGTGAGTTGTATGTCTCCCAGAACTCAAGGTTGGCAGAACCCTGGAGGAGCTTACGCATACGCTCCGGTTCACGGATACCCGGCATTTCCACCATGATGCGTCCGTCCTGTCCTTCGAGTTTCTGGATGTTGGGCTGTACTACTCCGAACTTGTCGATACGGTTGCGTACGACGTTGAAAGAGTTGTCGATGGCAGCCTGCACCTCAGAGCGCAGCACGCTGATGACCTGGTCGTCAGAGCTTTGTGTGCTTACCTTGCCTTTGAGCTGCTGTGTAGCGAAGATTTCAGCGAGACGGTGTCCCGGTGCGTTCTTCTGATAGGCTTTCACGAAGAGTGAGATGAAATCACTCTGACTTGTCTCCTCTTCCTTCTTTGCTTCTTCCATTGACTTTACGAAGGCAGCGTCAGTCTTGTGGTCTGCGAGCACTTCGATGACGTCGGGAACGCTGATTTCGAGGATTACGTTCATACCGCCCTTGAGGTCAAGGCCGAGTCCGATCTGTGTCTCTAAGCAGTTCTGGTAAGAATAGACTCCGAGATACTTCACAGAATCCTTGTAGTCCTGTTGCTTTACAGGGTCCTCTATCTTTGCAGCCTGGCTGTCATAGTAGCTTGTAGCTACGGAGAATGACAGGTAGAAGATGCTTGCAAGTGTCAAGAGGATTGCGGTTACGATTACAATTCCTTTGTTTTGCATTTTGATTAGTTGTTTATTTATTTTTGATTTTGTTTTTTCTCTTGGATATTGTCCTGCGTTTTCCCTCTGGGGTCGGGGTGGATGCGTTCCCTCCTGGTGTTCCGTCCTGCCGGAAAGCTCCATTCGGAGTGTCCCTTTTCCTTCTGTCTCTGCCTTGTGGAATGCGTGCTGTCAGTGAAGTTGTCGGGTTGCAGATGTGCGGGCGCAATCAGTGTAATATGCGCATACGACGTGCAAAGGTACGTAATTTTCCTCACATAATGAAATTTCGGGGAAGAAAATCAGCATTTTTCTGTGTAAATTCCTTGTTTTTAGGGGGGAAGGGGGGATGTATGGCTGATTTTTTTGATTTTTTTTCGTTGGTGGCAATAATGACGGTAATGACGATAATGCCGGTAATGCCGCCGCCGCACTCACTCCTTTATCCAGGAAATCATGGGATAATGGTCGGAGTCGGTGCAGGTCTTGTCCACGTGGCAGGCGTAGGGGGTAAATTCCGGCGAGCACATTATGTTGTCGATGCGCACGAGCATTCCGTTCTTGTTGTACGTGAAGCCCGGTCCGTTGGCTGTCGCGGTGTAGCAGTCGGTGAGGTTTCCGGCTATGGTGCTGTTGGCGTATGAGAGCGGAATGTCGTTGAAGTCGCCGCATACTATCATGCGCCGCCCTGCGTGCATGCTTATGAAGGTGGCCACGGCATCTGCCTGCGGTGCCCTTATCGTTGCTGCATCCACGAGTTTCCTGAGCACGAAGCGTGACTTCTCGTGCATCTCTTCCCGTTCCATTCCTCCCTTCACCATGCGCCCGATGTTGGCTTTCTCCTCCACGGAGAAGTGATTGGTTTCCAGATGGTTGTTGACTACGATGAGTTCGCGCCCCTCTACGTCGAGGTAGAAGGCGTAGGTGAAGTTCCCTTCCGACTCGTATGCTATCCTTTCGCATTTCGTGATGGGGTGCTTGCTGAGAATCATCATCTTGTTTCCGCACCATTCCTTCGCTTCGATGTACGGCATTGCGGGCCTTATGATGGAGTCAATGTCCATCGTCACCCATTTGTTGACGCACACTTCCTGCAGGCACGCTACGTCGCAGTCGCAGTCGGCGATGTATTTCAGCATGTTGCGCCTGACCTGCACGTTCTCGTCGTTCGTGTATTCCCATTTCGCTCCCAGCTGTTCCGTGTTGAAAGTCATCACTTTGAGGCTTCCCTCCGGAGCGTCCTTGCCGAGGTTGAGCGGAAAAAACTTGTTCATCGGGACGTAGCACGCCACGAAGCCGACAAAGGGAAGCAGGAGGCATCTTTTCCTTACCACCGCCCAGACGACGGTGAATGCCACGTTGGCAAGCGAGAAAAAGGGGAAGGCATAGCCTGCTATGGCAAGGTAACTCCACGTTCTCGGGTCGAGAACGTAGGCGAAGCCTGTCATCAGCATTGCAATGATTATCAGTGTGTTGAGTGTCAGGAGTATCTTTACTATCAGGGATTTCATCTCTCTGTGTATAGTATGGTTGTCGGTTGTCTGTCGGGACAGGTTATTTCCTGCTCGCTTCGAACAGTTTTTTCTTCTCTTCTTCCGAAAGGCTTGAATATCCGGAGCGTCTTATCTTGTCGAGAATGGCGTCGATTTCCGCCTCCTCCTGCTTGCGCCGTGCGTTGTAGTCCCAGTCGCTCTGGTGCGTGGAGGTGGTGCGGTATGTGCGGTTGTCGCTGGCGTTGTCTTCCCTGTCGAGGTGCATCCATCTGCGTATCTTGCCGAGGATTGTCGCCGCCTGTGTGTCGTCCTGCGCCGTTCCGCGGTAGGTGTTCCATCCCGTGAAGGTGCTGCGCTGCCGTGCGGCCGCCTTGCGCCAGTGGCGTATGAGGAAGAACCCGAAGAGCATACCTCCGAGGTGTGCCACGTGTGCCACGCCGTCGCCCGGGCTTTCAAACGCCATGACGAGTTCTATCACGGCATAACCGATGACGAACCATTTCGCCTTTATAGGCACGGGCAGCGGGAAGATGAACATCCTCTCTTCGGGATAGGTCATGCCGAAGGCGAGGAGGATGCCGTAGATGCTTCCTGAGGCTCCCACCGTGGTCCATGCGTTGAGCATCTCCGGCGCACTGGGGTCGATGCTTGCGATGCGGATTATCTGTCCTACCGTGGCTCCCTGTGACGAAAGGTCGAGGAAGACGGTGCCAAACTGCGCGAGTTCCTGCAGCAGTCCGGCTCCTATTCCGCAGATGAGGTAATAGACGAAGAAACGCTGCGCTCCCCACGTCCTCTCCATGACGCATCCGAACATCCAGAGTGCGAACATATTGAAGAAGAGGTGGGTCCATCCTCCGTGCATGAACATATATGTAACCAACTGATATACATGGAAATGGCTTGCCTGCCAATAGTGCAGTCCCATGATGGAAGTCAGTTGCGGGACGAGCAGTGAGGCAAGGAAAAGCAGCACGTTGGCTATCAGAAGGTTCTTTGTGACGAAAGGCATATTCTGCATCATGATGAAATAGTTTTTCTTTAGTTCAAGGCGCAAAATTACTAAAAAATCCTATCATTCCATCTATAATCCCTCAAAAAAGGGAAAGGATTATGTTTTTTTTGGTTTTCGGTCGTTGGTTTATGGTTTTCGGTTATGGGTTGGGTCTTGAAGAAAACAAAAAAAACACTAAACAACTAAACCACCAAACAACTAAACCACCAAACAACTAAACCACCAAACAACTAACTGGACACCCTAACAAAAAAAAGAGAAAAAAGAGACAAAAAAAAGGGAGGTGGATTCACATCTACCTCCTGAATACAATTACTAAAACCAATCTAAACTACTAACCTATTAATTTTCTGAAATTCTTTACTTTCTGCTTGAAAACGAGAGACTTGCGTCTTTCTCGCCTCAATTGTTGTGCAACAATGAAATGATTCCGCATATTGTTGACACTGCAACTAAAAGGAGCATGAGTCCTGTAGCAAAATCTATCACCATAGTCATCCTGTTATTAAATACAACTTTTTACCATGCTATCCCTTGTCCTTCGCTTGGGTGTCCCTCAGCCTCTGCTTGGTCGTCCCTTGCCTCCGCCTCGGTTATCCTTGCCTCCGCTACAGTTTTCTGTTGTTTCAGCTTCGGATTTCCTTCCGCTCGGACTCTGAGATTGGTGTTATCCTTTTCAAATCTGATGCAAAATTAATAATTGTGTGCGTACACAGCAAATTATTTTCCCTCTTTTTTATCAATCCTTGTATTATCTTGACATGAGTCAATGGGCAGGCTTCGGGGCTTGCTTTTTTTGCCGCATGATGCGGAAATTGCGGTTTTTGTTTAGGTAGGTTCTATTAATTAGCTAGGGTGTCCAGTTAACTGTTCCGAAAAACAGAGCGGTTGTCGATTGTAGGTTTT
>CALZJQ010000123.1 GCA_945787895.1 uncultured Prevotella sp. | reverse complement strand
TCTCTGTCTGGGCATAGTGTCCCGTGGCTATGAGGTCATACTCATATCCTTTTTTCTCATGGAAAGCCCCGAATTTTATCAGTCTGTTGCACATGACGTCAGGATTGGGAGTGTAACCCATGCGCACTTTGTCCATCGTGTATTTTGTCACCTTGTCCCAATACTCTTTGTGACAGTCAATAATCTCTAACCTACAGCCATAACGGTGACACAATGCCGTGGCCATCTCCAGATCTTCCTCCGAGGTACAGTCCCAATCCTCTTCCTCCTCCGGACCTATCTTTATGTAAAAGCAATCAGGCTTCACTCCCTTGCTGCAGAGTAGGTGAAGTACCACAGCGGAATCTACTCCGCCGCTCAAGAGCAATGCTATTTTCTTTCCTTCGAGACTTTCCATTGTGAAATGTATTTTCGGTTGTAGGTAGTACCTGGTTTTTGGTTGTGGGTTTTTGGTTAGGACAGCATTGCCTATCAAAGATTTTTCAAGAATAAGACTATATTAACCAACAACCGACAACCAGGAACTCCCTCCCCCTGTCTGTCAATAAGCAGGGCGATACTTGTCTTCATCCTTGTCGTTGAGCATTGAGATATAAGAGTTGTAGCGTGAGAGGGCGATGTAATGGTCTTCCACAGCCTTCAGCACGGCGCATCCCGGCTCGTGCGTATGGGTACAGTTGCCGAATCGGCAACCTGCGGAGAAGCGGAATATCTCCTTGAAATAGGAGCATATTTCCTCTGGTTCCATATCGAACGTGCCGAAACCGCGTATTCCGGGAGTATCTATGAGCCATGACTTTTCCGATGCCCCCTCATCAGGAAGGGGTATCATCTCCGAGAATGTCGTGGTGTGCATTCCCGTATCATGCGCATCGGAAATCTCCGAGGTGCGGAGGTTCAGCCCGGGTATGAGACGGTTGAGGAGAGAACTCTTCCCCACTCCACTGTTGCCGCTGAACAGCGTTATCCTTCCCGAGAGCAAAGGCATGAGGGCATCCACGCCCTCTCCTGTCTCTGCCGAGAGCGCAAGGCAGTCGTAGCCCACGGTGCGGTAAAGCTCCATCATCATCTCAAGATAATGCATCTCATTATCATCGAGGATGTCTATCTTGTTGAAAAGCAGTATTACCGGTACTCTGTAAGCCTCTGCCGATGCGAGGAAACGGTCGATGAACGTAGTACTCGTAGCAGGATGGGCTATCGTAACGACGAGACAAGCCTGATCTACGTTGGCAGCAATGATATGGCTCTGCTTGGAGAGGTTCTGCGACTTGCGGACGATATAGTTCCTCCGGTCGTCAATGTCGGTGATAAAAGCCGTTCCCTCCTGATTGGGCACGATAGTGACAAGGTCACCCACAGCCACCGGGTTGGTGCTGCGGATGCCCTTGAGCCTGAAATTTCCCTTTATCTTGCAGTCTATCGTATCTCCTTCGTCCGTAAGGACCGTGTACCAATAGCCTGTGTTCTTGATTACCAGCCCGTGCATTATACGGTCATGATTTCCTTTGTCTTGGCATCAAGCATACCCTCTATCTTCTTGATATACTTGTCATGAAGCTTCTGGAGATCGTTCTCCGCATCCTTCTCCAAGTCCTCTGACAGACCATCCTTGATAGCCTTCTTCAGCTTGTCCTTGATGTCTCCACGCACATTGCGCACCTCCACCTTGGATTTCTCGCCGATTTTGTTACACTGCTTGACGAGGTCACGGCGTCTCTCCTCCGTAGGCTGCGGTATGCCCAGACGGATTATCTCACCGTTGTTCTCAGGCGTGATGCCCACGTCGCTGTCCATGATAGCCTTCTCTATCTCGCGTATCTGCTTCTTGTCAAACGGCTTGATGGCTATGGTGCGGGCATCAGGAGTCGTCACGCTTGCCACCTGATTGAGAGGCACCATCATGCCATAGGATTCTACACGGACACCGCTCACAATGGCAATGTTTGCCCTGCCGGCACGTACCTTTGCGAGAGCCTCGTCGAGATACATTGCTGCCATCTCCATGCGCTCTTCAGCATCACCTAATATTTCTTTTACATCAATCATGTTGTAGTTGTGTTTTGTTTTATTGTTATTGTTTTGTTGTTTTGTGGTTTAGTTGTTTTGTGGTTTAGTTGTTTGTATTCGCAAATGAGAAAAGCTATCAACAAAACAACAAAACAACATACGCTCTGATCACTGAGAAATCTCCCGTGCCACAAGGTTGGTCAATTCCACGAACTGCCGCACCGTGAGCTGCTCTGGACGCATAGTCATCATGTCATTCTCGAAAAACTCCGGACGTGCCTGCACCGTACCATTGAAAATCTGCCTGAGGGACACGCGCAGCATCTTGCGCCGCTGGTTGAAGACCGTCTTCACTACACGCCTGAACAGTTCCTCATCGCATCCCAGCTCCTTCACCCCGTTGCGCGTCATGCGTATCACCGCACTCTTCACCTTTGGAGGAGGATTGAACACTGTCTCATCGACAGTGAACAGATACTCCGTGTCATACCACGCCTGTATCAGTACCGAGAGGATGCCGTAAGCCTTGTTGCCTGGCTCCGAAGCAATGCGCAGCGCCACCTCTCGCTGGATCATGCCCGTACAGCACGGTATCAGGTCCTTGTTGTCCAGCATCTTGAAAAATATCTGTGACGAGATGTCATAAGGATAGTTGCCCGTTAGCACGAACTGCTTTCCTCCAAACACCTCCCTCAAATCCATGCGCAGGAAATCATCTCCTATGATGTTGTCCCTGAGACGGGGGAAAGCGTCATTCAGATAAGCCACCGACTCCTTGTCTATCTCCACACACTTGAACTCACGCTCCTTAGGATAGAGGAACTGCGTCATCACTCCCATTCCCGGACCTATCTCCAGAACAGGAATGTCAGGACAAGCATCTACCGTGTCGGCTATCCTCCGGGCAATCCCGAGGTCTGTAAGGAAATGCTGGCCGAGATTCTTCTTTGGTCTTACTCGCTTCATGATTACGACAAGAGTGGGAACACCACGTTACGTTTTTTGACTACAAAGATACAACATAATGGCAAAATATGCAACATTATTAGAAAAAATGATTGCAATATCCTGTTTCTTCCTGCTGAATTTGGGATATTCGGTAAATTTTACATACCTTTGTGCGATAAAACGACAATAATGCGACAAAAACTCATCATCAACGTCCTTAAGATTGTCACCCCCTTAGTTCTTGGGGGAGCGATACTCTACTGGATGTATAGAAACTTTGATTTCCAAAGCATACGCCACGTACTGACAGATGAAATGAACTGGTGGTGGATGATTCTCTCCTTCCCCTTCGGCATCCTTGCACAGATGTTCCGGGGATGGAGGTGGCAGCAGGTACTCGCTCCCATCGGCGAGAAGCCGCGCACGCTGACCGCCATCTACTCCATCTTCATCTCCTACGCCGCATCGCTCGTCATTCCCCGCATAGGAGAGTTCACGCGCTGCGCAGTGCTGAAAAGGTGGGAAGGCACCTCGTTTCCAAAGTCTCTGGGAACGGTAGTGACCGAAAGGGCTATCGACTCGCTCATCATCCTCATCATCACGGCAGTCACCCTCCTGTCGCAGCTGCCCATATTCCTCAATTTCTTCTCACGCACGGGCACACGGTTCGACGAACTCTTCGGACTGTTCACCACGACAGGCTATGCAGTGACAGCCGTATGCGGCCTGGCAACATTGGTCACCCTCTACCTCATACGCAAGAAACTGTCATTTTATAATAAGGTGAAGGCAACGACACAAGGCATCATGGAGGGAGTGAAGTCACTCAAGGGAGTAAGGAACATACCCCTGTTCGTATTCTATTCCCTTGCGATATGGATAAGCTACTTCCTGCACTACTACCTCACGTTCTTCTGCTTCGACTCCACCGAACATTTAGGGATGACCTGCGCGATAGTGACATTCATCGTGGGAAGCATTGCAGTCCTCGTGCCCACCCCCAACGGTGCCGGTCCCTGGCATTTCGCAGTGAAGACAATGCTCATCCTGTACGGCGTGGCAGTCAACGACGCTCTCTATTTCGTACTTATCGTACACACCATACAGACGCTCCTCGTCATCATCCTCGGCATCTTTGCCTGGGTCTGCCTTATGTTCAGGGAGACGAAGGGGTGAGATGCTGGGGCGTTGGTGGTTGTGGTACCTGGTTGTAGGTTGTGGGTTGTTGGTTAATATAGTCTTACTCTTGAAAATCTTTGATTGGGAATGCTGCCCTAACCAAAAACCTAAAACCAGGCACTAAACAACAAGACAACTAAACAACAAGACAACTAAACAACAAAATAACGGTTATAAGGTTATTAGGTTATAAGGTTATGCGGAAGTTACAAACAGCCTTTACAAACTTCCGTAAAACCGTAAAACCATAAAACCGCAAAACCGTAGAGAAAACAACTAAACTACAAGAAAACCATGTCAGAAATCAAAAATCTCAAGCCCGAATGTATCTGGCGCAATTTCTATGACCTCACTCAAGTGCCTCGTCCGTCTGGACACCTTGAGAAAGTACAGCAATTCCTCCTTGACTTCTGCAAGAAAGCAGGAGTAGAGGCTTTCAAGGACTCTGCAAACAACATCGTCATGCGCAAGCCTGCCTCCCCCGGCATGGAGAACCGCAAGACGGTAATGCTGCAAGCCCACATGGACATGGTGCCGCAAAAGACACCCGACTCCACTCACAACTTCGAAACCGACCCCATCGAGACATGGGTTGACGGAGAATGGGTAAAGACGAGAGGCACCACGTTGGGAGGAGACAATGGTCTGGGCATAGCGGCAATCATGGCTGTCATGGAAGACAAGACCCTCAGGCACGGTCCCATCGAAGCCCTCTGCACCGCCGACGAAGAGACGGGAATGTACGGAGCCAATGACCTGCCCGCAGGACAGATGAACGCCGACATCCTCCTCAACCTCGACACGGAAGACGAGGGCGAAATGATAGTGGGATCTGCCGGAGGCATCAACATCTCCGGAACCATAAGCTACAAGCCCGCCGAGACGGAAGAAGGCGACAAAGCCGTAAAGGTCACGCTCAAGGGACTCAAGGGAGGACACTCCGGACTCGAAATCAACGAGGGACGCGCCAACGCCAACAAGCAGATGGTACGCTTCGTCCGTGAAGCCGTAAGCCAGTGCGACGCACGCCTCGCAGAATGGCACGGAGGCAACATGCGCAACGCAATACCCAACTCATGCACAGTAATCCTCACCGTGCCTGCCGAAAACTTAGAGGCACTGAAGGAGCTGGCGGAAGACTGGAAGGAATACATCACCGAAGACTTCTACGGCATAGAAGACAGCATCGAGTTCTTCTGCGAAGACACCGAGACACCGAAGACGGAAGTGCCTGCCGACATACAGGACAACCTCATTGATGCCATTTACGGCTGTCACGACGGTGTCATCCGCATGATTCCCACCATACCCACGAAGGTTGAGACATCAAGCAACCTCGCCATCATCAACATCACCGACACCCAGGCAGAGATGCTCGTCCTCGCCCGCTCGTCATCAGAGAGCATGAAGGACTATGTCACCACCACCGTATCGAGCGTCATGGCAATGGTAGGCATGAAGGTAGTGACCGACGGCGACTATACCGGATGGAACCCTAACCCCAACAGTCCGATGGTAGCCCTCATGAGCCGCATCTACTGCGACCTGTTCGGCAAGGAACCTACCGTGCAGGTCTGCCACGCAGGACTGGAATGCTCCATCATCCTCAGCAAATACCCACACCTCGACATCGTGAGCTTCGGTCCAACGCTCCGCTCCCCCCATACCCCAGGCGAGAGGGCACACATACCTTCCGTGCCCAAGTTCTGGCAGTTCCTCGTCAAGACACTTGAAGAGATTCCGGAGAAGTAGTTTCTGGACCACCTACCCAACAAGAAAAAGGCAAGAGAAATCTCTTGCCTTTTATGTTTGTTTGGAATAAGTCTGTTTGAATATTTATTATGCTTCAGCAGCAGGTATTACTGATACCACACTCTTGTTGAACTTTCCCTTGTGGAAATTCACGGTGCCGTCTATGAGGGCATACAGAGTGTCATCCTTACCCTGAGCAACGCCGTTGCCCGGGAAATGCCTGTTACCGCGCTGACGAACGATGATGTTGCCGGCAACTACTGCCTGACCGCCGAAAATCTTCACGCCAAGTCGCTGTGAAGCTGACTCACGTCCGTTCTTGGAACTACCTACACCTTTTTTGTGTGCCATTTTCTTTCGTCCTCCTGATTTAAGCTACTACTGATTTGATTACTACCTGTGTGAACTGAGAACGGTGACCATTGCGCTTGCGGGAATCCTTACGGCGCTTCATCTTGAAGACAATCACCTTGTCGCCCTTTACGAGAGGCTGAACGACCTCACACACTACCTTTGCTCCCTCTACTGTCGGAGCACCTACTGTTACAGTACCCTCGTTATCTACGAGCAGTACTTTCTCAAACTCAATGGTCTGACCTTCCTGTGCCTCCCTGATGTGGTGCACGAAGAGCTTCTTGCCCTCCTCAGCCTTAAACTGCTGACCATTGATTTCTACAATTGCGTACATTTACTTTTTTGTATTGTAAAATGGTTATTTCCGTCAGGCGAATGACACCCCGTCATTGCTTCCTCGAGCCCGAACGGACTAAATCGGGTGCAAAATTACAAAAATAATCTTGAAACACGCCACCAAGGGATTACAACAACTCAATTATTTAATTTTGTTTAACAATTAAGGCGTACTCTGTCGTTTCCAACTAATGAAAATGAATAATGAGCGGCGCATTCAATGCTACTACTCTCTGTCAAATTAGAATAATACCGATTTTTCTTACATCTCGTTTTTGTCCTATTCCCAACAAAGCGAATCGTCTCTTGTAAACATCTGTTTTTCAACACATTAATCAAAAGCATTGATATTACCAGACAAAAGCGGCGTTATTGCGAGGTAATAACGCCGCTTTTGCATCGCAATATCCATGCTTTTGCATCGCAATATCGCCGATATTCATTTTGTCCTATTCCCAAGCTGCTTGAAAGAAAGCTGGCAGGACATTTCTGGTTGTGGGTTGTCGGTTTTTGGTTGTCGGATGATAATGATTTTCTAATGGAGAATTACTCAAGAAACAAAGTAAACCTAACCAATAACCAACAACCAAAAACCGACAACAAAAACCGACAACCAAACAAAAAAACGCTGGCTTGAACCTTGTTGCTCAAGTCAGCGTTGTTTTATTGTTAGGGGGTTGTGGTGTATATGATTGCGGGTTTTAGGTTCAAGTTATAGGTCAGAATGTTTCCCAATGGAGAATTTCTCAAGAGACCAGTCTGACTAACCTAAAACCAACAACCTCAAGTCTCTACTACATCATTCCACCCATTCCAGGAGCTCCGCCCATAGGCATTGCAGGTTCTGGAGCTGGCTTGTCACAAATGCAAGCCTCTGTGGTGAGGAAGATGCCTGCGATGGAAGCAGCATTCTCAAGGGCTACACGGCTCACCTTTGCAGGGTCGATGATGCCTGCAGCGCGGAGATCCTCATAGATATCCTTG
>CALZJQ010000122.1 GCA_945787895.1 uncultured Prevotella sp. | reverse complement strand
GCACAAACCAGTAGTCGTAGAGCAGCTTTGCCATTGCCTCTAAATTCTGATTTATTCAACTTTTGCAAATTTTCGGGAAATATGAGACCCAGAGGCATCCGTCAGATGACTTCTTTCTGTCTTTGACATGAAAAAATCGGGATAATATTTGTCTATGTCGGCTTTTTGTTATAATTTTGCAAAGAGTTAGGAGTATGTTTGTGGGTTGTCGGTTAGTTTGTCTCGCCTCATGAAAAAACTCCATTAGAAAAGCTCACCAACCAACAACCAGGAACCACAAACAACAAGACAACAAAACGACAAGACAATAAAAATGAAACATACACGTGAAGAAAAACTGCTGGCATTCGGACGACTGCTGGACGTGCTGGACGACCTCAGGGAGAAATGCCCGTGGGACAGAAAGCAGACCAACGAGAGCCTGCGCCCGCACACCATAGAGGAGGCTTACGAACTGTGCGATGCCTTAATGGACGGCGACAGGAAGGAAATAGTAAAGGAACTCGGCGACGTGCTGGAGCACGTGGTCTTCTACAGCATCATCGGAAGCGAGAAGGGCGACTTTGACATTGCCGACATCTGCAACAGGGAAGCCGACAAGCTGATATTCCGCCATCCACATATCTACGGTGACGCTACGGCAGACACCGCCGAGGATGTGAGCAGGACGTGGGAGAAGGTGAAGCAGGGCGAGAAGGATGCCAACAAGACGGTGCTCTCCGGCGTGCCGCAGTCATTGCCAAGCCTTATCAAGGCATACAGGATTCAGGACAAGGCCGCCAACGTGGGCTTTGACTGGGAAGAGAGGGAGGACGTCTGGGCAAAGGTTCATGAAGAACTGGAAGAACTGGAGGCGGAGCTGAGGAAATGCGACAGCGAAAAATCGCTTGAGGAGCTTGGCGATTTCCTCTTCTCCTTGGTCAATGCGGCAAGGCTCTACCACCTCAATCCCGACACGGCTCTGGAAAAGACTAACAGGAAGTTCATCAAGAGGTTCAACTATATCGAGGAAAAGGCGAGGGAGCGGGGAGTGACTTTAGACGAGATGACCCTCATAGAGATGGATGAACTTTGGAACGAGGCAAAGAAGGGGTAGTAGTTCCTGGTTTTAGGTTGTTGGTTTTAGGTTGTTGGTTTGGCTGTTTTGTTGTTTGGTTCTTTAGTTATTTAGTTGTTTAGTTGATTTGTTATTTAGTTGATAACCGTCGCAATGGAGTCGATTTCTATCAACCAAACCACTAAACAACCAAACCACTAAACAACAAATTAATATTGAGATGATTTCTATCAACAAAACAACAAAACCACAAGACAACTAAATCAGGATCTTCTCCCTGCATAACATAATAGATAAAAATTGAACAACGACTTATGAACAGAAAGTATTTTCCACTTGTCATTGGACTGCTGGCAATGACATCCGCCTGCTCCTGCGGAGGAAACAAGACGGGGGCGACGGAAGAGACCAGCGACACTGCAGCGGTGGCGGTCAGGGACACTGCCGTCTATGGCAGATGCGGCGATGGCACCATGATGCACACGCTTGAGATTGTCACTGACGAGGGCAGGACGATGCAGTTTGCCATAGATGAACAAGCGGGCAGCGACGTTCAGGGCGGAATGTTCGTCGGCGACAGGATGGCTGTGACATATACTGCGGGCGAAGACGGATTCGTGGCGGGAAAGGTGATAAACCTCACTTCCATGATGGGAAGATGGATTTCCCTCGACAGGAGTTTCACACTGTGCGAGGATGGCAACGTGGAGTCTGACCTGAAGGTGGAGACGCGTCCATATACGGTGTGGACGTCAGTAAACGGCAACATCGTGCTGAATGCCGATACGTTCTCAGTGCTGTCACTCGGTGCAGACAGCCTCGCCTTGGAGAGCGGGAATGGAGTGTTCGTGTACAAGAGAGACAAAAGGAAAACAGTCAAATAGGATGCAACCTTTCAAGATACATATATTAGGCTGCGGTTCAGCCCTTCCATCTGCCTTCCACAACCCCTCTTCACAGATAGTGGAGATACGGGGAAAACTGTTCATGGTGGATTGCGGAGAGGGGACGCAGTTGCAGATAAGGCGGTCGAGGCTCAATTTCTCGAAGCTATATGCTGTATTCATCAGCCACCTCCACGGCGACCATGTCCTCGGCCTCATTGGAATGCTGAGCACCTTCGGTCTCAACGGCCGTACAGCTCCCTTGCGTGTCTATGCCCCAAGGGAATACGAGGAGCTGTTCATGATGGAGCGGAAGATGTTTTGCGGCAATCTCGACTACGACATCATCTTCTGCCCAGTAGATACGGGGAAGCAGGAGGTTATCTATGAGGACCGCTCCCTTACCGTCGAGACGATACCTTTACACCACCGCAAGCCTTGCAGCGGTTTCCTCTTCAGGGAGAAGAAGGGAGACAGGCATTTGAGAAGGGACATGGCAGACTTCTACGGTGTGCCCATGTCGCAGTACGGCAACATCAAGTCGGGGATGGACTGGACTACTCCCGAGGGAGAGATCGTCCCAAATTCGCTGCTTACCTCCGCACCTGACCCGCAACGTACCTATGCCTATTGTTCGGATACAAGGTACATGGACAGCCTTGCAGGAAAGGTAAAGGATATTGACCTCTTATACCACGAGGCTACCTATACGGAGGAATATAAGGAGATGGCAGAGAAATACCTGCATTCCACAGCCCGCGAGGCTGCCTTGGTAGCCCGTGAAGCAGGGGTGAAGAGACTCCTTCTCGGTCATTTCAGCAAACGGTACAGGGACGAGACACCCTTGCTTGACGAGGCGCGGTCAGTATTTCCCGACACCTTGCTTGCAAAAGAGGGAATGGTGGTAGAGGTGTAGATCCTGCATTCCAACTAAAAGACCTAAAACCAACAACCAAAAACCGTTAAAAAACTATGAAACTTCGACTGACAATAATGAATTTCCTGGAGTTTGCAGTCTGGGGAGCATATTTGACCTGTATGGGAAACTACCTTGGAAGGGCTGGTATGGGAGCAGAGATTTCCTGGTTCTATGCCATTCAGGGTATAGTGTCAATATTCATGCCGACGCTGATGGGTATCGTAGGAGACAGATACATCCAGCCCCAGAGACTCCTCGGAATCTGCCACCTCATTGCGGGAGCATTGATGGTCACACTCTTTTATCTCGGAATGTCTGAAGCCATGCCGGACAAACCCCTGTTCATTGCCATATATACGCTGAGCGTGGCATTCTATATGCCCACTCTGGCCCTTTCAAACACAGCCGCATTCACCATCCTCAAGGACAACGGCATGGATACCGTAAGGGACTTTCCTCCCATCCGTGTGTTCGGAACGGTAGGATTCATATTGACGATGTGGTTTGTCAACTGTGCCGTTTACGATGAAAACGGATTCTCCATGAGTCTGAACGCAAGTGACTACAAGTTTCAATACACCCACTTCCAATTCCTCGTCTCCGGCATCCTCGGCATCCTGCTGTTCCTTTACTGCCTTACCCTTCCACAGTGTAGGTTGGAAAAGAAGGAGTCCAAGTCATGGTCAGAGACGCTTGGACTCAATGCGTTCCGACTGTTTGGCAACAGGCAGATGGCCATGTTCTTTATCTTCTCAGCCTTGCTTGGAATGTCATTGCAGGTGACTAACAGTTTCGCCACCCCTTTCCTTACCAGCTTTAAGGTAGATTATCCCGATTCCTTCTGTGCCAACAATGCTACCATGCTCGTTTCAATATCACAGGTGGCAGAGGCACTTTGCATCCTCCTTATTCCTTTCTTCCTGAAAAAGTTTGGAATAAAAGTCGTGATGATGATTGCAATGTTTGCATGGGTGCTTCGTTTCGGCTTCTTCGGAATAGGTTCTCCTGACTTCCCCGGCGTCCTGATATTTGTACTGTCATGCCTTGTCTATGGCGTAGCTTTCGACTTTTTCAATGTTTCAGGCGGACTGTTTGTAGATAAGCAGTGCAACAACAGCGTCAAGGCGTCAGCGCAAGGCCTGTTCATGATGATGACCAATGGAATAGGTTCCACTGTCGGTACCCTGATAGCAGGTGAGATAGTCAACAGCCATTGTTCGTGGACATCCGACGGTTTCCTCGTTGGCGACTGGACTACTTGCTGGTTGATATTTGCAGGCTTCTCACTCGTCGTCCTGATATTTTTCACTCTTCTTTTCCAGCCGGAGAGGAGGTGAGTCATTTTCCTGATTGTAGGTTGGAATGTTTCCCATGTGTGAATTCCCGAAACGCAAGTCTAACTTAACCGACAACCTACAACCAGGAACCCACAACCAGGAACTGCAACCGACAACCATGATATTTTTTCACCATATGCACGATATAAAATTAAAGTTCAGGTCAGTGGAGCAGATGGTCAACAATCATTCGATTGGATTGATTGTGCTGACGGATGAATTGGAGACACGCCAGCTTAACATTGTCTGCGATGAAATATCCCTGTTCATGATAGGTCTGCGCACACGCGCAAATGATGGCAAACCTGACGATGCTGCGAATAACGGCGCGTCCAGCTATGACAACAGGTTTTCCACGCGTTACCTGTTGCCCGAGGTCCTCTGTTCCATCATCGGATACATGACAGACATCAGGCTGAGGGTCATAATAAAGAATGTGGTAAACGGGCATTATCAGGCTGTCGTTGAGGACGTGATTACAGGCACCACTTTCCCCATTCGGGCTACTGACGGAATACTGTTGACGCTTGCAAACAACTTCATACCGCTCTATGCCGATGAAAGTCTGTGGAGGTATCAGAGTGTGCCGTTCTCTAAATCATCTAACGGCATACCTATTCCTGTCAATGCGCTCACTTCGACATTGCTTGAAGAAGCATTGCAGAATGCCATTGACAAGGAAGAATATGAGGTGGCACAGAAGTTGAAGGAAGAACTGGAAAGGAGAAAAGGAAAATGAAGGAAGTAAGATATTTCTATGTGCCTGATGCCGCCAAGGTAAAGGAACTGCCTCAGGACGAGGCAACCCATGCAACAAGGGTGCTGAGACTGAAGGAGGGAGACGAAGTGTTCCTGCAGGATGGCGATGGCTGTTTCTACAAGGCAGAGATAACAGAGTCGCAAGGCAAGCACTGCCATTACAGGATTACCGACTCTCTGCCACAGGATAAGTCGTGGAGCGGGCGCATTCATCTCGCAATGGCTCCTACCAAGATGATGGATAGGGTGGAGTGGCTTGCTGAAAAAGGTACGGAGATAGGCTGTGATGAGTTTTCGTTCCTGTCGTGCAAGTTCTCCGAACGGAAGCAGATGCGCAGCGACAGGCTGGAAAAGATAGTCGTTTCAGCCATGAAGCAAAGCCGCAAGGCATGGAAACCGCAGGTAAATGACCTTGAGGCGTTTTCCGACTTTGTCTCCATGCCCAGAAAGGGAAAGAAATATATATGCCATTGTTACGATGAGATAGGGCGCAAAGACTTGTATTCAGAGTTGAAGTCGCTGGACAAAGACGAGGAAGTCACCGTGCTTGTAGGGCCGGAAGGTGACTTTTCCATCGACGAAGTTATCTCGGCAATGAATGCAGGGTATGTATCAGTGACTCTCGGCGATGCCAGACTGAGAACGGAAACTGCCGCCCTGTCGGCAATCATGATGATGCAGCTTTCAAAGAGGATGTGAGTTTTTTTTGAGGGTTGTCGAAGTCTGTTTTGTTTTTTTTGTCACTCTTGTTGTTTAGTTGTTTTGTTGTCTTCTTATTTAGTTGCCGTCGCAATGGAGTCGATTTCTATCAACCAAACCACAAGACAACCAAACCACAAGACAACCAAACCACAAGACAACTAAACCACAAGACAACTAAACTACAAGACAACTAAACTACAAGACAACTAAACAACCAAACAACTAAAAACTTTGAAAAATTTCTTCCCCAGCAGAAAAAAATGAAGAAAAAGGATTGTTATATGAAAAAAAAGATGTAACTTTGCACCGCCTTTACGAGTTAGAGGCACAAAAATTCATTTCTAACATCTAAAAAATCAAATTAAAAAAATGGCAACAAAGATTCGTCTTCAGCGAGGTGGCCGTAAGAACTATGCTTTCTACAGCATCGTAATCGCTGACGTAAGAGCTCCACGTGATGGTAAATTTACTGAGAAGATTGGTACTTACAATCCTAACACCAATCCTGCCACAGTAGATTTGAATTTTGAAAGGGCTTTGGCTTGGGTAGAGATGGGCGCACAGCCTACCGATACCGTACGCAACATTCTCTCCAAGGAGGGCGTGTATCTCATGAAACACCTTAAAGGCGGCGTAAAGAAGGGCGCATTCACAGAAGAAGAGGCTCAGAAGAAATTCCAGGCTTGGAAGGATGCCAAGGTTAAGGGTCTTGAGGCTGTCAAGGCTAATGTGGCAGATGCCAAGAAAAAGGCTGCCGCAGCTGCTCTCGAAGCAGAGAAAAAGGTAAACGAGGCAATCGCAAAGAAGGTGGCTGAAAAGAAGGCTGCTGCTGAAGCCGCTAAGGCAGAGGCAGAGGCTGCTCCTGCAGAGGAGGCTACTGAAGCAGCTGAGTAATCTCAACGAAACAACTAAGAGGATGCAACATGTTTTATACAACTATGCATCCTCTTATTTTTTTGTAGCTTAGTGGTTTTGCAGTTTAGTGGTTTTGTTGCAACTTGTTGTTTAGTGGTTTTGCTGATAGTATTCGACTCTATTGCAAAGACTAACAACTGAATAGCAAAGCAACAAAACAATAAAACAGCTAAATAACAAAACAACTAAATAACAAAACAACTAAACAACTAAAACAACAATCATGGGCGGCTTTTTTGGAACAATAAACAAGCATGAAAAATGTATTTCCGACCTCTTCTATGGAACTGATTATCAGTCTCATCTCGGCACGCGTCGTGGCGGTATGGCCACGCTGAGTGACGAGGGAGAGTTCTTTCGTGCCATTCACAGTCTTGAGAGTAATTATTTTCGTGCGAAATTTGAAGATGAATTGCCCAAGTTTCAAGGACGTTCCGGTATCGGGGTAATCAGCGACACCGATGCCCAGCCCATGTTGATGAATTCCCATCTGGGACGCTTTGCCCTTGTCACCGTTGCCAAGATAAACAATCTCGAAGGACTTGCAAATCAGTTGCTCAGCGAGAATATGCACCTCAGCGAGTTCTCTTCAGGAAAGATTAATCCCACAGAGCTTGTTGCCCTGCTCATTATCAAGGGTAAGACATTCAAGGAGGGCATTGAGAACGTATATCGGCAGATAAAGGGTTCCTGTTCCATGCTCCTCCTTACGGAAAACGGCATCATTGCCGCACGTGACCGATGGGGACGCACACCTATTGTAGTGGGGCAGAAAGATGGTGCAATGGCTGTGACAAGCGAATCCACGGCTTTCCCCAACCTTGGCTACAGGACAAGCTATTATGTAGGTCCGGGAGAAATAGTGCGCATTCAGGCTGACGGGATGGAGCAGCTGAGGACACCCGAGAAACGAATGCAGGTATGCTCATTCCTGTGGGTATATTATGGTTTTCCTACTTCTTGTTATGAGGGGCGCAATGTTGAAGAAGTGAGATTTGAGTGTGGTCGCCAAATGGGCAAGGAGGACGACACGGAGGTGGATTGCGCCTGTGGCATTCCCGACT
>CALZJQ010000121.1 GCA_945787895.1 uncultured Prevotella sp. | reverse complement strand
CGTCAGTTCATCTTCCGTATGCGTGAGTTTGAGCAGATGGAGATGCAGTTCTTCATCAAGCCTGGCACTGAGCTTGATTGGTTTGCCAAGTGGAAAGAGACACGTATGAAGTGGCATCAGAACCTTGGCTTCGGAGCAGAGAACTATCGTTTCCATGACCATGACAAACTTGCTCACTATGCCAATGCAGCAACAGACATTGAGTTCCACATGCCATTCGGTTTCAAAGAGGTTGAGGGCATTCACTCCCGCACTAACTTTGACCTTAGCCAGCATGCAAAATACTCTGGCAAGAAGATTGAGTATTTCGACCCTGAGACTAACGAGTCATATACTCCATACGTCATTGAGACCTCTATCGGAGTTGACCGTATGTTCCTCTCTATCATGTGCCACTCTTACGAGGAAGAGCGATTGGAAAACGGTGAGACACGCACTGTGCTTCATCTCCCAGCTGCCCTTGCTCCTGTCAAGCTCGCTATTTTCCCTCTCACAAAGAAGGATGGTCTGCCAGAGAAAGCACGCGAGATACAGAACGCCCTCAAGTTCCATTTCAACTGCAAATACGAAGAGAAGGACCAGATAGGTAAGCGTTATCGTCGTCAGGATGCTATTGGCACTCCGTTCTGTGTCACCGTTGACCATCAGACTCTCGAAGACAACACTGTGACATTGCGTTATCGTGATACTATGGAGCAGCAACGTGTCAACATCGCTGACCTTCAAAGTATCATAGAGGATCAAGTAAGCATCACGTCTCTGCTCAAGAAACTTCAGTAAGAGGAGGATGGACGGTTGTTGGTTTTCGGGTTTGGCTTTTTGTTTTTGGGGTTGATATTGTTTTGCTAATGGAGATTTCTCAAGAGGCAATTGAACAATAACAAAAACTAAAACAAAAACTATAACAAAAAATAAAACAATAACAAAAACAAAAACAATAACCCCTAAACCAATAATCTGGTAAAAAAATATTCTGGTACAAGCAACAAATGAAAAAGTATCTCATCATGTTTCTCAGCTTCATCGGCATTGCTTGCGTGACATCATGCAGCGAGTCGGATGAAGAATCTACGGAATTCGATGACTGGCAGAGCAAAAACGAGAACTACTTCAGCGGCATATACACCAAAGCCTCTTCTGCAATTTCTGCTGGTGACAACAAATGGAAGATATTCCGTGTCTATTCCAAGGTAGGACACATCACTGCTTCCCAGACGGACGACATCGTCGTGGAGGTTCTCAACGAAGGTTCGGGTACAGACTCTCCTATCTTCACCGACTCTGTCCGCGTGCACTACGAAGGTCGCCTCATACCTACCGAGTCATATCCCGACGGATATGTCTTCGACAAGTCATGGACAGGCTCCTATAATCTCCAGACCATGATACCGGCAAAGTTTGCCGTTTCTGGCGTAGTAGATGGTTTCTGCACAGCCCTCATGAAGATGCACGTAGGTGACCGCTGGCGTGTGTATATCCCCTATCAGTTGGGTTATGGCACCACGGCATCCTCGTCCATTCCAGCCTACAGCACCCTCGTATTCGACATGACACTGCATTCGTTCACTCATCCCGGCACGCCGTTCCCCCCGTTCCAGTGACCGTCTGCCGCAAACCGGGACAGCAGGACGGCAGGCAGGACAGACAGAACCGGCTATCGTGCAAATGCCTGTTTTGTCCTATTGCGCTACCATTTGTCATCCCAACGTAACATACTGACAAACAACAAAATACAAAAAGCGTTGACATTACATTGCAAAAGCACTGCTTTTACCATGTAATATCAACGCTTTTATCATGTAATCTCATTGAGATTGCCCCGCAATGTCAATGAGATTACATTAGTCCTCTTTTGTCCTATTCGGCTTCCGCACAACCCAATACCAACAGCCATGAACCAGGACACAAGTTTCTCCCCCTCAACTCTTGCTGAGCTTGTTCCATACATAAATGCCGTAGAACGTATTGACGAGATAGACTCCGTATTTGGCTATCGTCATGAAAGAGAAATCCGTGTCTTGGAAAATCCAGATGCAGAGGGAAGAAATATTGATGGTAAGCCACAGGAACCATTGCTCTACAAACGCCTTAATGCTCACATAGAGGGCAACGATGGAAGCTACCGTAGTGAAGGCATCAAACCATAGCAGGGCCGGGAAATCGTAGTCTGCCTTCAATGTCCTGAACTGCATGTCGGGAAGTATGTCCCTCAAGACTCCTATCATCCAAGGTCCGAACTGCTTGAGGAACAATCCAAGGACGAAAGTAAGGACAGCCACTGCAAGCAGGGTAATCCCACGCTGCCTCCAAGTCATGTAGCGCGTGCGTATGCTCGCCGTGTGGTCATGCCTTTCGCGCTTGCGCCAGTTCTTCCAGCCGAGGTACTGCATGGGCAGATTCCAAAAGATACGCTGGAGAAAGTCGCCGTATATGTGGCTGACGAAGCAGATGTAGATGTGCAATATGCACTCCGCCGTGCCGATAATCCAGTTGGCAAGCGACCCCTTCGCCCCGAGAACGACGCAAAACACTCCGAGCACGGCACTCAAGGCGGCAATAAGGATGTTTGCATTGAATTCCCCCTTTACGAAGAAAGAGATGAGAGAGAGCGTGCAGATGGCACCGATAAGAATGCAGTCAAAAGCATTCAGCGACCTGAAACTATTACGAAGAACCTCTGTGTATTTATTCATATATTGTATTTTTGCCGTGCAAAATTAACCATTTTTCTAAAAAAATGAAAAGATAATCTCACAAAATTCTCATTTCTCTTTTTTTTTTATTATTTTTGCACAATATAATCAATAGCTCCAACTACTATGGAAGAAGAGATAAAAGACCTGAACAAGAATACCGACCTCACGAATGACAGTGATAACATTACTCCAAACTCCATCGAGGAGGAGGGAGTCGATACAGACACGCCTTCTTCTACCACTGCCGAAGACATTGAAGAACCAGAGATAGCACATTCGGAATATAAACCCGCCAACCGCTTTGACGCCTCTGTCGTACACCATTTGAGCGGTATGTATCAAAATTGGTTCCTGGACTATGCATCATACGTCATATTGGAACGTGCCGTGCCTCATGTCGAGGATGGTTTGAAACCTGTACAAAGACGTATTCTTCACTCCATGAAACGCATGGACGATGGACGTTACAACAAGGTAGCCAACATCGTAGGACACACAATGCAGTTCCACCCTCATGGCGATGCCTCTATCGGCGACGCCCTTGTACAGATGGGACAAAAGAATCTTCTCATCGACACTCAGGGTAACTGGGGCAACATCCTCACCGGTTCAAGCGCTGCTGCACCACGATACATAGAGGCACGTCTGAGCAAATTCGCCCTTGAAACGGTATTCAATCCTAAGACTACCGACTGGCAACTGTCCTACGACGGACGCAACAAGGAGCCGATAACGCTACCGGTAAAGTTCCCCCTCCTTTTGGCACAGGGAGTGGAAGGCATCGCCGTAGGTCTTAATTCCAAGATATTACCCCACAACTTCGTAGAAATATGCGATGCAGCGATAGCCTATCTCCGTGGCGAAGAGTTCTGTCTTTATCCCGACTTCCCCACAGGAGGCTCGATAGACGTAAGCCGTTACAACGACGGACAGCGAGGAGGAAACGTTAAAGTGCGTGCAAAGATAGAGAAATTGGACAATAAGACGCTCGTGATACGCGACATCCCATATTCCCGTACATCAGAGTCACTCATCGACAGCATCACACGTGCCGTAGAGAAAGGAAAGATAAAGGTGCGCAAAGTAGAAGACCTCACAGCAGCCAACGTGGAAATTCTCGTACACCTCACACCAGGAGTATCGTCCGACAAGACACTTGACGCCCTATATAAGTTTACCGACTGCGAGGTAAGCATATCCCCAAACTGCTGTGTCATCAGAGACCGAAAACCACAATTCCTGACCATCAGCGACATCCTACGGGCATCGGCAGACCAGACTCTCGCACTTCTCAAACAAGAATTGGAGATACGCCGCAACGAACTGCTCGAGCAATTATTCTTCATATCCCTCGAAAAAATCTTTATTGAAGAGCGCATCTACAAGGACAAAAAATTCGAAAACGCTACAAGCGTAGATAGTATATGCGAACATATTGACGAACGTCTCACGCCATTCTATCACCTCTTCGTGCGTGAAGTACGCAAAGAAGACATACTACGACTGCTTGAAATCAAGATGCAACGCATCGCCAAGTTCTCCAAGGACAAGGCTGACGAACTCATGGCACGCATCAAAGCTGAGATAGAAGAAATAGAACGTGACCTCAACCGCATGGTTGACGTGACCTGCGACTGGTTTGAACACTTGAAGCAAAAGTACGGGACAGAACACCCCCGCCTTACAGAAATACGCAATTTTGAGAATATTGAGGCTACAAAGGTGGTGGAAGCCAACCAGAAACTCTACATCAACCGACAGGAGGGATTCATCGGCACAGGACTAAAAAAAGACGAATTTGTCAGCAACTGTTCCGATATTGATGACATCATCGTCTTCTATCGTGATGGAAAATTCAAGGTAGTGCGTGTTGCAGAAAAGATATTCGTAGGCAAGAATATTCTGCATCTTCAAGTATGGAAACGCGGCGACCTGCGCACCACATACAATATGGTCTATCGTGACGGTAAACAAGGCTATTACTTCGTAAAACGTTTCAATATTCCGAGCATCACTCGTGACAAAGAGTACGACCTTACTAACGGCACACCAGGCAGCCGTGTGGTATATTTCACAGCCAACCCTAATGGAGAAGCAGAAATAATCAAGATCACATACGAGCCGAATATCAAACTCAAGAAGATATTCTTCGACTACGATTTCTCCAAACTTGCAGTCAAAGGGCGTGCCTCACGCGGAAACATCATATCCAAATATACCATTCATCGCATCAGCCTCAAGTCACATGGACGTTCTACCCTTGGCGGACAGAAAGTGTGGTACGACCCAGATGTCAATCGTCTCAACCACGACGGACAAGGCAACCTCCTCGGAGACTTCAGCGATGGCGACCAGATACTCGTCATATTGAAAGATGGCGACTTCTACGTCACCACTCCCAACGTGGACAACCACTTCGAGACGAACGTCAAGCGCATCGAGAAATTCGACCCCAACCGCATCTATACCTGCGTGCTCTTTGACAAGGACAACAAGAACTATCCCTACATCAAGCGTTTCCGTCTCGACAAGGCGACGAAGAACCATCACAACTACCTCGTCAATCCACAGTCGCAAGAGGTCATATTCTCCGATGTAGCATACCCTCGCATCCTTGTCACCTTCGGAGGTCAAGATGCTTTCCGCCCCGCCTTGGAGATAGACGCTGAGCAATTTGTGTTCGTCAAAGGATACGATGCCCGTGGCAAGCGTATCTCCACCTATCAGATAGAACGAATAGAGGAACTCGAGCCCCTCCGTTTCCCAGAGACAACAGCCGAAGAATCCTCCGACTCAACAGAAGATAATGACACCACAGAAAATCTCGATCCCGATGCAGGAAAGTCACAACAACAAGTACGCGATGAACTGACTGGGCAAACCACCATTGATTTCGGAGAGTAAAAATCGTCGTAATTATCAAAACACAGACCTATCAATGAATCGTCTCCTTATCACACTCCTCCTCTTGCCGGCAATACTCTGTGCACAGCAACGACAAGATACCATCCATACGACACAACAAATCTACCGCACTACAGCCATCGCAGCAGGAACGACAGACCGACTTGACACATACCTCTCACCACAGTCTTACAAAGGAACGACAGTAAGGTTTCTGTCCTCTGTACTCCGATGCCGTACCAACTGCAAGGATTTGCTGCTCAACCACGAAGGAGCCGTAGATATAACCCATAACAATGTAGATAATGCCGATGCTATCTCGGGACACTACGACTTCACCTTCGCCATGATGAAGCGGTGGAGCATGATGGACAACAAGCTAACATTACGGGCTGGAGGAATGACCTCACTATACCTCGGCTTTGCATACAACACCCGCAACTATGCCAACAATCCCGCACAAGGCTACGCAACCTGGAATATTGGCTGTGAAGGTATGCTGACCTACACACTCCACATCGGACATTGGACAATACCTGTAACCTACTCCATGCGCCTTCCCCTCGTAGGACTCATGTTCTCCCCAGCCTACGGACAATCCTATTATGAACTGTTCTACGGAGGAAAATATGACAACAACATAGTCCTTACCGACGTCACAGTCCCCAATCTCCGTCACGAATTGACCATTGACCTCCCGATATGGAAAAAGGTGTCTCTCCACATAGGCTATCTCGGCGACATCCGTCAAGCCAAGCCTAACCATTTGAAGCAACATGAATACTCTCACTCCTTCATCATTGGAGCGACACGGAGATTATAATATTCCTCATCACTCTGACCTACACTTTACGGTAGTATCATTTTGAAAACTACCCTGAAAAACAAATGACATTCAATGAAACAACTTCATACCATAATCCTCATGATATTTCTCCTCCCCCTCACCTACTCATGCGTAGAGGAAGAGGAATACCCCAATACAATAGAAGGCAACTTCCAGGCTCTATGGAACATAATGGATGAACATTATTGTTTCTTTCAAGAAAAAGAACAGGAACTTGGGGTCAACTGGAATGAAGTATATACAAGGTACCAGAAGCAAGCCGTAAGCCCACTATCACGTGACCAACTCTTCGAACTGCTGTCCTCCATGCTCGGAGAACTGCGAGACGGTCATGTCAACCTCTCCTCTACTTTCGACTACGGACGCAACTGGTCATGGAAAGAAAACTATCCCACCAACTTTTCCGACACCCTCATACGCAAATATCTTGGTACGGACTATCGCATGGCAAACGGACTGAAGTATCGCATCCTTGACGACAACGCAGGCTACATACAATGTCCATCCTTTGATTTATCCTTTGGCAACGGCAACATTGACGAAGTGCTATATTACCTTGCGCCATGTAGCCGACTCATCATCGACGTGAGGAACAACGGTGGCGGACTGATCACCTCAGCCCAAAAACTTGCCTCACGCTTCACAGACACAGAAATCATCGTAGGATATATACGCCATAAGACAGGCAAGGGACATCAAGACTTTTCCGATATGGAGGAACAACGTCTTTCACCAGGGAAAGGTATCAGATGGCGAAAACCCGTCTATATTCTAACCAACCGTTCTGTATATAGTGCCGCCAACGAGTTTGTGAAGTGTATGAAAGAGATAGGCAAGAGGACCCACAGAGTGACCATTATTGGCGATGTAACTGGAGGCGGTGCAGGATTGCCATTTACGAGCGAATTGCCCAACGGATGGGGAGTACGTTTCTCCGCCTGTCCCGTATATGATGCAGACGGAATGACTACTGAATTCGGAATTACACCCGACATAAAGGTCAATATCACAGACGATGACTTCGACAAAGGTATCGACACTATCATTGAGACTGCAAGGAAGTAAATGATATTATATATATGGATTATGCGGTGATGTAGTTGCGATTGTACGTTTTCTTTATAGATTGAGCAGAAGCTACTATCAACCTTGACAAATTACTGAAAAACCTTAAAACCCCAAAAAAGACTTGAAGCAAAACAAAACTGGCGTATAGGTCATTTTGCGTGGTAATCTGAACATACTATGTCCCAATGGGTCAA
>CALZJQ010000120.1 GCA_945787895.1 uncultured Prevotella sp. | reverse complement strand
GATTGAGTATGGCACAAAACGAACTCATCATCAGCTACCAATTGACCTTACCAAGAACCTCCTTATCTGTAATGTCAAGAAGGATAATTGGGAGCAATACCTTGATGGCTCAGCCAATATTTACTATACCGGCAAGAAGTTCCCGAAAACGGTTGCGCTCAACAAACTCTACTACTTCATGCCGTATCTCTCAGGCAAGGGCATCCGCGATCTCTACTACATCAAGATTGCTCGTCTTGGCTACCGCAAGGAAGGTCAGGAGAATGAGGATAAGAACGACCTCCGTCTCGTATTCGAAATAGAACGTGTCTGTCAACTCTTCGATGACTACAAAAAGGTGGAACTCGAAATCTGGCGTACGTTTACAGATACCACGATGGAGAAAATTATAGAACAAGAGTAGCATGAAAAGATTATGATTACTTACGATATAATAATCCTTTTTGATTGAGCATTAACTCCCTCAAAAACATGAAAAAAGAAGTTTTTGTGGTTTAGTTGTCTTGTTGTTTAGTTGTTTAGTATCAGTTTTTTTTGTTTTTGGTTAGTTAGTCTTTTCATTTGAGAAACCTCCATTAGCAAAGCAAATCAACCTACAACTTACAACCCACAACCAAAAACCAGGTACTACAACCAAACAACAAGACAACCAAACAACCTCTCAGACGATTCACGAAAGGAAAACAGCGGATGCGTGTTTTGTCCTATTCCCCATGTCCTTCTTTCTTTCGTCTAACATATTGTTTTTCAATGGAATATAAAAAGCGTTGAGATTACATGGCAAAAGCCTTGCTTTTACGTGGTAATCTCAACGCTTTTACGTTGCAATCTCAACGCTTTTGCGCTGCAATGTCAATGACATTCATTTTGTCCTATTTGGACAGTCATGGGGGATGTCTTGCCTTGAGCAGGATTGCAGGGAGACGGGATGCCCGGACGCTGACGGTCTCCTTTTCCCGCAAGCCTACATCCCGCGAGCCTTGTAGATGCGGTCCTTGGCATCGTTGATTTCCTGCATCTTTATCTTGGCGGCCTCACGCACGTCCTCTCCGAGTGTTGCGACACGGTCGGGGTGGTTCTTCCTCACTAAGTCACGGTATGCCCTGCGCACTTCCTCGTCAGTAGCCGAGGGGGACAGCCCAAGCACCCTGTATGCTTCGTCGAGGGATGAGCCTCCAAGGGCGAGGTACTGGTCGGCGACCCCTGCGTCTATCTGGAGCAGGAGGCAGACGGTACGGATGGCGTCAACCTCTGAGGGAAGCACTCTGCCGTCAGCCTTTGCAATCCCGCAGAGGAAGGCGATGAGCTGCAGCCTGTGCCCTTCCGGCATGGCGGAGGACAGTTCCCTGCAGGCGGCCTGTATCTGCGAGTTCCACAGACTGTCACCGTGAGCCTTGCGGTACTCAAAGAGCCGCAGTACGATGCCTTCACCCTGCGTCACCGCCTGCTCTCCAAAGGTCTGCCGGAGGAACGCACGGAGGTAATTCATTTCCGAGTGCATTATCTTTCCGTCAGCCTGTATCACGTGGGCAGACAATACCAACAGGGAGAAGAGGAAGCCGTTCCGCTCTCCCTCCTGTCTCCTTTGAGAGGAATCGTATGCCCGGTTACTGTCGCTTGCAGATGAACCATATTCCGAAGATTTGCCGTCTTTGGATTCATCCACGAAACTGTCGAAGAGGGCTCCCAGGGCATAGCCTGCCAGCCCGCCGATTACTCCGCCGTTGAGGATGCCGAAAAAGGCTCCTATCCATTTTCCTATCGCCATGAACTCTGTTGTTTAGTTGTCTTGTTGTTTAGTTGTTTTGTTGTTTAGTTGTCTTGTTGTTTAGTTGTCTTGTTGTCTTGTTGTTTGTATTCGCAATGGAGTCGAATGCTATCAACTAAATAACAAGACAACTAAACAACAAGACAACAAGACAACTGCCGCCTACCTGACCGTTATGTGGAAGCAGCCCTGTTTCACCTCATACTTCACGTAGCACCTGCCAGCTTCCCTCATGTCGCGCAAGACTTCTGAGAGCACCCATTTCAAGGTGTCGTTGGTGACTGTGCGGCGTGAAGGACCACTGGGGTCTTCCACGGTCTTGTACCTGTTGTAGCAGATGTCAAAGGTAGTGCCGTAAAGATGGCAGGAGTTCTCCGTGGCGTTGAGGTTGTGGCGGCGCAGTTTGTCTATGTCTTCCTTGGAACGCAATACGCTGCTTGCTATGATTTTGTGGAGCGGCACCCCCTTTACGTCGAGGGAGTCGTAGAAGGTTCTTCCGATGTCATGGAGCAATATCGCAGCTTTCGGCACGAGATAGGGGATGCTTGTACGGAGGCGGTCAACGTGGAACCAAGGCGATGCACCGATATAGACCAGCTCGTTCTTACGCTTCTCTGCCTCTTCTGTATTGGCAACTGGCTTCACTCCCCATTTCCAGGCAGAGAGAAGCTGCACGTCGTTGGCATCGGGGAACGCCTCGTCGAATCTCCTGACGCTGAGAATCCTGTGAGGCTTCCTTGTGTCCGGGGCAATTTGACCGGACTCTTTTTGAGGGGAAGGAATGACGACGGAGTTTTCCGGCATGGAGTCAGATGCGGCGGCATCCCCTTTTTCCTGAGGATTGACGTCCTTTCCGTCGGATATGGAAAGTATTAGACGGACAATGCCGAGGATGAGAACCGTGAATGTAAAGCCGTGCAAGTATGCAGTTTTGGATATTATCATTGATTTTTTTTGTTTTTATGGCACAAAGATAAGAAAAAATGATGAAATGTGAAAACCTTTTTGTAATTTTGCAGAAAAAATTTAATACAGGCAGAATTGATAGAGAAACATATAGTCATTGAGGACATTGACCCGGTAGAGTTCTACGGCGCAGGCAATTCCCACATACAAATATTGAAATCACTGTATCCCAAGCTGAGGGTGGTGGCGCGCGACAACGTAATAAAGGTGCTTGGAGACGAAGAAGAGATGTGCCGCTTTGAGGAAGACGTGGAAAAGATCCGCAGGCACATTGTCAGGTACAACACCGTCACGGATGAGGATGTGCTCGACATAGTCAAGGGCAACCCGACGAAGGGTGACAGCAATGACGATGCCCTGCTCTACAGCATTACGGGACGACCCATCAAGAGCCGTTCCGCCAACCAGCAGCAGCTCATCGACGCTTTCTCAAGAGACGACATGGTGTTCGCAGTGGGACCTGCAGGAACTGGAAAGACATATCTCAGCATAGCCCTGGCGGTGAAGGCCCTGAAGGAAAAGACGGCAAGGAAGATTATCCTCTCCCGTCCGGCTGTAGAGGCCGGGGAAAAGTTGGGTTTCCTTCCCGGAGACATGAAGGACAAGATAGATCCTTATCTCCAGCCGCTCTACGACGCACTTGAGGACATGATACCGCAGGTGAAACTGCAGGACATGATGGAGAAGAACGTGATACAGATAGCTCCCCTTGCTTTCATGAGGGGAAGGACGCTGAGCGATGCGGTAGTCATACTGGACGAGGCTCAGAACACTACCACGGCACAGATAAAGATGTTTCTTACCAGAATGGGATGGAACACGAAGATGATTGTCACGGGCGACCTCACGCAGATAGATTTGCCGCAGAATACTCACAGCGGACTGTCTGCTGCCATGGACATCCTCGACGACGTGGAAGGAATATCCATAGTCAGGATGGACTCCAAGGATATTGTCCGCCATAAGCTGGTGACAAGAATAGTTAATGCCTTCGAAAGAAAAAGACAAGAACAAAAACAAGAACCAAAAACCAAAACATCAATAATATGAACTCGTTAACAAATACAGACTTTCATTTTGAAGGACAGAAAAGCGTCTATCACGGAAAGGTGCGCGACGTGTATGACATCAATGACGACCTGATGGTGATGGTTGCCACTGACCGTATTTCTGCCTTTGACGTAATACTTCCAAAGGGTATTCCGTTCAAGGGACAGGTGCTCAACCAGATAGCGGCGAAATTCCTCGATGCCACAACAGACATCTGCCCTAACTGGAAACTTGCAACTCCCGACCCGCAGGTGACGGTGGGCTTGAAGTGTGAGGGCTTCCGCGTGGAAATGATAATACGCGGCATCCTTACCGGTTCGGCATGGCGTGACTACAGGAACGGTTGCCGTGAGATATGTGGCGTCAGGCTGCCAGAGGGAATGCGTGAGAACGAGCGTTTCCCGGAACCAATCATCACTCCTACTACAAAAGCCGACGAGGGTCATGACCTGAATATCTCCAAGGAAGAGATAATAGCACAGGGTATTGTCTCTGCCGAGGACTATGCCAAGATGGAGGACTATACCCGCAAGCTCTTTGCCCGCGGTCAGGAGATTGCCGCAAGGCAGGGTCTTATCCTTGTAGATACGAAATATGAGTTTGGCAAGCGTGACGGTGAGGTTTATCTCATCGACGAGATACATACGCCGGACTCTTCCCGCTATTTCTATGCGGAGGGCTATGAGGAGAAGTTTGAGAAGGGCGAGCCCCAGAGGCAGCTGTCCAAGGAGTTTGTCCGTCAGTGGCTCATAGAGCATGACTTCATGAACGAACCGGGACAGGTGATGCCGGAGATAACCGACGAATATGCCGCAAGCGTAAGCGAGAGATATATAGAACTGTATGAGAACATCATCGGAGAGAAGTTTGACCGTTCGGTGGAGACGAGTGACATTCCTGCCCGTATCGAGAAGAATGTCAGTGAATATCTGAAGGATTACTCACGGTCTGCTTCAGGAAATCAGAAATAAAAGCAATCCCTACCGTGTACGAACAGGAAACCATAAAGCCATACGATAGGGAAGGGGAGAAGGGCAGGCAGGTGGAGGCAATGTTTGATAATATTGCAACCACCTATGATACCCTCAACCATCGTCTCTCATGGGATATTGACCGGCGTTGGAGGCACAGGGCAATAAAGGCGTTGGAGGAATGTCATCCCAAGACAATGCTCGACATTGCGACGGGAACGGGTGACTTTGCCATCCTAGCAGCCGAGATGCTGAAATCTCAAAGCATCATTGGTGCTGACATCTCGGAGGGGATGATGCAGGTTGGACGTGAAAAGGTAACTGCGAGGGGGCTTGACGGGATAATAACCTTCAAGAGGGAGGATTGTCTCAACCTCTCATTTGAGTCAGATACCTTCGATGCCGTCACTGCCGCTTTCGGAATACGTAATTTCCAGGATTTGGAAAAGGGACTGAGGGAGATGTATCGGGTGCTGAAGGATGGAGGCATGCTCAGCATAGTAGAACTCACCTCTCCTGTCAGTTTTCCCATGAAGCAACTCTTTCGTATCTACAGCCATACGGTGTTGCCGGTCTATGGAAAACTAATCTCGCGTGACAGCAGCGCATATTCATACCTGACAAAGACGATAGAGGCTTTTCCGCAAGGAGAGACCCTGGTGGAGGTGTTGCGGAAGATTGGTTTTTCGGAGGCGTCTTTCACCCGTCTCACCTTCGGTATCTGTACATTGTACGTAGCGCGGAAATAGGGTTTCTTGTTTGGTTGTTTGATTGTTTGGTTGTTTAGTTGTTTAGTTGTTTAGTTGTTTAGTTGTTTAGTTGTTTGTTTCCTTGCTGTTTGTATTCGCAAAGGAGCCGAATGCTATCAACCAAACAACTAAACCACCAAACAACTAAACCACCAAACCACGAAACAACTAACCCTCTAACCGTTCAACCGAACCGAAAGGTTTTGAAGTTTTTCCATTTCCATTAATCAAGAGTCAACGGTATCACGATGCAATGTAGCCACCTTATTAAATTACAACCAAACGACAATGAAGAAATACGGACTGATAGGTTATCCTCTCGGGCATTCTTTCTCGATGGGGTATTTCAATGAAAAATTCAAGAATGAGGCAATCGATGCCACGTATGAGAATTTCGAAATACCCGACATCAGAGAGATTACCAAGGTGTTGGGCAGTAACCCCGAACTTGCAGGGTTTAATGTTACGATACCATATAAGGAGAAAGTGATGGAGTATCTTGACACCGTGTCACCGGAAGCGTTGGCAATAGGTGCCGTCAATGTGGTGAAGGTAGTTCATGCAGGGAAGAATGTCGAGTTGAAAGGCTACAACTCCGATGTCGTGGGATTTGTCAACAGCATTAACCCTCTTCTCCGTCCTTCTCACAAAAAGGCTCTGATTCTCGGTACTGGCGGCGCATCCAAGGCTGTAGATTATGGATTGAGGAAACTTGGATTGCAGACCCTGAAGGTAAGCCGCAGCGAGAGGGACAATACCATAACGTACCAACAGATAACTCCCGAACTGCTGAAGGAATACACTGTGATAGTAAACTGTACCCCAAAGGGTATGTCGCCGCACTTTGATGAATGTCCCGACCTGCCTTATCATTTGCTTGACGACTCATTCCTGCTCTATGACCTCATCTACAATCCCGAGGAGACACTATTCCTGAGAAAGGGAAAGGAAAGGGGATCTATGGTGAAGAATGGACTCGAGATGCTGCTCTTGCAGGCGGAAGAAGGGTGGAACCTGTGGAATTATTGATGTGCGGTTTTTAGGTTTTATTTTGTTGTTTAGTTATTTTCTTGTTTTGTTGTTTAGTTGTTTGTCTTTGCAAATGAGAGAAGCAGTCAACAAGACTACCAAACAACAAGACAACAAATTTCAAACGGAGGTTTGCCAAGGCTGTTTGTTACTTCCGAAAAACCTTAGAACCTCAATACCTCAAGACCGCAGAGAAATTGACAACTTGAAACAAACAAAACATATTTATGATGAATAATAGATATATGATGCGAGGCGTGAGTGCGGCAAAAGAAGACGTGCACAACGCAATAAAGAACATCGACAAGGGCATATTCCCACAGGCATTCTGCAAGATTATTCCAGATGTCTTGGGAGGTGATTCCGAGTACTGCAACATAATGCACGCTGACGGTGCAGGTACAAAGTCAAGTCTCGCCTATATGTACTGGAAAGAGACGGGAGACATCTCTGTATGGAAAGGTATTGCCCAGGATGCCATCGTCATGAATACAGATGACCTCTTGTGCGTGGGAGCAGTGGATAATATCCTTGTCAGCTCTACTATCGGACGAAACAAGATGCTGATACCAGGAGAGGTCATTTCTGCAGTCATCAATGGAACGGACGAGTTACTCGCAGAACTTCGAGAGATGGGAGTGGGCATTTATCCTACAGGTGGTGAGACTGCTGACGTTGGTGACCTCGTACGTACAATAATAGTGGATTCTACCGTGACGTGCAGGATGAAGCGCAGCGATGTCATTGACAATGCAAATATCCGTCCCGGTGACGTCATCGTGGGATTGTCATCCACGGGACAGGCTACATACGAGAAGAAATACAATGGAGGTATGGGAAGCAACGGTCTGACATCAGCCCGCCATGATGTGTTCTCCAAGTATCTCGCAGAGAAATATCCCGAGAGTTTCGATAAGTCAGTACCTGAGGAATTGGTATATAGTGGAACGAAAAAGCTCACTGACAAAATTGCTGAAGTAGGGCTTGATGCCGGTCAGTTAGTTCTTTCTCCTACAAGAACTTACGCTCCTGTAATTAAGAAGATACTTGATGACCTGCGTCATGAGATTCATGGCATGGTGCATTGTACAGGTGGAGCACAGACAAAGGTGCTGCATTTTGTCAGTGACAACTGCCGCGTTGTCAAGGATAATATGTTCCCTGTACCTCCACTCTTCAAGATGATTCACGATGAGAGCGGAACAGACTGGAAGGAAATGTATCAAGTGTTCAATATGGGTCACCGTATGGAGATATACGTTCGTCCGGA
>CALZJQ010000119.1 GCA_945787895.1 uncultured Prevotella sp. | reverse complement strand
GGATAAGTACCTCTTTGCCAAGAAGATAGAAATCAACGGCAAGCAGGTGGAGATAAACGAGGTGGAGAATTTCCAAGGCGCTAATCCCAACTGCATCAATTTCTGCCTTACAACCATACAAGGCTTGCACACAACGCTAAATAATCCGCGTGAGAACAGTGTGACGATTGATGATTTTGCGGAACAACAAGTAGTGCTGATTGCGGATGAAGCACACCATATCAATTCCGAGACACGCGACGGAGGAAAGCAAACGACCATCAATTTCAATGTGGGCGAAGCAAACGAGGAAACGACCAACTGGGAACAGACGGTTATGCGTATCTTCCAAAGTAACGAGAAGAATATGCTGTTGGAGTTCACGGCAACCGCTGACCTCACGAATCCGTTTATCGCTGAGAAATACTACGACAAAATCATCACCGGAATGAAGAGCATCGCCTCATTGCCGCACGGACTGTTCTCCGGTCCGAAAGCCTTGGGTTACGACCCAGCCACCGGAGTAATTTCGTGGGAAGGAGACAGCGCCGTACAAAACACCAATCACCTGATGACCATCATGGGAGGTTTCGAGACGATGAACGAGATGATGCTCAGCATCGACTGCAGGGAATGGAACAAGGCCTGGCTTGACCATGCCGTGAATTACAGGTCAAAGGCCTGGGAGATTTCAAAAAACAAATTCAAGATACCGAGACTGCAGGCATACGCCTACTGGAAGACGGGCAACAGGGACATTCTCAAGGCTGCAATGGAAGACATGACGGTCACTCCATTTTCGTCGAAGGACATCATCTCCACCAATTCATGCGCTGCATGGTCTCTGGACGCTGTCTTCCTGAAGGAAATGGAAGGGGGAAGGTAATTCGGTTGTTTGGTTGTCTTGTTGAAATTTGTTGTTTTGTTGTTTTGTTGTTTGTATTCGCATATGAGAAAAGCTATCAACAAAACAACAGGACAACTAAACAACAAAAACAAAAAACAAAAACAAACAACAAGACAACTAAACAACTAAACAACAACGTAACCAGATACTACTCCCTCCCCTCCAGAAGCGAACGGAGGCGTACTATCTCGTCACGATATTGAGCTGCCTGCAGGAAGTCCATATCCCTTGCCGCATCCTTCATCTTCTGCGTGGTATATAGGATGCTGTCTTCCAGCTGCTTTTTTGACATTGCATCGACGATAGGGTCTGCAACCATAGGACATTCCGTCTTCTCCATATATGGCACGTAACCATTTGCGGCAGATGGGGATTTTGGTCGTTCGCCTTCCGGTCTTGCCAGGGAAGACACCGATATGTTCTTTACAATCTGCTGAGGGGTGATTCCATGAGCCTCATTGTATTCCATCTGCTTCTTCCTGCGGCGGAGAGTCTCGTCGATAGTCTGCTGCATACTCTTCGTGATGGTGTCGGCATACATGATTACGAGTCCGTTGACATTTCTCGCCGCGCGTCCAGCCGTCTGGGTAAGGCTGCGGTGTGAACGAAGGAATCCCTCCTTGTCGGCATCGAGTATCGCCATGAGTGAGACCTCAGGCAGGTCAAGACCCTCACGCAGGAGGTTGACTCCTACAAGGACGTCATATACCCCAGCCCTCAGATCGCTGAGTATCTGCACCCTGTCAAGCGTGGCTACATCGGAGTGGATATAGTTGGTCTTTACCCCGTTGTTCAGAAGGTGTTCGGTGAGCAGCTCCGCAAGGTTTTTTGTCAGCGTGGTGACAAGGACACGTTCCTTTCTCTCTGCCCTGATGCGTATCTCTTCCAGCAGGTCATCCATCTGGTTTTCACTCGGACGCACTACTATATCCGGGTCGAGGAGTCCGGTAGGGCGGATTATCTGTTCCACCACGACACCCTCCGACTGTTCCAACTCATAATCGGCAGGCGTGGCAGATACGTAGATGCACTGTTTCACCATATCCTCAAACTCCTCAAAGCGCATCGGCCTGTTGTCAAATGCGGCAGGCAGGCGAAAACCGAACTCCACCAAGTTTTGCTTGCGCGCACGGTCACCGCCATACATGGCCCTGATCTGAGGTATGGTCACATGGCTCTCGTCAACCATGAGTACGAAATCATCAGGAAAGAAGTCGAAGAGACAATATGGACGTTCGCCCGGAGCCCTTCCGTCAAAGTATCGTGAATAGTTCTCAATGCCGGAGCAGTGACCCAGTTCCTTAATCATTTCAAGGTCATATTCCACCCTTTCCTTTATGCGTTGCGCCTTTATGTTGTCTCCTGTTGACAGGAAGTAGTCAATGCGCTCCGACAAGTCATCCTGTATCATGCGTATTGCCTTTTCTGCCTGGTTCTTGTCAGTCACGAAGATGTTTGCGGGATAAATCTGGTAATCCTCAAAGGAATCGATGCGCCCGTACGTCGTGCTGTCCAGTTCCTCAATGCTCTCCACCTCGTCATCCCAGAAAGTGATGCGCAGGACATTGTTGCTGTAAGCCATGAAGACGTCCACGTTGTCTCCCTTGACCCTGAACTCTCCCCTCTCGAGGGAAATGTCATTCCTTACGTAAAGGGCATCGACAAGACGCCTGAGAAATTCATTGCGGACGATTTTCTCTCCCTTCCTTATGCTTATTATGCTGCCCTGCATTGCCGTAGGTCCGCCCATGCCGTAAATACACGACACCGATGACACTACGACTACATCCCTTCTGCCCGACAGCAGCGAAGAAATCGTAGAAAGCCTCAGGCGGTCTATCTCCTCGTTGATGGCAAGGTCTTTCTCAATGTATGTGTCGGTGGAGGGAAGGTATGCCTCCGGCTGGTAGTAATCATAGTAGGAGACGTAGTACTCCACGGCATTGTCAGGAAAGAAGCCCTTCATCTCCTCATACAGCTGGGCGGCGAGCGTCTTGTTGTGACTGAGGATGAGCGTCGGACGGTTGATACCGGCGATGACGTTTGCCATCGTAAACGTCTTTCCGGAACCGGTGACTCCCAGCAGCACCTGAGCACGCTCTCCTCTCAGGATACCCTCGGTAAGTTGGCGGATAGCCTCAGGCTGGTCTCCCGTAGGCTTGTATTTTGATGTTAATTTCATGCAGGGTAGGTTCTGTTGATTCGCTTTGTCATTTCTTGGATTTAATCAAGTTTCGCAGGATTCAGGTTGTTTGGTGGTTTTGTTGTTAAGTTGTCTTGTTGTTTAGTTGTTTGGTTGTCTTGTTATTTAGTTGATTGCCGTCGCAATGGAGTCGATTTCCATTAACCAAACAACTAGACAACAAGAAAACAAGACAACTAAACAACAAGACAACTAAACAACTAAACAACAAGACAAACTGATCAATTCTCAGACTTGCGAAAGTTGAAATTATATACACTTTCAACGGTGGGACTATGAAATTGATGAACACATCGCCGACATGAACAATGTGTGGATAATTAATGATGCCCACCTTCATTCATGGTGCAAATATAGCGTTTTCCATGAAATTAATGTTATATTTGCGTTTTTTTTTGTAAAAAAAGTGCAACAACTTTGGAATGAGCAGGATTTTTTGTAATTTTGCAAAATGAATTGAAATTTGGTTGTTTGGTTGAAATTTGTTGTTTAGTGGTTTGGTAGTTTTGTTGTTTAGTTGTTTGTATTCGCAAATGAGAAAAGCTATCAACAAAACCACTAAACAACAAGACAACAAGACAACAAGACAACAAAACACCCCCTTCCCCCGATGTCGAAAAAAATACCATCATTCCTAATATCAGCGGCACTCCTGCTCACAGGGTGCGCTTCCGAGTTCAACAACGTGTATAAGTCAGACGACTGGACGTTCAGATACGAATTTGCCAAAGAAAGATTTGCGCAGCATAAGTTCCTGCAGGCTTCCACCCTGTTCGGAGACATGATACAGGTCATGCGCGGCACTGACAAGGCGGAGGAATGCCTCTTCCTCTACGGACTGTCGTCATACAATGACAAGGACTATGAGTCGGCAGCGGAGATATTCAGGAAATACACCTCGTCCTATCCAAAGGGAATATACTGCGAGCAGGCCAGTTTCCTCGTAGGCGAAAGCCTCTACAACTGCTCCCCGGAGCCCCGCCTCGACCAGTCGGAGACCTATTCAGCCATGCGGGCCTACCAGGACTTCATGGACATCTATCCGCTCAGTCCGAAAAAGGAACTGGCCCAGAACAGGCTTTACGAGCTTCAGGACAAGCTCGTGGAGAAGGAACTGCATTCAGCACGGCTCTACTACAACCTTGGGACTTACTTCGGAAACTGCACCAGCGGAGGCAACAACTATGAAGCCTGCATCGTGACTTCGCAGAACGTACTCAAGGACTATCCATATACTTCCCTCCGCGAAGACTTCGCATCCCTCATAATGAAAAGCAAGTACCAGCTGGCAGAGTCGAGCGTCGAGGCAAAGAGGCTGGAACGCTATCAGGACGCAGAAGACGAATGCTACGGATTCATCAACGAATATCCCGACTCCAAGGAAAGAAGCCTTGCTGAGAAATATATAGAGAAATGCAGGAAAGTCACCAACAGCGGGAAGAAGTAGCATCTTTTCGGCTATAAGGTTTTCTGTTTCGGTTATAAGGTTTTAAGGTTATAAGGTTGTGCGGAAGTTACAATCAGCCTCTTCAAACCTCCGAATAACCGTAAAACCACATAACCGAAAAGAAACCGTATAACCGTAAATTGGCAAACCTCCGTATAACCGTAAAACCGTAAAACCGTAATAAAAATACATAATGGACTACAAGAAATCAAAAGCACCGGTAAACACCGTAACAAGAAACATCATGGACCTCTGCAACGACACAGACAACATCTATGAGAGCGTTGCAATCATCGGAAAGCGTGCCAACCAGATCTCTGCCGAGATAAAGCAGGACCTCAGCAAGAAACTGGCGGAGTTTGCAAGCTACAACGACAGCCTTGAGGAAGTATTTGAAAACCGCGAGCAGATAGAGATCAGCCAGTATTACGAAAAGCTCCCCAAGCCTACTCTCCTCGCCACACAGGAGTTCATCGAGAAAAACATCTATTGGCGCGACCCCTCCAAAGAGCATCATTACGAGGAGGAGGACTGACCATGATACAAAGAAAACAGTCACTATACCTTTTCTTTGCCGTCATCTGCTTCGTACTCACCACATTCCTGCCCCTCGGCTCCGTCGAAACGGCTGGAATGGGTATTCCCGACACCATTACGAGTCTTGGACTCAGGGACGGGGACAATGGAAACATGAGCTATCCGTTCTTTGCCATCCCCATGTTCTTCCTCGTCATGAATGTGTTTCATGCCATCGCAGTCATCTTCATGTACAGGAACAGGAAGGCACAGGCATTGAACTGCTACGTCCTGCTTCTCATGGTGGCCGTAGAGATGGCTGCCTGCGGATTCCTCATCAAGCAGACCTGCATCGGCGAAGGACAGACATTCCACGCAGGCACCGCCGTCACGCTGCCGGTGGTAGCCATGATATTCATCCTCCTTGCCCGTCAAGGCATCATGGCAGATGAAAGACTGATAAAGTCAATTGACAGAATCAGATAACTACAGATTCTACTTCCGCAAGTCTGTGACTTGCTCAGCTCCTGGTTGTTGGTTTTAGGTTGTTGGTTTTGGGTTAGTTAGACTCTCCTCTTGAAAACCTCCATTAGAAAAGCAAACCAACCAACAACCATAGTGATTTACGCTTGCTAAACTTGAACTCCAGACAATCCCGCCCCTCAAAAGGCGGGATTGTCCTTTGCCGCCTATTCGGCTTTCAACAAGACAACCTGACAGACAGAAAGGACAGCCAGCTGGGATTTCTCCTGCTGACTGTCCTTATGTCAATTTCCTGTTCTGTCACGGAAAAATCATTTCCGCACGAGTACGTTCGTTCATTCCGGGAACAAAAGCTCCCTGCTTACTTTGCAGCCTCGATGCTTGCCTTGCGGAAAGCCTTCATTGCCTTCTCAATCTCGAGGGAAGCCTTGCGGGCACGTGTGCCAGCAGCCTTGTTTCCATTCTCAGCCTGTGCATTAGCGTCCTTTGCGAATGCCTCATAAGCAGAAGCAATCTGTGCGATCAGTTCTTTCATCGTTTCAAAGTTTTAATAGTTAATATTAGGTGAATTATGTTTGTCACATGAAATTTCAGCAACAAAATTATCAAAAAAATACTTAATCCACAAACAATTACGGACAAATTCTCTAATTTAACATATTTTTTGGCTTTTTCTATGTATTTTTTTATAATTTTGCATAGGGAAACGTGTTTTTCTGTTGTTTGGTGGTTTGGTGGTTTTGTTGTTTAGTTGTTTAGTTGTTTAGTTGATAGATTTTCTCATATGCGAATACAAACAACTAAATAACTAAACAACTAAATAACTAAATAACTAAATAACAAAACAACTAAACAACTAAACAACAAAACAACCAAACAACAAGACAACCATTCACACTATGGGAAGAAACAAGTTCAGCCAACACGAGATTGACATAATAGCCATGCTCCTGCGAAGGAAAAATGCAGGGACACGTTTTCAGCAGAAACAGATAAGGCATCAGCTGAGGGTCAACTTTGAATTCAACATCTCCGACTTCAACGAACAGGGAAAGGCCTTCGGCGAGACAGAACTGAAAGAGGCTGTCGGCAGGGGTGCAATCAAGATATTGGATGATGCTACCATCGCAGACATGAAGGAAAAGAGGAGGCGGGACAGGGAACGCGACGCTCTCGTGGAACGCGGTGAAAGGACCGGCGGCGACGGCACTGACTGGCAGCTTGCCTTGAAGGAATGGGAGGAATGGGAAAATGAAACGGAGCGTTCGGAGAATCATGAAGATTGGACTTGAACTCGTCAATATCAGCGTGCTTAACATCGGCTATGCACGGACCGTACACAAATGGGGAGGCACGGACATATCCTCCCCGTTCGCACGACTGTACTATGTAAAATCAGGAAATGCAACGCTGCATTTCCCAGACGGCGACATGGAACTGAAGGCTGGATACATGTATCTCGTTCCAAGTTTCATGCCCCACAGCTACGTCTGCAAGCCGGGCTTTGAGTTCTATTATATGTTCGTGTACGAGAGATACGGCGACCAGACGGGATTCTTTGACATCTATTCCTTTCCCCGTTGCGTCAAGGCAAACGAAGCTGCCGACCTGCTCTTTACCAACTACTGCAACATCTACCCTCAGCTGTCGCTCCCCTATTCATGTGCGGAGGAATTCAACGCCCACCCCGCATACAGGGACTACGCACGGAGATATTCCGAAATGGAACGCTATGAGAAGATGCAGCTGCAGGGGCTCGTATGGATAATCACGTCGTATTTCATGAAGCATGCACAGAAGCGGCTTGAATACACGGACGAAAGAGTGATGAAAGTGTCCAGCTTCATAAAGAAGAACATTCATGCCACGGTAACCCTGGAGCAGATGGCAGACGTCGCCTGCGTGACGAAATCCTACATAGGAAAACTGTTCAACAGCACGCTCGGTATCTCACCGCTGCAATATGCCATAAGGTGCAAGATTCACCTGGCACAGAGTCTCCTGCTTACGACCGACATCCCTGTCAGGGAGATTGCCGTGAGAGTCGGTTTTACGGATGTCTCTTACTTCATAAGGATATTCAAGAAAAACATCGGGTTCACCCCTCATGACTACCGCGAGAGCCTGAAGTACTGAGGCAGTGCCTGGTTGCCGGTTGCTGGTTGCCGGTTGTTGGTTTTTGGTTTTGGTTGTAGTACCTGGTTGGTTGTGGGTTGAGGGCTGTACGTTGTTGGTCGGTTAGCATTTCTAATAGAGGCTCTCAAGAGGACAGTCTAACTAACCAAAACCTACAACCCCCAACCTAAACCATGTCACTTACTACGCACCGGCAGAGTAGTCTGTAAAGTCTAAAAGTTGACAAACCACTATATCCCCGATAGTAATCCA
>CALZJQ010000118.1 GCA_945787895.1 uncultured Prevotella sp. | reverse complement strand
GGTAGAAATACGTTGCAAAAATAAGCGGAAAATCGGGAACCACCAAATAGCAAGTTCGAAGTGTTAAAATCTAAATGTGCCTGTGTTTCAATAGTTTATATTTAGTTAGTTTTTGTTGTTCATGGTAGTTTAGGAGTCTCTAAATACAGTTAGAGAAAGAGTATCCCCCGATGCTTGTGACGGAACTGGGTATCGTCACTGAGGTAAGGCGATAACAGCTATTGAAAGCATGTTTTCCTATGCTTGTAACGGAACTGGGTATCGTCACTGCGGTAAGGTTGTTACACCAAAAGAATGCCCTTTCTTGAATCTCCTTGACGGTATAGGTTTCTTCATTAACTACGATGGACTCAGGGATAACAATCTCCCATGCGTAGTCCCAATCGCCGGCAGTTACAAATGCAAACTTTTCAGCCAAATTGTAGTAGATACCATCCACCTTAACATCGTAGGCAGACGCTGAGACTGATACGAAAACACAGAGGATGAGCAACGTCATCAATGATGTAAATCTTTTAATCATAGTATTCTTCCAGACACATATTTCAGCCACGAGGTCTGGTATTGGCAGTGTATTAGAAATTTTACAGGAGAACATAAGCACAAGTACCTCTGTCCCATTTATGCTGCAAAAGTACAACAAACGCTTACAAAATCCAAATTTTCTTTAATCTATTTACTGTACACCCCTGAAAATAGACGGAACGGGCGGGACGGGGATGGGACGGTATGTCCTCAGTACCGGGATGTTTACATAACTTTGTTGTTGCATAACGTAATAAACTATGAAAAACAAAGGTAGAAAACTGCACGGGACAACAGGGGAAGTTTCGCAACGTTACTTTCCTCTGAGCCACGGAGCTGAGAGCCTTGGAGGTCATTGCCTTTAGACTCAGCCGCAAAATAGATGTGATTGAAAGCGACAGCCCAGTCGGGATTGTACTTGCCCATTGGCGGGTTGATATAGAAGCCATTTGGCAACTTTGTATAGACCACCACGTCATCTTCGTGCTCCAGGGATTCGGTAAAGTTCTTCTCTGTATCCATGCTGTCGGACACCACGAGGTCATAGTCATAGAACGACTTGGTTGATTCAATGTCGTTGTTCTGCCAATTACGGACCTGTCAATGAAGGATTTTGTGACTGCTAACCATAATTCCTACAACCAATAGCCTAAGACCAGAAAGCAAACAAAGAAAAAAGATTGCGAATGAATTTTATTTTTTATGGATGAGATACTTGTATAATAGCTCGAAATGGTGTAATTTTGCAAATAATAAACCCTTGAAAAGGTACAAACGGTAAAAAAAACAGATATGTCAATAATGCAAGAATGATAAGAAGAAATCAGTTAATGGGATCGTATGGGGAAAGGGAGGCAATGACTGTCTGCCTTGAACTCAAGAAAGAGGGGGATTTCCTTAGTTTCTGTCAGAAATATATGAATGATGAGGACTATCAGGTGGCAAGGAATGCCCTCTGGGTGCTTACCAAGACAAACAGCAAGGAGCACTCGCAGTTGCAGCCCATGCTTCATCCTCTCATCGAACTTGCCATGAGTGCAGACAATTCCTCTGTGCGCAGGCTTGCGCTCAACAATATCCACAGACTGCGGATGGAGGAGGAAGACCTGAGGGTCGATTTCCTGGATTTCTGTATCGACCACGCCGCGGACATGGAGGAGCTGCCCGGAATACAGTCGCTCTGCATCAAGCTTGCGTGGCGTATGAGCCGTTTCTATCCCGAATTGAGAGAAGAGTTTGTCCGTACGTTAGAGTCGATGGAGATGGAATACTACAAGCCAGCAGTGAAGAGCATCAGAAACAAGATACTGAAAGAGGTCAGGTCACGCAGGTGACGGCTTCCTTTTCCCGGTCTGTGCGGCAGGACGTGGCTTTTTTACCGAATGTCAATTTTGTCCTATTTCCAAGCAACAGCTTGCTGTCTTGCAACAGGCTGATAGATAGGCATATACAAAAAGCGTTGATATTGCGTTGCAAAAGCTATGCTTTTACGCTGTAATATCAACGCTTTTACGTTGCAATCTCTATGCTTTTACGCTGCAATATCATAGAGATTACGTCTTGTCCTGTTTTGTCCTATTGCAGCATATAAATAATTCACACATTCAACTTTCGCAAATTTCAACTTCTTCGGTTGTTTAGTTGTCTTGTTGTTTAGTTGATACTCTTCGCAAATGAGGGGAACTAACAACAAAACCACAAAACAACAAAACAACAAGACAAGTTGAAGTTTGCGAAAGTTCAGTAAGATAGTTTATGTTTTAGGAATAGCAATCAAATTTTCAAGATTATTATTTGGTATTCCACAAAATTTGCCCTATCTTTGCAAGCGATATGGGATTACATCCCCCGTATCGGTAAGCTACTATGGGTATTTACATAAACAGAGGCAACATGAGTTTCGTTGGTGCGAGACGTGGTGAATATGTTGACAAGTCGGAACTGATACTGTATATCAACAGCACACTCAATACGGAGTCGAGAATGACCTGCGTGAGCCGTGCCCGCCGCTTTGGCAAGTCCATGGCGGCAGAAATGCTGTATGCCTACTACGACAAGTCGTGCGACAGTCGCAAACTGTTTGAGGACCTGAAAGTGGCTAATGCGGAGAATCCTGTAAACAAGAATCCCGAGACGGCTTTTGAGACTCATCTTAATAAGTATCCCACGATATATATTGATGTGACCGACTTTACATCAACATGTCATGACAACAAGGATATTATCAAGATATTCTCAAGAACGATAAAAAAAGACATAAGGGAAGCCTATCCTGACATTGCCATATCTCCACGTACAGACCTTATGGGCACATTGGTCAAGGTGTATGAGCATACGGGTGAGCAATTTGTTCTCATCATCGACGAATGGGATGCCCTCTGCCGCGAATTGGCAAACAAGCCGCAGATAATGGAGGAATATGTGAGGTTGCTGCGAAGTCTGTTCAAGTCAGGAAGCACTAAACGTGTGTTTGCCGCAGTATATATGACCGGCATCCTGCCCATCAAGCAATATGGCACACAGTCGGCATTGAATAATTTCCAATCTTATTCAATGGTTAATCCTGGAAAACTCGCAGGTTATTTCGGATTTACAAAGGACGAGGTGTATGTTCTTTGCGAGAAATATAAAATGTCATATCAGCAGATGAAGAAATGGTATGACGGATATAATATGGGAGAAGTTGGACACATCTTCAACCCAACATCTGTTATGCGTGCAATTATCATGAACACTTTCGACAATTATTGGTCGCAGACATCGTCGTTTGAAGCCATCCGCAACTATATAAACATGGATTTCGACGGTGTGAAGCAGACGATAGAAAATCTGTTAATTGGTGGAGAGGAAAGCGTGCCCGTGCTCAACTACGGCAACGACCAAAATGAGATTAACAGCCGAGACGAACTCTTTGCACTGCTCACCCACTATGGTTATTTCGCTTACGACAACAAGACTCAGAAAGTGCATATCCCCAACCAGGAGGTGCGTGCCGAACTGCTGCAGGTGGTGAAGACGGGCAACAGGCCTGAACTGACCAGACTGATAAAAGACTCTGACATACTCTTGCAAGCCACTCTCGCCATGGACGAGGAATATGTGGCGGAGGCACTCGACACATTTCATAGCCAATACACCACTCCGCGCTTCTACAATAACGAGCAGGCCTTGCGTGCCCTTGTGCGTTATGCCTATATCGGAGCGACAGGTATGTTCGTACCGATGGAGGAGTTGCCGACGGGCAAGGGTTTTGCCGATGTGGCTTTCATCCCTGTGTTTAACAATGGCAGCCCCGTCATCCTTGTGGAACTGAAATACGAAGAAACTGCCGATACCGCCATCAGCCAGATAAAGGACCGCCGCTATCCTGAGAAGCTCGCACAGCTTACCGACAACCTCCTCCTTGTCGGCATCAGCTACAACAAGGAGACAAAGAAACACACTTGCAAGATAGAGAAATATTCGGCTTAAAAAATCCTCATTCCTTTCACGCCCTCGCCCGGAGTCTTGTCAGCCTCGCGAGGCAGGTAGATGGGGGCGTCAGCCTGCATGGGGAGGATGCGGAGCTCAAGTTCTGTGGTGCCTTCGGGCAGTCGCCATAGTCCGAAGAGGAAGGGGCGGCCGTACTGGAAATGGTCGGCAATGAGTTTGCCGTCGGCATAGAGGCGGGCGCAGTCGCCTTGGTATTCTATGCTGAGCAGTCGGTTTGACATTGAGATTGTCTCTGAAGGCAGTGTAATCTTATACACGGCGGCATCGGCGAAGTCTTCGTCGGTTGGCTCTTCTGCCACTCCTCTTGCTCCCATGGTAATCTTGCGCAAGAGACCTGCTTCCTTTATCTTGGTGTATTCCACTGCAATTTGCACGTTCTCCTCCGTGTGTCTTGAAAGGAAGAGGTGCTCCGCTTCCTCGCTTGTCAGCAGATAGATGTTTCCACAGACAGGGTTTTCAGCACCTCTCGGCTTGAGGTTTTTCATCACTTTCCCATTTTGCAGAGCGATGGTTGTGGGAATACCTTTTATTTGTTCCATATATATCTTTCCGTCACGCTTTGCAATAATCTGTGCCGTGGCATACCTGATGCCATCGATGTTGATGGGCAGTATGCACATTGTGCCGGCTGGAACATTGAGTTTGGGCAGTTTCACTCCGCAGGCTCCGAGCCTCACGCCGCGCTTCGTGGAGAGGTTCTGCAGTCGTTCGTAGTTGTTGATGAAGATGAATGCGCTGTTGCCTTGTGAGCGATATGACCAGCGGAGGAAGGAGTCGTCGCCCTTGTTGATGTCCTGACGGCAGGGGAATGAGGCCTCCATAGTAGCAAGCTGCTCGCCGTAGTCTTGCATGAAGAGGTGCAGCTTGCGAAGCATGTAGTAGTGTGGTAGGGTCTGTCCGAACTCGCCGAGCGGAGCCTGGAAGTCGTAGTTCTTCACGGGCATGTCGTTGTAGTTGGTAGCCACGGTGCGCTGCATCTCGTTGAGCCATGTCATTCCCTCGGGATTGGTTCCTCCGTGATACATATAGTAGCCGAGGAGATTGGAACCGCTGCCGAGTTTCACCAATGCCATGGAGTAGGCATCTTCGGGATAGACGTAAGGGCGGCGGTGATATGCAGGCATCATGCCTCCGCCCAGTTCGCAGGTGAAGTAAGGATATTGCTCATCGCCCTCGTTGAGTTGCTCCTTCTGCTTGCCGAGCTGTTCGGTGGCAATGGCAGTGGAGGAACGGAATGCCTTGAAGTTGAAAGCCTTGTAGTAGTTGCCGGCAGTCTCCTTGACAGACCTTTCCCAGAAGCCGTCGGCATAGTCGCCGTAGAGTGGCAGCATCTCGCCGAACGGCACGGGCTTTGAGAGCTCGGGCCATCCTGTGCGGGTGTAGAAAGGCAGGTCGAAGCCGATGCTCATGGCTATGCGTTTCAGAGCCATCAGGTAGTCACCCGAGCCACGGTACTCGTTGTCGAACTGGCACGCCATGAGCGGTCCGCCGTCCTTCCACTGCAGTCCCTGTATCTGTGAGAATATCTGTCGGTAGAGTTTCTCTACGAACGAGAGGAACAATGGTTCTTGCGAGCGTGTCTTGCATCCCTTTGTGAAGACCCAGTCGGGAATGCCGCCGTTGCGCACCTCTCCGTGGCAGAATGGTCCGATGCGCAATATGACGGGCAGCTGTTCTTCCTTGCATATTTCGATAAACCGTCTGAGGTCTCGCTGTCCGCTCCAGTTGAAGATACCCTCCTGTTCCTCTATGTGGTTCCAGAAGACGTATGTGGCAATGATGGTCACTCCGCCCTCTTTCATCTTTCTCACTTCGTCTTTCCATTCAGAGGCGGGAATGCGCGAGAAATGTACTTCGCCCATTACGGGCACTACACGCCGTCCGTCGATTATCAGACTCTTGCTGTCCCATTTCACTTCGGGGACAGTCGTTGCATAAGCCTGTGCTGTCAGGCATGCCGCAGCAAGGCAGGTCATTATAAATTTCTTTATCTGTCTCATGATGTCATATTTTTTTCTGTCATCGACTTGAATTGCATTATGCCGATGTGGTTGATGTCGAGCTTCTCAACTTCTGCCAGGTATTTCCTTGCCTTCGCCTCCTTCCCGGGGGTAGGGATATACCGCTCCCGATGACCCCTGATATGCTCTTTTTTCGAGGAATATCGGTTTTTTCTCTGCCTTACCTGTCTTATATGTAGGTATGGTCACTGATTCTTTCCATGCTTTTACCATTTCATTGGTTTTAGGTAGGAGGTTAGGAATGGTTCCAGATTTCAGTGTCAAGCTGCAAAATTACAACTATTCACGATAACTGCAAACAGACTATCTGTTAAAAATAATGAATAATCATATTGATTCAACTTTTGCAAGTTAATGACTTGCTCTGTTTCGGTTATAAGGTTTTCTGTTTCGGTTATGAGGTTATAAGGTTTTACGGAAGTTACAATCAGTCCTTACAACCCCCACTCAACTACTTCAACCTTATGAAGATAAAGGAGGCATGCAGGTCGCTTGACCAGACCGACATGAAGATAAATCAGATATGCCACAAGATATGCATTGCAGACTGTTACTATTGCTCCCGTCTGTTCAGCAAGATAATGGGGCTTTCGCCGAGGGAATACCGTGAGGCAAGGGGATTGTTCCAGCATCACATAGAGCTTCAGCCGCTTTAGCGTGGGACAGATGCCTACGAAAAAAAACGGCAAGGTTACCTGCGTTTTTTGCGGATTATTCAAAAGAAATGAGTATCTTTGCGGCAAAATATTGCATTGTTACATGAATAGCATAGAATCTCCCAAGGGAAGAATACTTGTCGTCGATGACAACGAGGACGTGCTGCTGTCGCTCAACATGCTGCTCAAGCCTTACGTAGAGGCAGTAAGGGTGACGGCAAAGCCGGAGCGTGTTATCGAGTTTATGGACACGTTCCATCCCGACGTCATCATTCTCGACATGAACTTCAGCCGCGATGCCATAAGCGGCGAGGAGGGATATGAATGGCTCGCCCGCATATTGGAGCACGACCCGATGAGCGTGGTGCTCTTCATCACGGCATACGTGGATACCGAGAAGGCGGTGAGGGCGATAAAGGCTGGAGCCGTGGATTTCATACCGAAGCCGTGGGACAGGCGCAAACTGCTCGATACGGTGCAGGCTGCCGTGGAACTGAGACTGTCCCGCACCGTTGAGGGTAATCCGTCGGAAAGGGTCATCGCATTTCCAAGCCTTGTCGGAGAGTGTGAGGCAATGCTCACGCTGAAACAGCAGATAGCGAGGGTGGCCGACACGGATGCCAACGTGCTCATCACCGGCGAGAACGGAGCAGGAAAGGACGTGGTCGCTCATGCCATCCATCAATATTCACGCAGGTCTTCCATGCCTTTTGTCGGCATTGACCTCGGATGTATTCCCGAGACTCTTTTTGAAAGCGAGATATTCGGACATGAGAAAGGAGCATTTACCGATGCCCGTGCGGCAAGGGAAGGACGTGCAGAACAGGCTGACGGCGGTACGCTGTTTCTCGACGAGATAGGCAACCTGTCGCTGCAGATGCAGCAGAAAATGCTTACGTTGATAGAGAAGAGGGAAACGTCACGCATAGGGTCGTCGAAGAAGAAAAAGGTGGACGTGAGAATAATAGCTGCCACAAATGCCGACCTTGCGGCAAGGGTAGGGGATGGTACGTTCCGTCAGGACCTCTTCTACCGTATCAACACCATCGAACTGCATATCCCGCCACTGCGCGAGCGTGGCGACGACATCATACTCTTGGCAGAACACTTCCTAAGTATCTTCGCCATGCGGTATGACAGGAGGGGAATGGCTTTCTCTGAGGATGCACGCACCAAGTTGCTCAACCATTCCTGGCCGGGCAACGTCCGCGAACTGCAACACTGCATTGAGCGTTCGCTGGTGCTTTGCGACTCACCCATACTGTCTGCTTCTGACATACGGATTACTCCCCATACACAATCCGAAATCAACGGAGATGCTCAGCAGACTCTCAACCTTGAGGAACTGGAGAGAAATGCCATCAAGCGTGCCGTATCTATGAGCAACGGCAATCTCACCCAAGCGGCAGAACTCCTCGGCATCACCCGTTTCGCACTTTATCGCAAGATTGACAAACTCGGCATTTAAATAGTGTTTGCTGAATAATTAATAACTCTCTGATATTTAAGTTTATATAAC
>CALZJQ010000117.1 GCA_945787895.1 uncultured Prevotella sp. | reverse complement strand
TAAAGACTCGCGCCCTCCGTCGGATTCACCGGCGGAGGGCGTTGTGTGGTATATCAGTTAGTTTCGTTTCTGCAAATCTTCCGACATGTTTCAGGTGAGACCTGTAGGAATCCTCACCTCGAATGTTCCCAGTGATTACAACGCTTCGAGCATCCTTTTCCTGACTTCATCACTTTTATTTAACGTCACGCAGTGCACATTAAAAATCAGTTAGTTATGAAAGAAAACGAGTGGTTTGGGTGGCGCATTGATGAATAAGGGGAGATGTTGCCATTTTCTTTCAGATAGAAGAAAACAATAAAAACCGTTGGGGCGGGTTGTAGTACCTGGTTGTGGGTTATAGGTTAGGTTACCTTTTCCTCGTGAGAAACTCTCAAAAAGCAAAGCATTACTAACCGACAACCTAAAACCAATAACTGACAACCAGGTATTATAACCAACAACCCACAACCCACAACCAGGTACTACAACCCACAACCAGGTACTACAACCCAAAACCAACAACCCACAACCCACAACCAGGTACTACAACCCTCTCAACCAAGCACGTAACTATTCAGCGATACAGTTGAAAACTAAAAAACATAAAAAAAACAATGACTTATTTCTGCCTGTGGAATAATATTGATAATTTTGCAAAGAATTAAAGGTGGGTTCTATTAATTCCCACCGTCAAAAATGTTAATTCTGTAGGTTTGACGTTTTGTCATCTTTTGGTTTCTTTTCGGTACAAATCGTAAGTTTGACCTGCGGTCTTCCTCCTCCTTGCAAGGCATAACTCAAGCAAGCTTGGTTCTGCTCTTGCTTCGAGCGTCGGTTCATCGGTCACGTAGCCCGCTACGCTCCCTCTTCAACTTACAATTTGTCCTCGAAAATAAATCCAAAATATGACAAAGCGAATTAATAGAACCCACCTTAAAGGTGACAAATGTACAGACATTTGCCTGAAAAAAAAGAAAAGACTGAAATGAAGAGACTCCCTGCAGCCGTATTCCTGATAGTTGTTGCTTCTGCATTGTTTTCCAGTGTGTACAACTATTGCAAGACGGAAAGCAAAATAGAAAGTGACGCTGACAATGCGCTGAGATTGGCATTGGAAGAAATCCCATGCGATGTGGTAAGTGCAGATACAATACGCTGTTACCGCAACCATCTTACCATTGCCGAATTGAGGGATACAGCCTGCATCACAGTGAGGACTGTCACGAGGAATGGCAGGCAGGAGACAGAGTTGGTGGCGGAAGCAAAGTGCGATTTCTTCACTGTCTTCAGGATGTCTGACCAACGTGCATCCGGCACATTGTTGCTTTTGGGAGTGATATGGCTTGCAGGAAGCATGTGGTATATGCGGAGATATAGGCCTGAACTTTTCGTCGAGGGTGTAAGTTATGGAGGTATTGTCTATGCAAACGACAGATTCATGACATCAAAGGGCGAAGAGATTCGCTTTACTCCCATGCAGCATACCCTGCTCGAAATGTTTATGAACTCCGAGACTCATTCTCTTTCAAAACAAGAGATATGTGACCGTCTCTGGCCAAAGAAACCCGATGCCAGCGACACTCTTTACACCCTCATAAAACGAATAAAACCGATAATAGAAGAATACAGCAACTTGAAAATAGAGTCCGACCGAGGCAAAAGCTATTCATTGGAACTCAAATAGTTAGGTTTCCGTCAGACAGATGTCAGACATATGTCAGGGAAATGTCAGGAAAGACATTCCTCACCAAAAGTCCTTTTTTGCTAACTTTGCCGCCGAATAAATAATTATCGGTTATGCAAAAAAGAACTTTTACCGTCATTGACCGGTGTATGGGCTGGTCAGCCTTTGCCATCGCAGCCATCACCTATTGTCTTACGATCGAACCTACTGCAAGTCTATGGGACTGTCCTGAGTTTATCGCCTGCGGTTACAAACTGGAAGTTGGCCATTCTCCGGGTGCACCTTTCTTCATGCTTGTGGCAAATCTGTTTTCACAGTTTGCCGGCAGCCCTTCCGAAGTGGCACGCATGGTAAACCTTCTATCTGCATTGCTCAGTGCCGGCTGCATCCTGTTTCTCTTCTGGACCATTACTCATCTCGTAAGGCGGCTCGTACTCTCTGGCAATGATTATTCTTACAGTAAGGTTGTACTCGTAGAATCATGCGGAATGGTCGGCGCACTGGCATATACGTGGAGTGACACATTTTGGTTTTCCGCCGTCGAGGCGGAGGTATATGCCTTCAGCAGTTTCCTTACGGCAGTTGTCTTCTGGCTGATATTGAAATGGGAGGAAGAAGCCGACAGCAGTGCAAGTGACCGATGGATCATACTGATAGCCTATATCATAGGTCTCTCCATCGGCGTTCACCTGCTCAACCTTCTCTGCATCCCACCGATGGTTCTCCTGATGTACTACAGAAAAGCCGGGAAGACAACACGCTGGCGTACGGCGGGAGCCATTGCCGCAGGCGCGTCTGTAGTAGCCTTTGTCCTATATGTTTTCATTCCTGGCATCGTAAAAGCGGGAGGGTGGCTTGAACTTCTTATGACCAATGTCTTCAACTGTCCCTACAATACAGGACTGTACGTTTATGCCGTATTGCTTATTTTGGGAATGACGACATGGATATTGAAGGCAAGGACACGACTGTGGCACGTCACGGCTTTGAGCGTCATGTCACTGCTTCTGGGCTATAGTTGCTATGCAGTGATTCTTGTACGCTCATCTGCCAATCCCCCAATGGACGAGAACTCTCCCGACAACATATTCTCGCTTGCTTATTATCTCGGACGCGAGCAGTATGGAGACAAGCCCTTGGTCTATGGACCGGCATATACCAGCGAGGTAGAACGAAAGCCGGAAGGAGAATATCTCGTACCGTGCTTCAAAGACAAAGGTGCTGTCTATCAGAAGAGTCCAGATTCTACGGTATGCCGCTATGTAGAAGTTGGCAGAAGACGTGACTACATCTACCAACAGAATATGCTTTTCCCACGAATGCACTCAGAACGCCACGGCGAAGCATACGAGCAATGGCTTGGTGGAGTGGAGAAAAGAAATGGACTGCCGACGCAATGGGACAACCTGCGTTTCTTCTTCTCTTATCAGATAAACCACATGTACCTACGCTACCTCTTCTGGAATTTCGTCGGAAGGGAGAACGACATACAGGGGCATGGCGAAGCAGAGCATGGCAACTGGATTACAGGCATACGCTGGATTGACGACATACTGCTGGGATGCGATACCGAAAAGATGCCTTCCGACTTGAAGAGCAACAAGGGACGCAACACATTCTATGGGCTTCCACTATTGTTGGGAATACTTGGAATGACCTGGCAGATACGCTGCGGAAAGCATGGCAATCAGCAATGGAATGTAATCATGCTGCTGTTCCTGATGACAGGCTTAGCCATTGTCGTATATCTCAACCAGACACCTGTGGAGCCGCGCGAACGTGACTATGCCTACGCAGGGTCATTCTATGCTTACGCTATATGGATAGGCATGGGCGTGGCGGGATTGTCTGCCGTGCTGCAAAAGCTGAGGTTGGGACGTTGGAACTGCATGGTTGCCACAGTAGTCTGCATCATGATTCCATTGCAGATGCTGAGCCAGACATGGGATGACCACGACCGCAGCGACCGCTATATGTGCAGGGATTTCGGAGCCAATTACCTTTACAGCATGCAGGATGAAGGGCATCCCGTCATCTTCACGAACGGCGACAACGATACTTTTCCCTTGTGGTACAACCATGATGTGGAAGGTGTCCGTACAGATACCCGCGTATGCAACCTCCAGTATGCCCAGACTGACTGGTACATTGACCAGATGAAGCGTCCTGCCTACGATTCGCCAAGCCTTCCCATAACATGGAGCAGGGAACAATATACAGAGGGCAGGAATGAATATGTCACGGTCTCCCCCGACGACAGTATCACGACAGAATATCTTGGACGACCTATGACGATACGCATGAACGGTGCCAGCCACCTTACCAAGAGTGACCTGCTCGTACTTGAAATACTCGAACATACGCCCTGCAGCCGTCCTCTATACATCAGCATAGGTCTCGGAGGCAGTATGCTGCCTTTCCTGCAAGACCATCTTGTGCTGGAAGGACTGGCTTACAGGATAGTTCCGGAAACAGTGGGAATGACAGTTGACGTGGAACGTCTCTATGACAACATCATGAACAGGTTCCGTTACGGCGGGCTTTCCAGGCCGGGACTCTACGTGGACGAGAATGTCATGCGTATGGCACGCACGCATCAGTTCCTGATGTCTGTGCTGATAACTGAGCTCATGAAACGTGGTGACATGAAACGTGCTGGGCTGGTAGCTGACAAATGGCAAAGTGAACTGCCTGACTATAACGTGCCTTACACAGACGATGCCCTTGCAATGGCTGAGTGTCATTACCGCCTTGGGGATTATGGAAAGGGAGATGACATAGTAGAAAACCTGCTTGAGCGTTCTGCGGAATGGATTGCATGGTATAAATCACTTGAACTGACCGAAAAGCCAGTGTCAAGACACCAACGGGACTCATGGCTGCGCACAATGCAGCACGCATTGATTACAGCCGACAAATTCAAAAGGACAGAATTGACAGACAAACACATCAAGGACTATGAATGCCAGAAACAATAAGGATGCCAAGCATCAACTGTTCGCACGAAAGAATTACGTCATGCTTCTCATTTCATGTATTCTCATCGTTCTCGGACTCTTTCTCATGTCGGGCAAGGGAAGCACGTTTACTCACTTTGAGACAGACATCTTCTCTTTCCGCAGAACCGTATCTGCACCCATCATCACGCTTGCCGGCTACGTGTCGGTAATCATTGCGATACTTTACCGCGGAGGAGAGCAATAGGCGGAGAATGCCACTTATAGGTGCTTGCAGCGCAGTTGGAAAAGGACTACGTAAGAGATGCAGGAGGCACCAGATAGAATTGGGATGGACTTCAAAAGGATAAGAAAAAGACATGGAGCCGGGCTGTTTGCCTTGCTCCATGTCTTTTTTTTCTTATGCTTCAAAGGCAAGCCGGGAAGGCTGTCGAAGCACGATGTGTCTGGGGGAAACGGGGTGAGGGACGACGATTACAACGCTTCGAGCATCCTTTTCAGCACTACCTGACAGGAAATCTCACGGTTGGCAGCTTCCGGGATGACGAGCGAATTGGCACTCTCTATCACGTCATCGGTAACAATAAGACCGCGACGCACCGGCAGACAATGGAGGAACTTGCCGTTGTCCGTCCACGACATGTGCTCTGCATCTACAGTCCAATGTGCCATTTGCTTGTAGTCGGTGAGTATCTTGCCGTAATCCTGCGGACGTGTGACACCGGGGCAGGACCAGTTCTTGGCATAGATAAAGTCTGCTCCCTCGAATGCTTTCTTCTGATCATACTCTATTTCTGCGCCCTGCGTGAATGCCGGGTCGAGTTCATAGCCTTCCGGATGCGTAATGACGAGATTCACGTCTGGCGCAGCAATCATCCATTCAGCAAAAGAGTTTGGCACGGCCTGTGGCAGGCAGCGACAATGAGGAGCCCATGTGAGTACAGCCTTTACACGCTTCTTAGTCTTGTGCTCCTCTATAGTAATAAGGTCGGCAAAAGCCTGTAGAGGATGCACGGTGGCTGTTTCCATAGCAAAGACAGGCTTTCCTGAGTACTTTACGAATTGATTGACTATAGTCTCGGCGTAGTCATAGTCACGGTCGGTCAGCCCTGCGAAAGAACGTATGCCTATTATGTCGCAGAAAGAGCCCATGACGGGGATAGCCTCAAGCAAGTGTTCACTCTTGTCTCCATCCATTATGACGCCACGTTCAGTCTCCAGTTTCCACGCTCCGGCATTGACGTCAAGGACTATGACGTTCATCCCGAGGTTCATAGCCGCCTTCTGGGTAGAAAGACGGGTACGCAGGGAATTGTTGAAGAAGACCATGAGGAGAGTCTTGTTTTTTCCCAACTGGTCGTATGCATAACGATTAGCCTTTATCTGTTTTGCCTCGTCGAGAGCCATTGTAATGTCTCCGAGGTCTTTGGCATTGAAGAATGTTTTCATTGTTGTTATGTTGTTTTGTCGTTGTTTTTTGTTTTTGTTTTTGTTATTGTTTTCGTTTTTGTCGTTGTTTTTGTTTTTGTTTTCGTTATTGTTTTTGTTATTGTTTTTGTTATTGTTATTTGCTCTTCCCGAATGCAAAGATAAGGAAAAAGTTTGGGAAAGTGACGTTATTTTTTGGAAAATGTTGCAAATACGGGAAAATATCATTACTTTTGTGCGATAATCTTCAAAATAGCGAAAGATATGAAGCAAGCGGAGATAATGGGCATCCTAAATATCACGCCTGACAGTTTCTTTGCAGACAGTAGGAAACAGACTGAGCGTGAGATAGCGGAGCGTACGAATCAGATTATTCTGGAGGGAGGCACAATGATTGATGTCGGCGCTTTTTCTACTCGTCCTGGAGCTGCACAGGTAAGCGAAGCCGAGGAGATGAGGCGTATGCGTTATGGTCTTGAGATAGTAAGGCGCGAACAGCCTGATGCCATTCTCTCCATTGACACGTTCCGTCCCTCTGTAGCCCGTATGGCAGTAGAGGAATATGGTGCTACGATTATCAATGATGTGTCGGAGGGTGGCGTGACAGGTGTGGTGGATACTCCTTTGGAATCAGACGGCGGAGATATTCCTGAGATATTCCGTGAGGTAGCCCGCCTCGGTGTCCGCTATGTCCTTATGTCCGTCCAGCCTACATTTGAGCTTACGGTATCTCATTTTCTTCACAAGATAAAGATGCTCCATTCATTAGGACATCATGACATCATCCTCGACCCTGGCTATGGTTTTGGCAAGGATGTGATAGCAGGCAACTACTCCCTACTCTCACGTCAGCAAGAGCTAAAAGATATATTCCGTCTTCCCCTCCTTGTCGGTGTATCTCGAAAGAGGATGATAAGGCAGTTGATTGGCGGCAGTCCTGCCGACGCTCTCAATGGCACGACAGCAGTTCATGTACTTGCCTTGGAACGCGGTGCAGACATTCTCAGGGTGCATGACGTCAGAGCCGCCGTAGAGGCTGTAAAGATTGTGGGGGAAACAATAACAAAAACAATAATCAAAAACAAAAACAAAAACAATAACAAAAGACCATAATCAAAAAACAAAAACAAAAACAAAAACAAAAACAAAAAAACCATAACCAAAAACAAAAACAAAAACAAAAAACAAAAACCATAATCAAAAAACAAAAACAAAAACAAAAACAAAAACCATAATCAAAAAACAAAAACAAAAACCAAAAACAAAAAAACCTTAACCCAAAACCAAAATGTTCGACTTCGCCATAATAGATGCAATAGACATATTCCTTGTAGCACTGATGCTGTACTACACATACCGCTTCATGCGTGACTCCAAGTCGCTGAACGTGTTCATAGGCATCCTTGTGTTCATTATCATTTGGCTTTTCGTCAGTCGTGTGCTTGAGATGCGGTTGCTGGGTGACATCCTCGACAAGCTCGTAGGAGTGGGTTCGCTTGCCATTCTGATACTCTTTCAGGACGAAATACGAAAGTTTCTGAACAATCTTGGGGGACAAAACCGTATCAAGAATTTTCTCAAGATATTCAGTTCGGAGAGCAAAAAGGAGAAAACTGACCGGGAATACGTCATGCCTATTGTCATGGCTTGTCAAAATATGTCGAGGGCAAGGATGGGAGCACTCATCGTCATCGAGCGCAATAGCAATCTCGACAATATCATCATGACGGGAGATACGATAGACGCAAACATCAACCAGCGTCTCATAGAGAACATCTTCTTCAAGAATTCTCCCCTTCACGATGGTGCGATGATAATCTCCAAGCAACGTATCAAGGCAGCCGGATGTATTCTTCCCGTCAGTCATGACCTTGACATTCCGCGCGAATTGGGTCTTCGTCATCGTGCCGCAATGGGTATGTCGCAGGAGAGTGATGCCATCTGCATCGTCGTGTCAGAGGAGACAGGCCGCATCTCAGCCGCCATAAACGGTAATTTCCGACTACGTCTCTCTGCCGAGAACTTAGAAAGTCTTTTGGCAGAAGAAATAGATAAATAGTACCGCTTTCGCAAGTTATTGACAAAAAAAAGCTGGAATGGCTTTGCCGTTCACTTTTTTTTAAGTACTTTTGTAAGTAAGTCGTAAAAATTAATTTATACTAAGCCGCATGGGCAAAATTGATATTG
>CALZJQ010000116.1 GCA_945787895.1 uncultured Prevotella sp. | reverse complement strand
AGCATATTCCTACATGGCGCTCGTACCTGTCATCATTCCTATCGTGGTCAAGGCTATCTGCACTAAGAAGGAACTGACCATCAACATGAAGGAACAGGATAAGAAATATCCTAACGCCACGGAGATAAAGAACCTCCGCGTGCTCAAGATTCTCTTCCCGATAGCTGTCACCACCGTCGTCGCACTCCTCGTGCCTACTGCCGTGAGTCTCGTGGGAATGCTGATGTTCGGTAACCTCATCAAGGAACTGGGAAGCATGACAGGACGTCTCTTCGACACGGCAAGCAATGCTATAATGAACACTGCCACCATCTTCCTCGGACTCTCCGTGGGAGCCACGATGACGGCAGAGGCGTTCCTCAATCTCCAGACCATAGGCATCGTAGTAGGAGGATTCCTCGCTTTCGCCCTCTCCATAGCGGCAGGCATCTGCATGGTGAAGATATACAACCTCTTCGCAAAGAAGAAAGTCAATCCTCTCGTAGGTGCTACAGGGCTCAGCGCAGTGCCGATGGCATCACGCGTGGCAAACGACATCGCTACACAATACGATCCGAAGAACCACGTCCTCAACTATTGCATGGCAAGCAACATCTCAGGAGTTATTGGCTCCGCTGTGGCAGCAGGAGTACTCATCTCCTTCCTGCAATAGTCACCTCCCGCCCGAAAAAATACAGGTATTCTTCGACCAGGTCGAAGAACAAATAAGCAAAAAAAGGAAGAAAGAAGATACTGGCACACCCCTTCACAAGAGGTCAGCCATATCTTCTTTCTTCCTTTTTTCGTTTCCCCTGCCAACGTTCTGCACCCTCTTTACAATAATTAACAACGGTTAAAAACCAAAGAAAAATCTCCCGACCAAAACAAAGGAAAATCAAGGAGGGCAAGATCAAAAATCAGGAAAAAACAACCAAAAACCATCAGCGAAAGTCCCTTCAAAGTCCCATCCCCGCCGTTTCCGACCCCAAAAACGCCGCTTTCACCGTCCAATAACTATCATATTACCCACCAATCTCTAAGCTTTCACCCTCCAATCTCAACGCTTTTACCCTCCAATCTCTATGCTTTTACTCCAGAAAACCGTCCCTATTTTCTCTCTAAAACCTTATCTCCTTGTCAATCAATAACATACCCAAATCGCTAAGGAATCGCATATTTGCAAGCAAAATTTTTTTCTTGAATTTCAAATGTTAAATTCAGGGTTCTTTTTATCAAGATTTACAGAATTATCTCTCGCATTGACTATCTATAGGAGGAGGGAAAAAATTCCTTAATTCTGTAATTCTTGATAAAAATAAAAAAAAGAAAGAGGGGAAGAGTGGCTAATCCTGATAATGGAAGCTGTTCTCAGAGCGAAACTGCGAAGGAGTCATGCCACACTTCTTGACAAAGATGGAGTGGAAATGAGTGCGAGAGCCAAAACCACACTCCTGAGCAATATGCTCGACGGTAAAGTTATGATCATCAAGGAGCATCTCCTTGGCATCCTGCATACGAGTCTCGTTGAGCCACTCGCGGAAAGTAGTATGAAGCACCTCACTGAAATAGCGGGAGAGATACTTCTGGTTAGTGTCAAGGTCGCGGGCAAGCAAGAGAATAGTGAGATTCTTCTGGAGGTGTCGCTTTTGCTTGACCCAGTTGGAAAGAGGCAAGGAAAAATCGTCTGACGCAGTGACAGCATCAGCAGACGAAGAAAGGGTAGGAGAGTCAGGAGCAGGCGAGGACACGTGAATATCGGTACCATCCGCCGAAGCCAATACAGGGATAGCATCGGAGAAATCCTCCTCCCCAGCACTCTCAGTAGCCATAATCACCTTCTTCTGCTCCTTCTCATAGCCGATGAAGCGAGTGACGAAATAGATGATCGTCAGGCAGAAAGCAGCGATGAAAGCGCAGACAAAGAAATGATTGTTGGTGATGATGACAAAGGGAGTAAGCAGACCCACAGCCATGGTGACGATGCTGGAATGCTTCATAAAGGCAATAATCTGCTCAGCATCATAGTCATAGAAATTGTCAAGGTTGAGCTTCACGTCCAGATAAGCCTTCGCCGCATACCTGTAGGAAAGAACAAGGTGGGAGAGAAAACCTATGCCGCAAGCCGCCTGTGCAGCCCTTACAAGGTCAGGAAAGGAATGGGAGACGATGATGTTGCAGCCAGACACCAATAGCGTGAAGACGTAGAGGCAGGCGGACAGCACGTGGAAGCCCTGCTTCACCCTGTCGTTAGTCAGAAGAATGATGCTCGCATTAAGGAAGAAATACGCCGTTGGCATGAACAGGGCTATGTTCACGGCAAGGGCTATGCTGTAGTCGGCATACATCCTCAGCATACCGAAACGCTGGATGCCAAACTGTATCAACATCAGTGCAAGACCCGCCATGAGGCAGAACTTCGATTTGCGATAGGGCTTATAGTCCCTACGGTAAGGAGTTATTGCAAGGGCGGTCAGCAATGTGAACGAAATGGCTATTGCAAAATCCTGAAATGTCAAGAGTAATTCCATGCTTCTTAGTTTTGATTGCAAAGGTATAAAATTTCTTTAGAATATCAAAATAATACGTTGGAGGGGATAAATTTTATTGTCTTAATTTGTGAATTTTGTCTTAAAATAGGGAAAATTGTTCAAAAGTGTACATTTTTTTTCAAAAAAGACATATATCTTAAAAAATAAATCCTTAAATTTGCAATCGAAAAGATGAATGGGAAAAAACTACTGAAAAAAGTATGACAACCTCACTTTTCAGGCGAGGCATAATGACGACGAAACGATAAGGCATAATTCAAATCGCTGACTGTCTCCCCTATATATATAATAAGGTGATTACAAATAAAAGTTATAACTATGTATAAACATTCATTAACCATCGCATTATTGTCATTCGCAGCGTGCGGCTTACAGGCGCAGACTGACCGAAAGATAGATGCTAATGCTGGGGAAAAAGCTGAGATACCAGTCTATTTCCGGTTCGATAGCGACATGGTTGATTCCGAGTACAAGGATAACGCCAAGTCTATCTCCACGGCAAGGAGGCTCATCAATGACAATACGATTAAGGTAGATAGCATGACAATGGTTGCTACCGCATCACCAGAGGGTAGCGTGACCTACAATCGCGGACTCGCCCTGAGACGTGCTACGTCAATGCAGAACTATTTTGCGGCTGAGTTCCCAAGGTTAGCTGACAACATCTCTACCTCTATCAAGCTCTACTCTTGGTCTGATCTCGCTACAAGCATCGCTGCAGACGAGAATGTGCCTCACCTCAACGCCGTACTCGACGCGCTCAACCGCAATGCCAACCACCCGAGAATCATGGATATCATACGACGTATCGACGGAGGACAGGCACTCGGTTATATAGAAGAAAACTACCTCTCAAAGATGCGTTCCGCTGCCAACTGCCTGGTATATTACATACCAAGGGTAGAACCGGAGCCAGAACCAGAACCCGTTGTGGTAGTAGAAGAGGTGGATACCACACCGAAGTACAGAGAGGTGAAGTATCGCTACCCAGTCTTCGCATTCCGCTCCAACCTCCTCGTGCCGTTGGCTAACATCGGAGTCATCCTCCCATTGGGCAACAGGTTCTCTGTGGCAGCCGACTGGTACTCACCATGGATTTTCCGTCGCTCTAACCATAAGAACTGCTTCCAGTTCCAGATGGCTAACGCAGAGGTAAGATACTGGCTTGGCAGCAAGCACACAAGCGACCCCGACAATCGTCAGTACCGCCTGACAGGACATTCTCTCGCCGCTTATATCTACGGCGGAAAGTATGACTTTGAGCGTGACTATTCAGGTCATCAGGGAGAGTTCTGGAGTGCTGGCATTGATTATACTTATGCCATACCGGCATGCAACAACCGTTTGCGCTGGGAGTTCTCTATCTCAGCTGGTTACCTGCGCAACCAGAGCTACGCTTACGACGTCTTCACCGAGGGAGGAAAACTCTATACAAGGAGTGCTGACCGCAAGGTGGTGCGCTACGTAGGTCCTACAAAGGTTGCAGTATCTCTCGTAATTCCTATCAACAAGTGCTACACAAAACTTATAAAGGAGGAGGAACGCTAATATGAAGAAATATTTCATCTTTACGCAAAAAGCAGCCTTCATCGTGGCTATGCTATGCTCTCTCGCAGGCTTCTTCTCTTCCTGCAAGCGCGAACCTTTGGAGATTGTCGATCCTAGCAACTCGTTCGACCTTATCATACGCCCGAGATGGATTGAGCTGGACGATCGTCCCACTGGCTTCACCGCCATCATCTATCCTACAGACGGCTCCACACCGCAGACCATTATCTCAAACAATGTGGATAGCATAAAGGTGTCGCTCCCTGCTGGAGGTTACCGTGTCCTCGTCTTCAATCAGACGCAGGATGAGTTCTCCTCGCTCACGTTCCGTCACATGGACTCTTACTACGACTCTCAGGTGATGCTCGCTGAGAACACCGAGGACGTGGGAAAGTACAGTATCATGAGCACCAGCACCCTTGCACAGGAGCCGGCTGTCTTCGCCTCCGACTGCTGCAATGAGTTGTACGTGGATCAGCATGAGATAGACGTGGCGCGAAGCACTAACTGCCGCTACCGCAAGGTGCTCACCATGAAGCCGCATATCATCATCTCCACGCTCAATATCAAGCTGAGAGTAGAGGGAATATACAACGGCTACGCCATCGAGGGATGTATCGACGGCATGGCAGGCGAGGTATTCCCCACATACTTTGACGCTGGCGACAGAAAAGGTGCTTTCGTAATCAAGGAATGGAGCGGAAAGCCTAACAGCATCAGCGAGACTGGTGGTTACTATTACGGCAAGGTGAGGGTATTCGGTATGCCAGGCACATCGCTCTACCTCTCTTCTTCTGCAAGCATAGAGACGCAGACCACGCCGGAATATCCCGAGACGCGCGGCATCGTGACACGCTCTTACAGCGACCCGAAGTTCCAGCCCGAGGATATGGTGCTCCACATGAGAGTGCTCCTCGTGGACCGCAAGACCGTCTATGAGCAGGCGTTCAACGTCGGAGACCTCATCGAGAGAACCCTCAACGACCCCTTGCTCCTCGAAATCAATATCGAAGAGCCTGTACTCGAACTCCCATACGTGAAGCCGGCGGACGGCAGCGGAGCGTCAGGATTCGACGCAGAGGTAGAGGACTGGGAGGTAATCGACCAAGATATCAACTTCTGATGACCGTCACCGAAGGAGAGAAGCATAGCCCGTGAATGTAGTTTGAGGTGCACCAACCTATATCCCCCGCCTGCTCCTTTCCACTAAAGTAAGGTATATCGAATATGATAATAACAAATCATTAATTATAATCACTAATTTTTTATTAACTTTCTAAACAAAGGTTTTATGAAAAAGTTTTTTTATTTAGCCCTCGCTGCAGCTGCCATGGCAAGCTGTTCAAGCGATGAAAGCATCACTTCTCCTGAAGTAACAGCAGAAGCTGCCGGTGATGCCGTGTCTTTCGGTGTTTATTCACAGACGACTCGTTCTACGATTGAGGATCAATCCACAGTAGAGAGAGGAGGCTTCGGTGTGTTCGCTTTCTCACAGATGACAGAAGACATTGCTTCTTACACTAAGCAGAACTACATGCCTGATTTCATGTACAATCAGAAAGTATATAAGACAGACCCTGCGGGTGATTGGATATATGCTCCAATAAAGTACTGGCCAAACAACCCTGGTGCAAAGCTTTCTTTCTATGCGTATGCTCCTTACTTTGAGAAGTTCAACAATGACGTGTATGTTTACACTCCAGAGTCTAATGACTACTCTAACGAGGATTCTATCATTGCAGGTAAGAATGTACGCCTCATTCTTGGTTATGATGCAATGGGTCCTGCTATCGAATATACCCGTTCTTCTGTAGCTACTGAGGGTGTTGACCTCCTTTGGGGTGCTGACAAGAAACTTGTTACAGCTGCAGTACCTCCTATCACAGCTCCTGTAAACTATGAGAAGCAGAAAGTGGATGAGAAAATTGAGTTCACTTTCAAGCACGCGATGTCACGTCTGTATTTCAATGTACAGGTGTTCAGTGATCAAAAGGATATCGTAAGTGTTCCTGATGGAACTCCTGCGAATAACGGTTTGGCAGAAAATACCAAGATTGTGATTCAGAAAGTGGAACTCATTGGTAACTTTGCTAACAAGGGTACTCTCCGTCTCTATGATGGTACTTGGAAGATAGAGAAGGGTGATTATTCTAATCTCGTATTCGAGAAGGGTATGGGTCATTTCTCTAAGGCTGTAGAGGATTCTCTCAAGCTTGATGATGCTAAGAATGAAATAGACTTGCTTGTTGGTAAAAGTCTTGATGCTGGAACATTGTTACCTGAGACTGATATTAACAATTTCGTAATGGTAATGCCAGGAGCTTCTTTCTATATCCAGATTACTTATGATGTAATCACTACAGACCCTGCTAATCCAAAGAACTCTTCAAAGGTAACTAATGTTATCAAGTCAACTGATGCAAATGTTGCATTCAATCCAAGCAACGGATTTGCTAATAGTGAAACAGGTAAGTATAAGCTTGAGGCTGGTAAGGCTTATAACTTCCACCTTAACATTGGTATGACATCTGTTAAGATTGATGCAGAGGTTAAGCCTTGGGAGCCGTTTAATCAGGAGATTGCTCTTCCAGAGAACAACTAATCCGTAGTTATACTGACAATAATCCGCAGACAAATGGCTGAGGGACGCATAACTGCTGTTCCATGGCATCAGGTCTGACACAGGCGAGTACCCCTTGCCGAAAAAGCAAGGGGTACTCATAAATAAAAAACGCAAGATTCTACACATAGGATGTAGGAGAGAGAGGAATAACTTTGGCAATACTCATTTTGCCCACCTAATGAGAATATACAAAAAAAATCACGATATAGAAAAAGACAATAAAAAGTATTAACTAAATAATCTGTATAAAAATGAGAAAAAGAGACATCATCGCATTGTCTGCTTTGACAGTGGCATCAATAGCGTGTACTTCAGATGACAGCATAGAGTCTTCTAAGCAGTCAGAACTAATACCGATTAGTATTGATACATATATGGGAACCACCACTCGTGGAGTGGTAGTTAATCCTACTATTATACATAATCCTTTATCTACTGGCACAGACGATGAAAAACATGCTGCGCAGGAGTTGATAATGCCTTTCCATAATTCTGGGTTTAAGCTTTATGCAAATTCACGTCAGAGCGCAAATGATAAGACAGAGCCTCTGATGACAGGACAGGATATCGTATGGAAAGATAATGGTTCTCGTATAAGTCATGGTTCTACATTAACCACTTGTACTGCAATTATAGATGGACAATGGACTTATTCTCCTATAAAATATTGGCCAGTTGGTGAAAATGCAACTGTCGATTTCTATCCTGTATGGCAAGGACTCTCCACTGCTGTTGACCCAGAGTCTTCCGATAGCGAAAATATTATTATCACTCCAGACTGGAACAATGTTCCGCAGGTTACGTTCTATGTCAACGATATAGTATCAAAGCAGTCTGATTTCCTTTGGGCTCCTCCTATATTGAATGCTTCTTACAACAGTCTCCCTGACGCAAAAATCCATTGTAATTTCCAGCATGCACTTTGCGCATTTCAATTTGGTATCAAGCTTGGAGGTGATTTTGACAATGATGTATCTTATGTTACTGTAAATTCGGTTACCTTATCTGGTTACTTCGCTCCAAAGGGGCACGTTAATCCAAAGGCTACAAGCCTTGATGAAATATGGGATCTTGAGGGTGATTGGCAGAAGCGCTCATATACCATATCTGCTGAGGGAAACAAAGAACTTTGGGCTGTGAAATATACGAAAAAGGATTATTTCTCTTCTGTTACAATGGGTGGAATACATAATACCTATTATTCCGGAACTACTCAAAGACCATTCCAAAGAGGAACAATAATGGTTCTTCCTTTCAAGAAGACTTCTTATTCTATCACGCTCAGTTATAACGTGACGACGTATCCGACTGCTACCGATAAAAATCATAATACGAACGGTGTGACTCGTACATATATAGCAACAAAGGAAGTAACCAATGCCACATTGAATCCAGGAGAGATAAATAGTGTTCGGATTACTCTAAATCTTAATAAGATTTCTGTAGATTCAGCAATATCTCCGTGGATGAGTGGATACGAGGATATAATTATTCCGGAACCATAATCATAAATAGTTTCATATTGACAAATAATAAAAAACATACTATTATGAAAAAAAGAAACATTATTGCACTCTCTGCACTTGCCATTGGTATGGTAAGTT
>CALZJQ010000115.1 GCA_945787895.1 uncultured Prevotella sp. | reverse complement strand
GGGGAGAGATATGATGCCTATAACCTTACCGTTCTCCATGCTAAGGTTATAGGCATCATATCTCTCCCCTGCTCTTTCTCCCTGCGCATCATATCCGTAAGCTGTCTGATACCAGTGCCAGGCATGAGAAGAGTGGTTGCTGACACCGAAGCGCAACCCATGCTTGCGGGCAGCCTTGGCAAACTCTCCCACGAGGTCGCGATGCGGTCCCATTGCCACGCTGTTCCATTCATGATACTTCGAATCGTAGTTGTCAAAGTTGTCATGATGGTTTGCCATGCAGACAAAATACCTTGCTCCCACCTCTTTATATAGTTTCAGCAGGGCATCGGGATTGAATTTCTCCGCTTTCCATTGGGGAATGAAGTCTATCATGCCATGGTCTGCAGGATGTCCGAAGCGTCTTTTGTGGTCTTCGTATGCCGCGTCGCCCTGTATGTACATCAGCCTGCCATACCAGTCGCCTGCTTCCGGCACGCACTGTATTCCCCAATGCGCCCAGAGTCCGAGTTTTGCGTCTGCGAACCATTGAGGTGTCTCGTAGTTGTCTTGCAGCGACTGCCATGAAGGCTCAAACAGCCCTTCTTCCACAGTCATCGACTTGTCTCCCTGCGCCGTTGCCGAAACGGCAGTCAGCATTGCCGCCATAATGGGGATTATCATTCTTTTCATTGTTTGTTGTCTTGTTGTTTGACTGTATGTTCTTCGACCTGGTCGAAGAATACCGGTTGGTCAGTTGTTCCTGTTGTCTTGTTGTTTGGTTGTCTTGTTGTTTGGTTGTCTTGTAATTTTGTTGATTGTCGTCGCAAATGAGAAAAGCTATCAACTAAACAACTAAACCACAAAACAACAAAACGACAAAAGCTGACCACCCGTATGAAGAGTAGTCAGCCTTGTTACGTTGTTGGACTTGTGCGCGTGACAGGACTCGAACCTGCACATCGCAAGACACCAGATCCTAAGTCTGGCGCGTCTACCAATTTCGCCACACGCGCATTCTTTGTCGGCAAAAGCGAGTGCAAAGGTAATAATATTATGGCAAATAAGCAAACTTTCTCCCAACTTTTTAACGCTACGGACAAAATATCGGGAAAATGACGCCATTCTGCATACAGTAGGGATTTTCCCCTTTCGATTAGGGAAAAACCTTTTGTTTTCTAATTATTTCACCGTACCTTTGCATCAGAAATCAAAAAAAAACAACAGACAGAGTATTAACCATAAACCCCATACGACTATGAAGAAGTATATAATCGCAATCGTCGCTCTCATGAGCTCTTTCATTACATCTGCAAATGCCATGAGTTACGAACAGGCCCGCACACAGGCTCTGTTCCTCACCGACAAGATGGCTTACGAACTCAACCTCAACGAGATGCAGTACGAGGCAGTATATGAGATAAACCTCGACTATCTCCTGAGCGTTAACACATACGACGACGTGTATGCAAGATGCTGGACCATTCGCAACGCCGACCTCAGGTACATCCTCCTCGACTGGCAGTACTCCGCATTCTGCGCAGCTACCTATTTCTATCGCCCGATATGGTGGGAAGGCGGTTTCTGGCACTTCGGCATCTACGCACGCTATCCTCACCGCGACTACCTCTACTTCGGACACCCGCACTTCTACGCCACATACCGCGGCGGACACTCCTGGCACATGAACGGAGGCAGGTCATGGTATCACGGACGCGACTTCGGCACACGCAACCACGGCAACTTCAGCGGAATGCGTGACGGATGGAACAGAGGTAATTACCGTGGCGGACGCGGGACAGGCTCACGCAATCATAACGACGCTCCGCGAGGCGCAGGCTTCGACAACAACAGAGGCAACACACGGGGAGACGTACAGCACGGGGCTTCACGCAACAACGACCGCAGCAACTCAGGCAACTTCAGCGGACGTCGGGGCAACAGTTCCTCCAGTGCCCGCGAAAGCAGCACACGCAGCACCATAACACGTCAGGGAAACGACACTTACGGACGTGGCACGACAACTAATCCTACACGTTCATACAGCGGCAGCAGTTCCAGCACGAGGCCTTCCGATTCGTTCAGCGGCAACAGGACATCTACCCCTTCCCGCTCATTCAGCGGTGGCAGCAGCAGTTCTTCCTCAAGGTCTTCAAGCTCTTTCAGCGGAGGCTCTTCCTCAAGGTCTTCCCGTTCAATCAGCGGCGGAGGCAGCAGTTCCTCTTCTTCACGCAGTAGTGGTTCCACACGCAGTTACAGCGGCGGAGGCTCTTCTCACGGAAGCAGTTCTTCCCACGGAAGTTTCGGAGGAAGAAGATAAGGATTTTTCACATTCTTCATTTGGAAGGTAAAAAATAAATTAGTACTTTTGTAGCCGTCAACTCAAATGTTGGCGGCTACATCGTTATGAAAATATTACAGACATCAGTTTTCAGGGCTGTCTGCGCAGTGATTATCGGCGCATTGCTGGTAAAATATCGTGACGAGATGGTGACGTGGCTTACCATCTCCATAGGTGTGCTTTTCGCCCTTTCAGGCATCATATCATGTATCAGCTATATGGTGCAGAAGAAAAGGTTTGAACAAATGGAGAGAGACGGCATAACACTGCTTGACTCTACTGGCAGGAAAATACGCAGTACGGTCTCCTTCCCCATCGTAGGCATCGGCAGCGTCGTGCTCGGACTCATCCTTGCCTTCAAGCCGGACACCTTCATTGCCTTCGGCAGCTACCTGTTTGCAGCACTCATCATCCTCGGCTCGCTTTCACAGTTCATGAAACTGGTCACGGTAAGCCAATACGGAAAAGTCAACTGGTGGTACTGGATAATGCCCATTGTCCTGTTGCTCACGGCCGTTGCAATGATAATCTATCCTACGCTGATAGCCTCTGCTCCATTCTTCTTCATCGGCTGGTGCCTGATGATATACGGCATCGTGGAAATCATCAACAGCTTCAAGGTGACGAGGCTTGCGAAGAAAGCCGGGGAAACGGGGACTGTCATTGAAGAAGTCCTCGGTGAGGAAGGAGAAAGGCAATAAGTGCAGCCTACTCACTCCTCTGCCACAATCTGCCGGATATACTTGCACACCATGTTGATGCCGATAGTGTTTTCACCGCCATCCGGGATGATAATGTCGGCGAAACGCTTTGTAGGCTCAATGAACTGGTCGTGCATCGGTTTCAACACGGCACGGTAGCGGTCCACCACCATCTCCACTGTGCGTCCCCGTTCCTGGGTGTCACGGGTAATGTTGCGTATGAGACGTTCGTCGGCATCGGCATCTACGAATATCTTTATGTCCATCATGTCACGCAAACGCTTGTTTATCAGAGCCATTATGCCCTCGATGATGATGACAGGCTTCGGCTCTACGTGTATTGTCTCAGGCAACCGGTTGCTTACGAGGTAAGAATATGTAGGTTGCTCAACAGCCCTTCCCTCCCGGAGGTCGCTGACATGCTTTATCAGCAGCTTCCAATCAAAGGCATCAGGATGGTCAAAGTTGATGGCCCTGCGCTCCTCAACGGTCATTCCGGTAGTGTCATTGTAATACGAATCCTGCGGTATTACGGCGACATAATGTTCCGGCAAAGCCTTTACTATTTCCCTTACCACGGTAGTCTTGCCACTACCCGTCCCCCCTGCAATTCCTATTATTGTCATAGTTATGTATTTAGGCGTGGATTTATGAAAACTATTGTTTATCAAGTGCAAAAGTACGAAAAATGATTTTAATAACCGAAGGAATGTATGGAAAATATACAATGGAGGATTGATTTAGGTTAATTAAAGTTAATCAAAGACATAAATACAAAGCACAAGAGCCTGAATACGAACATTTTTTCGTACCTTTGCAGACGCATTTTTACAAACATTAGAATATTAACAACGAAATGAAAAAAGATCTTCATCCAGCAAACTATCGCCCCGTCGTATTCAAGGATATGTCCAACGGCGATATGTTCCTCTCAAAATCTACATGCAAGACTAATGATACAGTAGAATTTGAAGGCGAGACTTATCCAGTAGTAAAGATTGAAATCTCAAGCACTTCTCACCCATTCTACACAGGTAAGAGCAAGCTTGTTGACACTGCAGGTCGCGTTGACCGCTTCATGAACCGCTACGGTAAGATTAAGAAGTAAGATCTCTTCCACATAGATCATACCCGCTTTCTCCTTCCCTTGGAGAGGAAACATAATGTATGTGCCGGGCGGTAGTTGCATATACCGGTTGAGCATATAGAACCATTCACGATGACGGATTGCAAATTGTACATTAAGTCATACAGATATAAACAAAACCCACTGCCCGAAAGCAGTGGGTTTTTGTTTTTCCTTCAGTTTTAAGGTTTTATTTTGTTGTTTTGTTGTCTTGTTGTCTTGTTGTTTAGTGGTTTGTCTTCGCAATGGAGGCGATTTCTATCAACAAAATAACAAGACAACCAAACAACAAATTTCAAACCTCTGTAAAACCATAAAACCGTATAGCCATAGAACCGAAATGAACCCCCAACCCCCAAAGAATCAATTCTCCATAAGATAAGCCTGTGCTTCGAGAGCGGCCTTACAACCACTTCCTGCAGCTACGATGGCCTGACGGTAGATAGGGTCACAGACGTCGCCCGCTGCAAAGACACCGGGAACATTCGTGCGGGGCGTTCCACCGACAGTCTTTATGTACCCCATCTCATCAAGGTCTATCTGCCCCTGGAACATCTCAGTATTAGGCTTATGACCGATGGCAAGGAAGAATCCGTCAATAGCCACGTCATAGCGTTCTTCATCTTCCTCTCCCTTACGCTTTACGAGGTGCATACCCTCCACTCCATTCTCTCCGTAGAGTCCTATGGCATTGTGTTCGAAGAGTATTTCAATGTTTTCCGCATCCTTCACGCGCTGCTGCATTATCTCTGAAGCACGGAGATAGTTCTTTCTCACCACGAGATACACTTTCCTGCAGAGTCCAGAAAGGTAAAGAGCATCTTCACAGGCTGTGTCTCCTCCTCCAACCACGGCAGTTACCTTCTTGCGGTAGAAGAAGCCGTCACACGTAGCACATGCGCTGACACCCTGACCATTGTATTTCTCTTCATCAGGAAGTCCAAGGTATTTTGCCTTGGCACCGGTAGCTATGATTACCGTCTCAGCCTCTATCTCCTTGCCGTCATCAGCGGTCAGGATATATGGACGCTTGCTGAAGTCTGCTTTTATTATCTCTCCATCACGGATGTCGCAGCCGAAACGCTCGGCTTGTTCACGAATCTCCATCATCATCTGGTTGGCATCGACACCTTCCGGATAACCTGGAAAGTTCTCCACCGTGGTCGTCTGTGTCAGCTGTCCCCCTACCTGCATACCGCAGTATTCCACTGGATTGAGGTTTGCACGACCGGCATAGATAGCAGCAGTGTAACCGGCAGGACCACTGCCTATAATCAAACATTTTACGTGTTCCATCTTGTTTTGTATAAAGGGTTATATGAACTTTTGGTCATTGCAGGTAGGTTGAGAAACCACCCCCTACATTAATATAACGTCTATCTCAGGAAAAAGGGTACAGTCAGATGAGCTCTGCTATCTTTGCATCAATCTCAGAGATAGAGGTTTCCGGAGAAAAACGTGCCGCTACACGACCCATCTTGTTGATAAGGAACTTGGTAAAGTCCTCCGTCACGTCAGCGTCTGTCATTGCCGCAAGGTGCGCAAAGAGAGGGTCTGCATCCGCTCCGCTCACCTTCACTTTCTTAAAGCGTGGAAACTCCGTGTTGTATGTCTCCTTTACAAACTCATGAACCATGTCATCTTTTCCCGGACATGATTTCGTAGGCTGGTTGCTTGGAAAATCCAGAACCGCAAATCCCTGTGAATGGTATTTCTCGTATAGTGTCTCAAGTTCTGAATACTGTGGTGTATATTGACTCTTAGTTGCAGTATTCACTATGAGGAGTACCTCATTAGCATAACTGCGAAGTGGCACCGCGTTTCCCTTACGGTCTTTTACAGTGAAATCAAATATTGAATTCATTTTGTTTTTGTGATGTAATTGACGATATCTTGTTTTTTACTGCGGACAAAAGCCTCTGGCTGTCCATTGTGATTTCAATATGCAAATTTACGAATTTTGTTTTATAAGTCAAACAAAAAAAAGGAGAAAAACCTTTCAGACCACAATATTTTTTCTTTTGCATGACTGAGGTGCGTGTAAAGACCGCTCATGGCTGAAGGCAAAAACAAGGAAAGGGGCAACGTCCTTGTATTCGAACACTGTCCCTTTCCTTGTTTTCAAAAGCATCTTTACTGCAAAAAACATAAGACACTCATGCTTTATATGCAAAAAAAACGTGATTTCTCCCGCATGATAGCGAGGCTGTCATTATCTGATGTCAATGACAGGGATATTGTCTTTGTCGTTGTAGTAAAGGTTTTCACCTGCCATACCCCAGATGAAGGTATAGTAATAAGTGCCGGCAGCAGCGTGCATTGACCATTCTGGCGACATGATAGCCTGCTCATTGTGAAGCCATACGTTGCGGCTTTCCTGCGGCTGACCCATCACGTGCGAGATGGTCTGTGTCTCAGGAAGGTTGAAATAGTAGTATGCTTCGATGCGGCGACCGTGAGTATGTGGAGGCATGGTATTCCATACAGCACCGGGATTGAGCTGGGTCAGACCGAGCTGCAACTGGCATGGACCTTCTTCCAGGACATCGTTTACAATGAGTTTATACACCGTGCGGCTGTTGGCTTCCTCGACAGTGCCTACCGGTCCCCATACAGCTGCCTTGAGTGAGCCTTTTCTTCCGTCAAGAGTCACCCATTGTGTCTTATAATGCTGATGGGCAGTAGCAGAATTGAGGTAGAACTTTGCTGGATTCTTCGGATCTACAGAACGGAACTCTACTGACTTGTTGACATCAATAGAATTGCCTTTCTTGTCATAACCAATATGTCCACGACCGACATAAAGTGCCTCTTTCGGAGCAAGGGCATACTCTTTTCCATCTACAATGACTACGCCATTACCGAGTCCGCAGTTTACGATACCTATCTCTCTGTTGTACAGGAAATATTTCTCCTTGATATTTTTATCCACATCAAGACCGAGTTCCCAGAAGTTTTCGAGCTTAAGAGTTTGGTTGACAGGCATGGCACCTCCGAAAATGAAGCGGTCATAGTGTGAGTAAGTAAGGAGGATAGAGTCAGCCTCCATGACCTTTTCCATGACGAAACGTTCACGAAGTGTCTTTGTGTCATATTCCTTGACATCCTCCGGATGACAGGCTGTCTGGAACTTTACATGCTGACGATTAACGAAACGGTCAGCTTCCTGTGCTGATACTCCCATGCACAAGCATGCAAGAGCAATAGAGATGATTGATTTTTTCATTACTATTTATTTTATAAGTAGTTTATTAGTTTCGCAAGTAGTTTTCCTTATTTTGGTGAGACAGTTATCCATTTCCTGCCTTCCGGCTGAGATATTGGATAAGGAATGCCTTGAATGTTGGCAGTGGATATGGTAGAAAGCACCTGTGCAATGGCAGAACCCTTGACATTTCTTACAGGGTCCTGAGACCAAGGCAGCATATTCTGCGCTTCAACACGATAGACATTGCAAACGCATTTCCTTGCAGGCGACATATCATTGGAGTTCTGCTTGAAATAGATGTACCCCATGTCCACCTTCGACTTTACATTCTGCCTGATTGAGGCATTGACGTTGAAATTGAGGAAACAAGGAATAGTAAGTTCGCATGAAGAATACCTGACTGGTATCTCATCCTGCAACTGCCAGTCGAAGATATAGGCGATACGAGAACTGAACAATTCATACTCTATCTCAACGATATTCCCAGCCTTTGCTTGTGGTATTCTTACATGACGCACCCTGAAATCATTGGATATTGGTTCGTCTTGAAAAACCATGTTATCGAGCTTCACTTTCTTCACCTTTCCATTTTCATTGCTGAACAGGGTCACTTTGAAAGAATAGAAATCATCGCGTTTGTTGAAATCATTCTTGGAATAATAGTAGATTATGTCAAGGTTAACATAGTCGCGCCCCTCATCCTTGAGTATCTTGGTACGCATCTTGACATTGTATAGCATTGTCGTACCCTCGGAAGTAATGAGTTTGTTGGCTCCTATTCCATGCAGGGTATTCTCATTGAGTTCGGTCACCGTTCCCAACGATTGAAAACTGCTATTGAAGCTATAGGTAAGAGACAGCTTCTTGCACAGTACCACGGCGGGAGCATCTGGTGCTTCCTCACAGGCGGCAAGTGCCCATTCTTCCTTGGAAGGTTTTCCGAATTTCAGATTCTGCGCACTGC
>CALZJQ010000114.1 GCA_945787895.1 uncultured Prevotella sp. | reverse complement strand
GTTAAAACGAAAAAAGCCACCAAAATGGTGGCTTATAAGCAGTTACAAAAACGTTATGCAAGTATTGTCAGGCGGTCTATTTACCGATGCAAAAGTGCTTGAAAATGTTTGAGAGAGTTTCTTCTGTTGTGATTGCTCCTCCTGTGATTTCTGCCAGGTGGGAGAGACATTGGAGTAGGTCTTCTGCTACGAGGTCTGTAGGGATAGATTGATTGAGGGAGTCGATTACTCTTTTGATGTCGCTGAGGGAGGCATCGAGTGCTGTTTTGTGACGCAGGTTGGTAATCAGTACTGAGTCGCTGTGGTCGGGTATTGACGCTCTAATCCTTTGTTTCAATGTGTCGAGACCTATACCTTGTTTTGCTGAGATGCGGAGGTCGCAGTTGGTGGATGTGTCGGAAGGAATGTCTGCTTTGTTGAGACATCTTATGACTTCTTGGTTTTCCGAAGTGTCTATGTCAGGATATGGTTTTCCTTGTTCAGTGATGAGGAGGATGATCTTCGCCTTTGCGGCTGCCTGCCGTGAACGTTCAATTCCGAGTTGTTCGATGGTGTCGGTGGTATGCCTGATGCCTGCTGTGTCGATGAAGCGGAAGAGGAGTCCGTCGATGGTTATAGTTTCCTCTATTACGTCTCTTGTGGTTCCCTGAATGTCGCTCACGATGGCTCTGTCCTCCTCGACGAGGGCGTTGAGGAGTGTGGATTTGCCTACGTTAGGTGCTCCGATGATGGCAACGGTAATACCATTTCTGATAGCATTTCCCTGCTCGAATGAGTTGCTTAGTCTCTTTATTTCACTGCTTATTTCGTTTGCGATACCAAGGAGTTGTGAGCGGTCTGCAAATTCAAGGTCGTCGTGATCGGAGAAGTCGAGTTCGAGTTCGAGAAGGGAAGTAAGATTGAGCAGTTGTGTGCGGAGGTCAGTTAGTTTTTGTGAAATGCTTCCTCTCATTTGCTGCATGGCGAGGTGGTGGGAAGCGGCAGACCTGCATGCTATAAGGTCTGCCACTGCTTCTGCCTGTGTGAGGTCGAGTTTTCCGTTAAGGAAAGCTCTCTGTGTGTATTCTCCTGGTGATGCCATGTCACATCCTTTAGCTACGAGAAGTTGGCAGATACGTTGGAGGATATAGGCATAGCCATCGTACAGCCTTTGCTGACAAGTAGCTGACAGATGCGTTGCAGGATGTAGGCTGAGCCATGCGCCGTTATTTCTATGCTGTCTTCTCCAGTGAAACTGTGTGGGGCACGGAAGAGGGACAGCATTACTTCGTCGATGATTTCTCCGTTGTCAGGATTGATGATGTTTCCATAGTGTAGGGAATATCCCTTTGCCTGACTCAGCGGTCGTCGTCCAGAGAATATTTCCTCTGTGATGTCGATGGCATGTGGTCCAGATACTCTTATTATTCCGAGTGCGCCTCCAGATGGTGTTGCGACGGCGCATATTGTAGTTTGTTGCATTTCTTTTATGTTAAGTGGTGGGGCACACGACAGGTGACCCACGGGATTAATACTCTAATTCATCGGGTAGAACGAAGCCGTTTTCTGTAAAATCCTCTTCTTCTTGAAAGAAGAATTCATTTTCTTTTCCTAATTGCACTCCATTGCCTTTCATGTTTGTGTAAACATTAATTTTTTGAAGTGGATTGGCGGAACTGCTCAGAAAAGTGTCATATTCTATCTGTGATAATTCTATAATGGGTTTAGTGTAGGGTCGTTTCTTCATTTGATGTATTTCTTTCCGTTTCTGATGATGATACCATGGTGATGAGGATTGCATAATTGTCCAGTTACGTTGTATGTCTTGTTGTAGTCCTTATGTTCGTAAGGGTGTGTGTTCACTTTTGATGTGTTATTATTGATAAAGTCCAAGGAGAAATATAAGGGTTTAGATTCTAATGTTTTGTTCACTGGCAGATATGCTTTGTGAGCGGTATTCGTAAAATTCTCAATGGGATAGAAGCCTATGCTGTTTGTTTCATTGTTCTCATTGAGCGATAAGATATAATATGTTTGGCTTTCAGAGGTAGTTACGAGATAGTCGCTGTCAGTCCCTTTGAGCGCATTTTCGTATTTTTGCAAAGAATTTTTTGGTGAGGACAATTCCATGACGTAATCACTTTCTCCTTCTGAGTAAAGAATCACGGGGCTTCCTGCGGGTATGATTTCTCCAGATTTGTATTCGTGGGTTTTGCTCAACTTGATATCCTGTCCTGTGACATTAATGATAAATGTATATGCAGTAACACCTTCTGGCACCTTGGAATCCCACTTGCCGTTGTAGTATGTTGCAAAATGTGTATTGCCTATATTGATGGTATGGTCTTTTCGGTAGAGGTTTACAGCAAGGGAATTTTTGTCTGATACATAAAAATAAGGTGGCGTGTTGCTATTTCTTGGTCTAAAGAAAATGTATCTTTCATCACGGACCGATAAAACAAGGCGATATAAATCCATCGTCTCTTGGTCTTTGATAAACCAAATACCGTTTTCGTTATCTGTATCCTCAAAAGAAAGTGTTTTAGTGCTTGTTGCACAAAGATATTTTCCGCCCTGCATAATGACATAGCCATTATCTTGCTTCTTGATTTCAAACTCCAGTGTGTTTGACGGAAACTTCTTGAAATCATTGTCTGTAAGAGTCAATGTATTCAGCAAGCCACCTGTGGTTTCCATTGGACTCCTCATTTTTCCATTACTTGTATCCATTTGTGTTGTATTCATAAGAAACAACTGATCAGTATGATACCCTCCAATAAGATACACCCCGTCATCAACACTGTCGGCAGACTTCACCAAATGGTAGGAATGGGATGAAACCACATTTGTCTGGGCAATGATAATGGAAAGATGAGCAAGTGACAGGACGATGGTATGGAGCAAACGATTCATTGTAGGAAGATTATTTGGGGATTGCATACAGTATCCATGAAAAATACAATTAGTAATTAGAACTTGATAAAACAAGCAGAAAGCAATTAGCAATCAGAACTTGACAAAATGGAGCCTCAGTGTCTTGCTTTCAAGAATCATCTTGTCCTGATTGAGCAACAGAACCTTGAATTGTTCGTTGAGTGATTGTATTCCGTAAGGAAAAAGTAAAGACGGGTCTTCCAAAGGTTTGTCCGCTATTTCTACGTCAGTTATGGATTTTTTGTCTATGACGGGGCTATGCAGCGTCAGACTGTCCCCATTGTGATTGAACCTCATCAGCAGGGCAGTATTGCCGCTGTCGTAGTCGATAGTCTTAAGGAGATTTGCCTGGACAGCCCAGAAAATGCGTGAAGAGGATGTGTCAGCCGTTCTGTCAGTGCTGAGAGTGTCGATAGAATTCAATTTCCAGAAGCCGTCGAGTCTTCCATTACTATGTGTCTCTATTTCGCACGAACAAAGACAGGATAAGGATGATGATACTACGATGAGTAGTGACAATACTGTATATTTCACTTGCATAATATTCCGTTCCAAATAATTGATAGTTGCGCTCCGGTATTATCCCCGAGAATACTGCCTCTGTCGAGTGCGAAAGCTCCTTTCACTGTAATTCCTTTTACAATGGAATTGAGATTATATTCCGCCTCGGCAAGCATACTGAAGTTGCGCTGCATATAGGTAAAGGGATTGTCGTAGGTTCCCCATCCTTTCTGCCATGTGGCAAGCAACCGGTATGAGAGCTCGTTGGTGGGATTGCCGGCGATGCCGAAATGCCAGGCCTTGAACCTGTTGTTGGTAGTCTTCAGTGCATGACCGTCGTAGAGGGGTGCGCGGTACAGGGGGTTGCCGTTGATTTGTCCCCAGTGTGACCAGCTTCCGTAGATGCCATGGTTCATATAGTTGTCCATACCTCCTATATGGTCGGGAATGACGGGGGTATGGTCATGATATATCGGTCCGCTCTGATTGCGGGTGCATATATATTCGATGACGATGCGGTTAAGCGGATTGAAGTTCTTGATACGGCATTCTACGCCGGCGAGAAGGTCTTTCAGTGGGTATAGCAGATAACGTTGCCTTTTCTTTTTCTCCCACTCTTCTCCCTCACCATAGCCGTCATAATCAATGAGTACTAACTGCGAATTGTCTTCAAACAAATGGTCTGCGTATGCTGAGACGGCGAAAGAGGGTCTGTCGTAATTGACTCTGAGCAGTATGGAGCCGAGCATATTGCCCAGAGACGAATGGTAGTTTCCGCTCTCTACGTCGCTTGTTCCTCCGTATATGGCTTTGACAAAAGCAAGGAGACTCTTGTCATTGCTTTCTACGGTTCCGTCGCTTTTGTATGTCGTACCTCCAAACTGTGTAGCCATTTCAAGTCCTGCCTCGATTGTAAGCGGTTGGTCTTTTTTTCCGAATCTTAGAAATCCTGCTTTGTGATGTACGAGGATGTGGTCTGTGTATTGCTCTGTCTCATGTTTTTTCTGAAAGCTGCCGTCCGTCTGCATACCATAGAAGAAATGCCCTTTTATTCCCATCCATCCATGCATGAAATCCACGTAGTCATCGAGTGCAATGCGTATGCCGGGTATCGGACGGGCGTTGATGCCGAGGGTCTGGCTGCCTGTAGAAAGGTCATGGGGCTTGAGATTCAGCGTTTCTTCTTTCTGTCCGAATGTAACAGAAGTCTTTCTATAGCGAATCTTTGCAAACAATTGCTGTATAATAAGATGCGAAGCGAGATGGTTCGCCATGGCAACATCGGCAGCATAGCCGATTCCCCATTGTCTGGCAGAATCATTGTCAATTTTCCTTTCTGCCTTTATCCTTATATGTGCATTGTTGCTTTCCAAGGAACTCATGCCGTACTTGTTGGCGTTCAGCCATAGTGGGGTAGTGCCTTCAGAGAAAGAAAACTGTGTCTCTATTCTTCCCTCCAATCCTGATATTGGTATCAAAGAAAACTCTTGCTCTTGCGCAATGACATTTGTTGCGCCGAGCAAGAGTAATAGTATGATATGAAGAAACTTCAAATCTTTCAGCATTGATAGAAAAAAACAAATAAGATTCAATTATTCTCAGAGAGATGTTAGTAGCTGCGTGCTATCAGCACACGGTACTTGGCAGGTTTTCCAGATACCATGTCAGTTCCCGGAGTCTGTTCGTAGGCGAATGGCACGCAGCGGATGGTAGCTTGTGTATCTTCCTTTATCTTTGCTTCAGTCTCGGCAGTTCCGTCCCAATGACAGAGGAAGAAGCCTCCGTCTTTTACTCTTTCCTTAAATTCTTCGTAATTCTCGCATTCGTAGATGTGGGCATCTCTGAATGTGCGTGCCTTTTCAAATATATTGTTCTGAATATCGTCAAGGAGGTTCTTGACATATTCTACGATACCTTCAAACTGTACCGTCTCCTTTTCGAGAGTATCACGTCGCATCACTTCGATAGTGCCGTTTTCAAGGTCGCGTCCACCCATTACGAGTCGTACAGGAACTCCCTTGAGTTCATAGTCTGCAAATTTGAATCCCGGACGTTTGTTGTCTGCATCATCCAGCTTGACGCTGATGCCCAGTGCTTTAAGTCCTTCGATGACAGGTTTGAGAGCTTCTGTTACAGCTGTAATTTGGTCTGGTTTTCCGATAGGAATGATTACGACCTGAATAGGGGCGAGACGTGGAGGGAGTACGAGACCATTGTCATCAGAATGTGTCATAATCAGCGCACCGATAAGTCGTGTGCTGACACCCCATGATGTAGCCCAAACATATTCCGGTTTGTTTTCCTTATTAAGATAGGTTACGTCGAACGCCTTGGCAAAGTTTTGTCCGAGGAAATGTGACGTGCCGCTCTGCAGGGCTTTTCCGTCCTGCATCATCGCCTCGATGGTATATGTGTCCAGGGCACCGGCAAAACGTTCTGTTTCGCTCTTTACTCCTTGCATTACAGGCACGGCCATCCATTTTTCTGCAAAGTCAGCATATACCTTCAGCATCTGTTGTGCTTCTTTTTCTGCTTCTTCGCGTGTAGCATGAGCTGTATGTCCTTCTTGCCAAAGAAATTCTGATGTGCGCAGGAAAGGACGTGTGCGCATTTCCCATCTCATTACGTTACACCACTGGTTGCACATGAGTGGTAGGTCACGCCATGACTGTATCCAGTTTTTGTAAGTATTCCAAATGATAGTTTCTGATGTAGGACGAATGATAAGTTCCTCTTCAAGTTTTGCGTTTGGATCAACCACCACACCATCACCAGTATCATTTGTTTTAAGTCTATAATGTGTTACTACTGCGCACTCTTTGGCAAAGCCTTCTACGTGCTCAGCTTCACGTGAGAGGAACGACTTTGGTATAAGGAGAGGGAAATATGCATTCTGTACTCCTGTTTCTTTGAACATTTTATCCAGTTGCTGTTGCATCTTTTCCCAAATGGCATAGCCATAAGGTTTGATTACCATACATCCTCTTACAGCAGACTGTTCTGCCAGGTCAGCTTTGACTATGAGGTCGTTGTACCACTGACTATAATTGTCAGCGCGTTTAGTCATTTCTTTAAGTTCTTTTGCCATGATTTTATTTTGAAATATTTTGTTTTTCTGTAATTTTGGATGCAAAAATACAAAAAAATGTTGGAAATAGATTATACTTTTATTTTTTTTGTTTGTAGTTAATGAAAAAATGATTAACTTTGCAGACGATTTTTGTATAATGTCAAGTTTTTTAGTATTAAATTATAGTATTATTATGACAAAGTTTAAGATTGGAGCAGCTTTGGCAGGTCTTTGTCTGCTCATTTCAAGTTGTAGTACAAGTACAGGTAATGGTGCTCTCATTGGTGCCGGCGGCGGTGCGGCTCTCGGTGCCCTTGCAGGTCGTCTTCTCGGAGGCAATGCAAAGGGAACGGCTATCGGTGCTGCCGTAGGTGCTGCCGTAGGTGGCGGTACAGGTGCCCTCATCGGAAAGCACATGGACAAGAAGAAGGCTGCCGCTCAGGCTGCTGCTGCTGCTGCCAACGCTCAACTTACTGAGGTTGTTGACGCAAATGGTCTCAAGGCTTATAAGTTTGAGTTCAACGAGAGTGGTGTTCGTTTCGCTACTAACAAGGCAGACCTTAATGATGCTGCCAAGACAAATATCGCTTCTGTAGCCAACTTCCTCAAGAACAATACTGACTGTGACGTTGCTGTCGTAGGTCACACGGACAGCACAGGTTCTGACGCCATCAACAATCCTCTCTCTGAGAAGCGCGCACAGAGCGTGAGCAACTATATGAAGGCTATCGGCGTATCTTCTTCACAGGTAAAGAGCGTGATGGGTATGGGTTCTTCCGTACCAGAGGCTGACAACTCAACTGCAGAGGGACGTTCCAAGAACCGTCGCGTAGAAGTTTACGTATATGCCAATGCTGCTACCATCGCTGCAGCAGAAAAGGGCGAACTCAACTAATATTCTCTTTCATATTTCCCCGTATCTATCTATCCTAATATAGGGCAGGTGATATGGGGATTTTTATATAAACGTGCTTAGACTGATTAATAAGATAATACGATGGATAGTGGTGGCATTTTTTGCTTCCACTATTCTTGTTGTTGTAGCTTATCGTTTTATTCCTGTCTATTTTACACCGTTGATGTTCATACGTGTAGGTGAGCAGATGTTCTCAGATGAATACGAAGTGAAGCTACATCATTCATGGGTGTCTCTTGACGAGATGTCCAAATATATGCCCGTAGCAGTGATGGCAAGCGAAGACCAAAGGTTTCTCATGCACCACGGCTTTGATTTTGAAGCAATAAAGAAAGCTGCCGAGCACAATAAGAAGAAAGGTGCTGTACGTCATGGCGGTAGCACTATTTCTCAACAGACGGCAAAGAATGTGTTTCTCTGGCAAGGGCGTTCTTGGTTGAGAAAGGGGATAGAGATGTATTTCACAGTACTTATAGAAGTCCTATGGGGCAAAGAGAGAATTATGGAGGTATATCTCAACTCAATAGAGATGGGTAATGGCATCTATGGTGTGGAAGCATGTGCCAATGACAATTTTGGGAAATCTGCAAAGGAACTGACACGTAGGGAATGTGCGCAAATAGCTGCTACTCTTCCTAACCCCCGAAGATTTTCCAGCAGTTCCCCCTCTCCATACATGATAAAAAGGAGAGGGCAGATTGAGAAACAGATGAAACATATAGACTTGTTTCCACGAGGGGAATAGGTGGTGAGGAGACATAGGAATGTAGTCAGGCAAGTAGATTTTTGTCGGTGTTCGAGGATTTATATTGAACCAACTTTAAGGTGGGTTCTATTAATTCCCACCGTCAAAAATGTTAGTTATGTAGGTTCGACGTTTTGTCATCTTTTGGTTTCTTTTCGGTACAAATCGTAAGTCTCATCGGT
>CALZJQ010000113.1 GCA_945787895.1 uncultured Prevotella sp. | reverse complement strand
AACGTTGTGCCTGCTCTCTTTTCGGGCAGACCTTGGATGACATTGAATATCTGTTTGTCAATGACTGCTCCACAGATGCCTCGATGGAGATTCTGAACCAGGTTCTGGAGCGTTACCCGCACCGCAAGGCTCAGGTTGTCATCCATAATTTTCCTGTAAATTCTGGGACATGCGCCGTACGCGAATGGGGTATGCGTCACGCTTTGGGTGAGTATGTCATACAGTGTGATAGTGACGACTGGGTGGAAAGGACTATGTACCAGACCCTGTACGAGGTGGCAGAAAGAGAACATTCCGATGTAGTGATCTGCGACTATGCCAAGGCATACGCGCGGAAACTCAGTGTCAAGAAGGGATGTCGCACGACGGACAGGAATGCCCTGCTTGAAGATTTGTTGTCCAAGAAAAGTTCCTGGGCCGTATGGAACAAGCTCTTCAGGCGCACGTTATGGACATCTGGTTTCATATATCCTAAGGACTCTATGGGCGAGGACATGGCCATCGTGACACAGCTGGTCTGCAAGGCAAGACGGGTCAGCTACCATCCTGAATGCCTCTACTATTATGCCATCCATCCGTCGTCCCTGGTCAGGAGCAAGACAGCAGAGAAGAGCGAGGCAGGTTACCGTCAGCAGCTCAACAATACGGAGATAGTCCTGAAGGTACTTGCATCGTGTGGGGATTTCCCTCTTCGGCGTGCCTATGTGTCCTTTCTGTACTTCCTTGCTTCCATCAACTATACTCCGCTGGCCTACCATGACAGGGGATGTCTGCAGAAATGGAGGGAGGCATGCCCCGGAGTGGGTTTCTCTTTCTTTTTGTCGCAGAAGATCCCCTTTCGGTACAAGTTCAAGTACATGAAGCTTTCCTTCCTGCATTTCCTGACTATTTCCATTCGCAACAATCACAATTCTAATACATTTAAAAATGCCAGAACATAGAATCTTGTTAAAAGGAGGGCATGGAAACCAGATATGCATGAATAAAGTCAGAATGCTATGAACAAGAAACTTGCAGAAATAATAGCTGGGGTAATTCCCTTCAAGATGGCACGGAACCGCTGGCGTGGTGTGCTGCGATATGGGTTTTTAAAAGCCTTGAGGTTGAAGTTCCGCATGAAGCGTGATTCATCCAGGCCTGATGTGTATCTGGCGGTCTGTGCTATCGCCAAGAACGAAGGACCCTATTTCCGTGAGTGGATAGAGTGGCACCTGGTCCAGGGCGTGGAGAAGTTCTACATCTATGACAACGAGAGTACTGACAATACCAAAGAGGTCCTGGCACCATACGTGGAGGCTGGTATTGTGGAATACACATTCTTTCCAGGGCGCAAGCGTCAGTTGGCAGCCTATGATGACTGTATAGAGCGTCACCGATTGGATACCCGGTGGATAGCGGTCATTGACCTCGACGAGTTCATCGTGCCCATGCAGGATGCTTCCATTCCTGCGTTCCTGCATCGCATGGAACGTTTTGCTGTGGTAGAAATCAACTGGCTGGTATATGGCAGTGGAGGGGCTAGGGAAAAGACCCCGGGTGATGTCATGCAGCGGTTCCGCAGACATTCCTTGCCGGGTCATTACCTGAACCATCATGTGAAGAGCATACTTGACCCGCGCCAGGTGTGTACCATGACGGGGTGTCACGAGGCAGCGCGCATCTCTGGTAAGCCTGGTGACTCACATGGCAATGCCATCACGGCCAACTTCCGTGATCGTGAGCCTCAGCAGGATGTGATACGCATCAACCACTATGCCATCAAGTCCTATGAAGAATTTCTTGCGAAGCGTGCGCGGGGACGGGCGAGGGTAGAAACCATGCGTGACATGAACTATTTTGAGGAATATGACCTAAATGACATTGAGGAATGAGCAGGGCGGTTGGCATGCGGTAGCGTTGAACTATCTCGCTCCCGATTTACGCTGTTTTTGTATCCTCCGATTTCAATCATAAATAATAGCAGCTCAATATGGGTAATACAAGAGTTATAGCGTTTTATCTTCCTCAGTTCTATCCTACTCTTGAAAATGACGAGTGGTGGGAACCTGATTTTACGGAATGGACTAACGTGGCAAAGGCAAAACCTCTGTTCAAGGGACATTATCAGCCTCGTATTCCACGTGACTTGTCTTTCTACGACCTGCGAGTTCCTTTGGTCCGTGAGAAACAGGCCGAGTTGGCTCGGAATCGAAGGATTCTGCTACTGGCATTACTGGTTTGGAAATGGAAAGCGTCTTTTGTCAGAAGTCTTTCGGGAAGTCGTGGATACAGGGAAGCCGGATTTCCCTTTTTGTCTCTGCTGGGCCAATCACAGTTGGTATCAAAAAAGCTGGGATTCCTCCAAACCTAACAAGTTGTTAATTGAACAGACTTACCCTGGGAGAGAAGACTATATCGCCCACTTCAATGAGATGCTTCCTGCATTCAAGGACAAAAGGTATATGAGGACATCTGAGGGGAAATTGATTTTTGGAATCTTTTCTCTATACAGTGTTCCTGACCTTGAAGAATTCCTCTCTGTCTGGAATGACTTGGCAAAAGAAAACCATTTGGCCGGGTTTGAGTTTTTCGCATTGGTTAAGGGGAGAAGCAAATGGGCAAATGTCCTAGAGGACTATTTGACCGTATCGTAAATGACGCACTCAGCGATACGTTGCGGTCAGGTCATATCCGCTTTATTCGAAGATGGGCTACATCAATCAAAAAGAGGTTGGGACTGCCAGCAAAACTGGAAGATTACGGTGATTATGTTTCCACTGCAGTCAAGAGATTCTCAGCACTGTCTGCATGCACTCCTTGCATAGACCCGATGTTTGACCACTCACCAAGAAGTGCTAACAGAGGAGTCATTCTACATAACAACAGTCCGAAGAAATGGGGTGAATTGTGTGCGGAAACCAAACAGATAGTAATGAGGAATGAAGACAAGGACAATCTGATTTTCATAAAAGCGTGGAATGAATGGGGAGAGGGCAACTACATGGAACCTGATTCAAAATACGGGAAGGCGTATATAGAAGAGGCCGGCAAAGTGTCTCGGGATTAACGTGACCTGCCATACGTTTCATCAATTTGCCTCATTCTGTCACGTAGGTTAATCCTGTTGTCTGTTCTCTTTCATCCACTTCTTGCAATCCTTGAAGAAGCTGATGACAATAAGCGTCAGCAAGATGCCTACTGGGAATGCTGCAATTATTGTAACTCCTTGGAGGCTGTAAAGAGAGTTCTCAGCAAACAGCAGACTGACAGGCAGGAAGATGAGCAATATGGCCCAGAAACCACGAGTCTTGCGAGAAGGTTCCTCTTCTGCAGTAATCTGCTTGTAGCTGTATGACGAAGTTACGTATGTGATGCCGTCAAGGGTTGTGCTGTAGAAGGCAATCATGGTGATGACCAACAGAACCAAAGCAAGTGCAGGTAGAGGAAGGGTGTCAAAAATCATGAGGATGGCATCATACATCTCGCCACCGTTGCCAATGAAGCCGGTTACGTCAAGGCCATGCTTCATCTGCTGCGCAAGGCCATGGTTGCCAAGGATGATGAACGACATGTAAGTACCAGCAAGTCCCCAGCCGAATGAACCGAATACGGTGTTACGTATGGTACGACCCTTTGAAATCAATGCGATGAAGAAAGGGGTTGCAACACACCAAACCAACCAGTAAGCCCAGTAGTAAACCGTCCAGTTCTGTGCAAAGCCGTTCTCACGAAGAGGATCCATATAGGTTGACATACCGATGAAGTTCTGTGCCAGATTACCCAAAGACTGGAAGCCCGTCTCAATGATGTAGCGTGTCTCACCTCCCAGGAAGAGGAAGTAGAACAGGATGCCGAAGAAGAAGTAAGAGCAGATGCTGGCAAGCTTGGAGATTCCGCTTATGCCAAACAGTACTGTAATGGTATAGATAGCGCAAATCAGCAGCAGCACCAGGATGGTAATGGCTGTCGTCACCTCGAAGCCGAAGACCGTACCCATGGCCTTGGTCAGCAGCGGAGTCGCCAAAGAGAATGTGGTAGCCGTAGCACAAACCACGGCAAAGATGGCAATGATGTCTATCACCTTGCCCAATGTTCCATCCACTTTGTTACCCAATAGTGGGCGGCAAGCCTCAGAGAAACGCTGCCGCTCACGTCTGCGGACGTGCATCATGAAACCGAAGCACACAGCCAGGATGACATAGAAGCCCCATGCCAAGGGACCCCAATGGAACAGGGTGAAGGTAGGAGCCCACATTTGCATGCTGCCCATTTCCGACACGTGAGTCTCAGCACCATAAAGTGCCCATTCAATCAGCGAGTAGAACATGATGTCCGCTGCCATGGTGGATGTGAAAATCATAGTACCCCACTTGAAGTTGCTGTAGGCGGGCTTCCTGATATTACCCAACTTAATGTGGCCATATTGGGGGTTGAGTGCCACATAAAGCGCACAAGCCACACTGCCAATGGCAAGGATAGGATAATACAGTCCGATGGTGTCACCGAAGAAACCACGCATTGTATCTACCATGGTTTTTGACTTCTCAGGCACAATCATGAACACTGCCATCAACGCTATCACGATGGCAAAGGGTATCAGCATGGTTGACCAGTCAATTTTTCTTTTTTCAAATTCCATTTGTGCGTATCTTTTTGATTTTCTTCAGATTCCGAATAGCGCGCTCATAACGGTCACGACCGTATGTGCCGAAGTCATCGCCCTTGGCTTCTTTGATGACTGTCCATTGTGCCCAGAGGTAATCCCAGAGTATCTGGTAGCATAGTATCTTCTCGCGAGCCACAGAAGGTATCTGACCGTTGAAGTACTTGTCCAGAATGAAGTCCTCGTTCTGGGCCTCAAAATCAGCCTCGATAAATAAGGAGGCAAAGTCGGCCATAGGATCGTTCATGCCCGAATACTCCCAGTCAATGAGGTAGATGGTTCCATCCATCGCCTTGATGAAGTTCTCGTAGAGGGCATCGTTATGGCAGGGACAAAGGTCTACGCCCAACTCGTTCAGATAGCTCTCAAGTGCCATCACCAGCGGACGAACCTCTTCCCATCCCTCATACATCTGCGCCTCTGCTTTTTTTATCAGCACATCGTACTTCTCTATCTCCAGAAAGATGTTGAACTCATTCTTCAGGCGGATGTGCGCGCCATGTACCTTTTGATATATCTTGGCTATCTTCGTCATGTTGTCATGACGCTGGATGGTAGCCGCATTCAATGTTTCGGCATTCTCCACAAAGTCTGCCAGCTTGATGCCTGTCTTGGTATTGAAATATCTGATTTCAGGATTTACCCCCATCTTGCAGGCTTCCATCGCGTTGAACTCCTCGTTCGTACGCTCCACCATCCCTTCCGAACCATTTCCTGGTACTCTCAGAACATAGCTCTTGCCGCCAAAGTTCACGCGGAAGTTTTTGTTGCTCATGCCTCCAATCTGAATGATTTCTGCCTTGGTCACATCCTCGCCTGGGAAGATGTCTTGCAAATGCATTATCAGGTTGTCATGATCGAATGGGTCTTCTCGCCTTCTTAGTTTAGGATATATTTCATTCTCCAGTTTCCTGAAGTCTTCACCGCAATCCACGTCACCCCAAATCAGGTTTCTGAACATGATGACAGGACGGTCAATCGGTTCTGTGACATCCATCAACAAGTACTCGTAGTTCAGATATGGATTGCAGGCACGTCCCCAGGCATCAATCATTTTCTTGAAGGTATCCAGAGAGATGCGACTTGCACCAATCATTTCGCCCTCAAAGTGGCAGACTCTGTGGCGATCCTTGGTAATCTTGGTGACGAACCCGTTTTTCGTTTCCATAAAACACTCGTCGCCACTTCCGCTCTCCTCTGTCATCGACAGGCAGTTGCCGTAAGTACGTGCAGCAAGTTCTTCCAACACTTTACCTTCGTAAAAAGTGTCGCTTTCGAGAAGCAGGAAGTCTTCTGTGATATAGCCTTCAGCCAAAGCCAGTGACCCCATTGAGGCAGTAAACTCATACTGTGTGTTCTCAATGAGCATTACATCTTCTGAAGCATACTTCCGAAACCTTTCTGCCTTGTAGCCCACGACCAATAATATATGGGTGAACTGCAATTCACGAAGGATGTTCAGCGTTCTGTCCAGCAGACAGAGGTCTTTGGCAAAGGGTTTCAGGGGATAGGGTATCTCCGAATCCTTTTCCCTTCTTGCTGCAAGAATTACTGCCTTCTTCATATCCTTTCGATCTTTTCGCCTTCGGAATCATTATATAAATAGGATGTTTCACCCACCTTAAAGTTGAATAGCAAGTAGTCTCCCTGATGCTTGATATTCTTGAAGGCATGAACCTCACTCTCACTCACATGGAGTTTCCTGCATATCTTTTTGACGATGGACGATCGAGTATCATTTCTGTAAGACTCGTCGAACAATCTCAGCTCATCAATACTGTCAAACTCCTGAATCTCTCCATCCTTGTAGCGATTGACCTTCATCTTTGGCAATTGGTGGATGTGACGGATATATACATCCTCCCAGTAGCCTTGCCTGGTTTTGTCATACCTGTATTCATCTATCATAATCTTGCGGAACTTCTCTGAAAATTCATGGCTGAAATAAACGTGCCCCACCATGTACCAAGAGTCCTTGCCGCCAACGGTCACACTCGTTATCTGTTCATCAGCATCGGTTGTCAGGCAGTATTCACCTGTCTTGCCATCCGCATAGAGGGCAGAATAATAACTGTCAGTTGATTCCCTGATAAAGACATTTTTGGGAAAGTAGTTGTCGGAACAGCACACGAAGGTGTTGTCCAGTTTGTCAATTACTTGCATCACGGAAGACGTGTTGTTATAGCGTGCATAATCCTCGTTCATCACAATACTTACCCCAAATTTGTCCCTGAGGTACATGAACATATCTGCCTTGTAGCCCACAACGACCGTAATGTCCGACACCCTTGCTTCCTGAAGCTGTCGGATCTGTCGTTCAATCAGGATTTCACCTTTCACCTCAACCAATCCTTTGGGTCTTTCGGCAGATAAGGGGACAAACCTGGATGCTGTTCCTGCGGCCATGATGATGGCATTTCTTTTGACCATTTCCTTAGAATGCTAAGTTGGCAACAAAGTTGACGTATGACTTGTCGTAAACAGGATTGTAGATGTACTCTACGCTCAAGGGTAATGTCCAACCACTCTTGAACCCTACGTTGTAGGTGTACTTCAAATCCACGTTGCATACTTTGAACTTCTGCTCATATCCGTTGTAGCAGGAACGGCCTGGGGTCATACCCACGGCCGCAGAGATGCGGTTACTCTTAAGAAATTCCCAGTATGTGCCCAGTTCCAGATAGGTCGAGTATGCGTTCTTAGAATCGCCATCGTCATTCACATACTTGTCTGCACCGGCAAAGAAACTGCTGACGGTAATCCACAGGGGAAGCTTCTCGGGAGCGTATGTGATGCACGCCTCCAGCCAGTGGCCAGTATTCTTGCCGCCCTTGAAGTATTCGTCCTCGGCTCCATTAACTGTGGGGTAGTAGTAATCGTTGAACCCTATGGACATACCCTTCCATGTGTAGCTTGCGCCCAGGTCCACCTCTGCATACTTGCCGTTGATGGCATAGCCGCCCATGGCATATACATACAGACCCTTATACTGGCAGTTCATGCTCGGGAATAGTACGGGCGCAGCCTCGTCTGTCATCATTTCCATACCTCTCCAGACGTATTTGGCCTGCAAGTCCAATCCGATGTGGACGTTGCTTTCCTTCAGTCTTGCACCCCAGTTGTTCTTGACAGGGACTTCCTCTGCTGCCGCAGGTTTCTCCACGAATACCGTGTCGTGTAAGTAAACTATCTTTTCCTGCGCCATGGCACTTGCAGCCATTGTCATGAACATGATGGCTGTGGGAATCATTCTTTTCATCTGGTCATAATTATCGCGACTTACCAAAAATCTCTTCTATGAACTCCGGGCAATGTATGCCCTTTTTGATGTTTTCTTCCGTGGGCAGTTTGTACCATTCGCCATAGAGTTCTGTGAGATGCCTGTCTGAGTCACGTGGCACGGGGAATTCCGTTCCTTCGAAGGTGGCTTTTCCGAGGGGCAGGATGTCTTTCTTGAAGAAGGTGTATTGGGTCCATCCCATACCTAGCATATAGTGATATTCCCCTCTGGGGTTGATGAGTCCAATGAGCCGGAACAATGGGTTGAGGATGACCAGGCAAAGCACTTCAATGACCCTGTTCAATGTGCATCTCAGCCATTTTGTCTTGAGGTAGGATGTGAGGTGAATCAGGTTCTTGAAGATTCCGCCAGATAGCATGGCTGCAAATCGGGAGGACTTTTCTACGACGAAAATGTCAATTCCAGCTCCTTCCCATTTGTAACAACCGCATCGGCGGTCCTTCATCGTGCTCTTCTTGACTCTACGCTTGCGCTGGCGGAACTTGTCGAATGCCCTGACGTACTCAGCATCATTTTTCATGGAGTGGAGAACGTAGGCCTCATCCTGCATGTTGGAGAGTATCTTTTCCAGTTTTTTGTAGTCCTCCCTAAACATTTCGATGTCCACGTCGTCATCCCAGGGTACGAAGCCCTGATGTCGGATGGCACCCAG
>CALZJQ010000112.1 GCA_945787895.1 uncultured Prevotella sp. | reverse complement strand
ACTAAAGAATGAGATAAACATCCTCTACGGCAAATGGATGAACGCTGTGGAGAAACTGCAGAAGAATGCCACCCGTCCCCTGATGATTCACGAGGAGGAGAGTAGGGCGGTGGCTATGCTGCGTGACCTGTTCAATCCTTCCTACGAGAACATCTATGTCAATGACGACGATGTTTTTGAAGAGGTAAGGCAGTATGTCTCCCTCATAGCACCCGAAAAGGCAAATATCGTGAAGCGTTACACGGGCAGGGTGCCTATCTTTGACAATTACAACGTGACCAAGCAGGTGAAGTCTGGTTTTGGAAAGATAGTCAATTTCCGTCATGGAGCATACCTCGTCATAGAGCATACGGAAGCCATGCACGTCGTTGACGTGAACAGCGGCAACAGGACACGTGGCACCAACACACAGGAGGCAAACGCATTGGACGTGAACCTCGGAGCTGCTGACGAACTTGCACGTCAGTTGAGGTTGCGTGACATGGGGGGAATAATAATCGTCGATTTCATCGACATGAACCTTGCAGAAGACCGCCAGTTGCTCTACGAGCGAATGTGCAAGAATATGCAGCAGGACCGCGCGCGTCACAACATACTTCCTCTCTCCAAGTTTGGACTTATGCAGATTACGCGTCAGAGAGTGCGTCCTGCCATGGATGTGTCCGTCGAAGAGGTTTGTCCTACTTGTTTCGGCAAGGGAACGATAAAATCAAGCATCATGTTCACCGAAACGCTTGAAAATAAAATATCATGTATCGTCAACAAGGTAGGAATCAAGAAATTCACGCTCTACGTTCATCCATACGTGGAAGCATATATTGACAAAGGGATATTCTCCCTTAAACGCAAATGGCAGATGAGATACGGACTCGGAGTCAACGTCATGTCATCTCAGAAACTCGCATTCCTCCAATATGAGTTTTATGACTCTGAGGGGCATTTCATTGACATGACTGAGGATTGTGATTAGTTTTCGTGTTGTATAGTTGTCTTGTTGTACAGTTGTTTTGTTGAATGACTTTCCCAATAGCCAAAACTCATAGCAACAAAACTCCAAAGTTTATTTCTTAATTCAGATAACAAAACAACTGAACAACAAAATAATCAAGGAACAATACAATAATAATCATAATCGCTGTTATGATAAATAGAATGTTTGGTTGTAGGTTTTTGGTTGTAGGTTTTCGGTCAGAATAGTATTACCATGCATGGTGATTGTCAAAATAGTATTATGCTCTATTGTCGGGATTACGCAAGAGCAATGACAAAAACTGACTCAAAGAACTGAATACAAAATATTACAACCCCAACAACGGCACTGTTATCAAGAATTGTCCAGAGTTGCGGACGATGATGCCGGCAGCGAAATGATTGGAGGCATTACCGATGTCGCGTAGGATTTGGCGGATGATGAGAAAGTCGAAATCCTTTGAAGAAAGCGAGAAAAGCTGAGAAATTTCTGACTCTGTCAATTTTATATATTCACAAAGAAGGTGGAAGGTGAGATAATTTCCATTGACTGACAGGGCATCGACTATGGGAATAACCTGATTATTACGCTTTTTCAGTATAAAGCATAGAAAGTTCATCAGCGAACGGTTGGCAAGGATAATCTGTGATTGCTCAGGTATGACTACCCCCTTGGTCTCGAAATCAAGTTTCAGTTCGGAGACATTCATCTTATTTATCATAATGCAGTCGGTCTCAGTATTGTTCACCTGCTTTGACAACATTGCGTAAAGATTGCGGTAATAAGCGGTAATATCGAGGATTTCTTTAATTTTGTCCTCTCTGAATCCACCATTTTCTTGACTGCCAGAAGAGACGTCAGCAGGTAATAAAGAAAGGTATTCCTTCACGAGGACATTGATGCGTGAGGGATAATACATCGTTTCGTGCTTCAGGGCACTCAGAGTGTTGTCAATGATGCTGTTTGAAATATAAAGCCGTTCCGATTCATGCCTGATGCGGGATATTTCATCTTCTACCATTTCCTTTTCCCCGATGGTCTGCCTGAGCACGTTCTGAACATCCATAACCGTAGCCTTTATCTCCTTGGCAACAGGTTGAAGTTCCGGACTGTAACTGCCAATCTGGGCATCGCTAAGCCGGTCAAGTAAGGTGTTTTCTCCCTTTTCTGTGTCGGTCAACCTTATCAAGTTGCTCAAATCAGCATGGCTTTTTCTGTGCTTTACTACATCCTTGAGGTAGAAATACCAGAAAGCCACTGCAAGCAGGCAGAACGATACGCAGATTATCACGATGTAGATATTGCTTGTCTGTTCTGTTTTCTCCATCGTGATGCAGTATGTGTTTAGGGTCGTGTCCTTAGAGCAAAGTTTGTACAGTTTTGTATAAGCATTGTTGTTCCCTTCATACAGTACCCATTCATGGAGGGCAAGTGAAGCGACAGCAATCTCATTGCGGAGAAAGATGATGATGTCATAGTCAGCCTTCACTCCCCTCTCCTGCCATCCCAGCTCTGCGCCGTTGGAGAGGATTGTAAGAGTATCATGCTGATTGTCAGGATATAATCTGACGTAACGGGCGTTGATGACCCTGAGGCATGAGTCCGCATAGGCGATTGCATCGGAGTAGTCTCCCCTCACGTTGCAGTCATATACGGAGTCAGCATACGCATTCACGGTGGTTTCGTAGCGTTCATCGTAGGAAGAAGCCGCCGCACTGTAAGGAACGAGTGATGGAAGGAGAATCAGGAAGAAAGGAATGAGGGCTTTCATTATCATGGGAAGAGTGAAGGAAATGCGTGTTCCCCTACCCTTTTCGCTTTCTGCCTTTATGAAGCAATGGGAGAAAATGGAACTTGTCTTCTTGTATCTGTCTATTATTCCACGACAGTTCAAGAGTCCGAAACCATGACTTTTCTGTTCAACGAGGTTTTCACTTTCTTCCATGATGGGTTTATATGAGAAAAGATTTTCACACTTTTCTTTTTCCATACCCTCACCGCTGTCTGCAATGCTTATTTGCGCATACCCTTCAATCTCTTGGGAAGGGATGGCTGAAATCGTCACTACGCCTCCAGAAGGCGTGAATTTTCTTGCGTTGTCGGCAATGGTGTTGATGATGAACAAGGTCAGGATTTTGTCAGCCCTGACAGAGATGTCAGTCTCTTCGATATTCAGACGGATGCCTGCGGAGGAGAACGACTTTTCGTTGAGACGGATGATGTTCAGGAGGTCACTGAGAGGAAACTTCTCGATGTGCAAAGTCACCTGACCTTTCCTGAGTTGCACCCACGAGGTGAGATTGTTGTTGTATTCCAATATCGCCTCGCAAATGTCAGAGACATATTGCATCCGGGCTGTCTGGCTGTCAGCGCCAGCTGTGGATACAGAGTGCAGCATCCGGTCGATAAGGGGAAGGATATTCTGCGTATAGGCCACTTTTGCCCGTTGCTCCACGTTAGTTCTGAGCGCATTGTCCTGTTGGAAGAGCAGCATATGTTTCTCTTCCATGGATTGTTCAGTCTCTTCCCTTATTGACTCTATCCTATGGTTCTTCTGCTTTTTCCATTCCTCTATTCTGTTGCGGATAGTGGCGATTTGAGCAGAATAGTCTCTGTGCTTACGGTAATAGATAAGAAAGCAGCAAACGACAATGAGTATCATCAATACCACGACTACGAGAGAGAGCAGCCATTGAGTCTTTTTCACGTTGTTGGCAAGGGCTTCTGCACGGGCTTCGAGTTGTCTGTCCTGTCTGGTATAGTTCTGTATGTCGAGATAGTTGTTGCGGTAATAGTCGCTTGCAGGCTTGTCGTTGAGCGCAGAGTAAGCGATGGACATTTTTTCGTAAATCGAAGCCAGAAGGTCAGGAGCCTGCATTATCAATGTATCCTCCACTGCATAGAGGAGACAAGAAAGCTCTGCTTCATAATCCCCTATGCGGTGGTAGCACTGCGAGAGAGTTCTCCAGGCACCTGCTGTCTGGTATATGTCTCCGTAACCCTGAAACAACTGCAGTGACCGCTCTGCGAGGTTGCCGGAAAGCAGGGAGTCTGGCACGTTGTCATCGTTGAGGTATCTTAGGCAGGCCGGGTCGTGCTCCTGAATGAGTGACAAGCCACGGGCATCTGACAAATGCTCGGAAAGGGACTGGAGAGAGTTGGCTTCCCAAAACTGGAAATTAGCATGCTGCGCAAGTATGTAGCACTGCATGAGGTAGTCAAACTCTCTAAGGAAAATATCATCGGGATTGCCTTCCCTGAGTATTCCGCCCGAACCGATATTATACAGATAACCAAGATATTGCGCAGTATCATTCAAGAGATTGATATCCATGTCGGATGTGATGCTGAGCAATGCCTGTGAAGATTCGTCGGTAAGGTTTACATAGTAGAGATAAGTAGAGAGTACTATGCCGTACTCACTCATGGCGTATGTGTATTTCCTTTTCTGTCTTTGAGAGAATGATGGAATGTCATCTCTTACGATACTGATGAGATTGTCTGCTGCAGTCTTGTGAAAGTAGAACTCTTTGTTCATGGACCGTCTCTGGCACAGTCGCATTCTTTGAATTTCAACAATCAATCTCGTCAGATTGTCAGCAGTCAGCGACTCTGCGATGGAGAAAAGGGAGTCGGCATGGGAATAATTGAGCCATGCCAAATCGCAGAAAGCCAAATTGAGCGTTGCCTCTGCCCTACCCTCGTCATATTCGCATTTTGCAGCCTTAGCAAGAGCTGACATAGCATAGACCTTGGCAGAGTCAAGGTTCTGGTACCTTCTGGCATAGGAAATGTCGTTCAGTCTGTCCACCTCCTGATGATTATCCTTGTCAGGGGAACAGGCCGAAAGAATAAAAAGACTCCATATTGCGCAGAACGAAAGAAGCAATATGGAGTCTTTATGGTTACGATATTTATGCGCGAGCCTCTGCACAATAACCCAGAGCCTCCTTACATTTGTCTGTAATGTATTGCCAATCACCGGCAGCCACCTTATCCTTAGGGAAGAGCTTAGAGCCCATGCCTACGCAGAACACACCAGCCTTGAACCACTTCTCGAGGTTTTCCTTTTCAGGTGCCACACCGCCTGTGACCATAATCTTAGACCAAGGCATCGGTGCCATAAGTCCCTTGATGAGGTTAGGGCCTACCACGTCACCAGGGAACACCTTTGTGAAGTCGCATCCCACCTCCTGCGCCTTGCCTATCTCAGAAGGAGTGAGACATCCCGGGCAGTAAGTGATACAACGCCTGTTGCATACGACAGCAATGTCAGGATTGAAGAGCGGTCCTACTACGAAGTTAGCACCCAGTTGTATGTACAAGGCAGCAGTAGGAGCATCAACGACGGAACCAATACCGAGTGCCAGCTCAGGACAAGCCTCGGAAGCCCAGTGTGACAGTTCCCCGAAAACCTCATGTGCGAAATCACCACGATTGGTAAACTCAAAGGCTCTCACACCACCATCATAACAAGCCTTGATTACGTTCTTACATACTTCTACGTCCTTGTTGTAAAACACTGGAACCATTGGAGCAGCGGCAATCTTTGCCATTACTGCTAATTTATCAAATTTTGCCATTTGTATATTATTTAATACGGCTTTTAGGTTTTATGGTTTTGAGGTTATGCGGAGGAACGTGACTTCTGACTGTAACTTCCGCAATACCTTAAAACCATAAGACCTTAAAACCGAAAAAAACGTTTAACGCTGTACACGACCATTGGCAGAACCGCCTGCAAGAGCTTCTACCTCAGCTTCTGACACGAGGTTGTAGTCACCGTTGATAGTGTGCTTGAGAGCAGAAGCTGCAACAGCAAACTCAAGAGCCTCACCTTGGTTAGCCTTGGTAAGCAGGCCGTGGATAAGACCACCGGAGAAAGAGTCGCCGCCACCTACGCGGTCGATGATAGGATTAATCTCGTATCTCTTGGACTGATAGAACTCCTCACCATTGTAGATGAGAGCCTTCCATCCGTTGAATGTAGCAGAGAAGGACTCACGGAGGGTAGAAACTACGTATTTGAAACCGAACGTTTCCTTCATTTGCTTGAAGATACCCTCATATCCTGCAGCGTTGGTCTCTCCACCTTCTACGTCAGCATCAGGCTTGAAGCCGAGACAAAGTTCTGCATCCTCTTCATTGCCGATGCAAACGTCAACATACTCCATCAATGGACGCATGATGGAAATAGCTTTCTCAGATGTCCAGAGCTTCTTTCTGAAGTTCAGGTCAACAGAGACTGTCACGCCGTGACGCTTTGCAGCCTGACAAGCGAGCTTGGTAAGTTCTGCAGCCTTGTCAGAGATAGCAGGCGTAATGCCTGACCAGTGGAACCAGTCGGCACCTTCCATTATTGCATCGAAATCGAAATCCTGTGGGTCTGCTTCTGCAATGGCAGAGTGAGCACGGTCGTAAATGACCTTTGATGGGCGCATTGAAGCTCCTGTCTCGCAATAGTACAAGCCCACACGGTCACCACCACGGGCAATAAACTTTGTATTTACTCCATAGCGACGGAGAGAGTTGACTGCAATCTGTCCTATTTCGTGAGACGGGAGTTTTGTTACGAGATAAGCATCGTGTCCGTAGTTGGCACAGCTTATAGCCACATTAGCTTCTCCACCTCCGGGAATGATGCGGAAGATGTCTGTCTGAATAAAGCGATCCTGTCCATTAGGTGAAAGGCGAAGCATGATTTCGCCGAGAGTTACAACTTTTGCCATAGTTAGTTAATTATATATTAAAATGTAAGTAAAGTTTCTGAAAACACTTTTTCGTGAGCAAAATTAATAAAAGTTCTTCAAAACAGAAAAGAAATCAGAAAAAAAGTATCATTTTAGTTTGTTTTGAATAAAATTGAGGCAAACGGTAGGAATATTTCGCTTTTTTTTAGTATTTTTGCACGGGGAATGGGATAATCACATTATTTCATGAGAAATTATTATAGTTACCCATGCTTGCGCACGGGCAAAAAGGTGCGAGATGCAAATATTACCCAACAATAGAAATGGAAAAGCAGTCAAGTAATATACAGGAGCAGGAAATAGACATTATCAACAGACTGACGGACAATGTAATGACAGCAAAGTCAAAACCAGGGCGCGGTCGTCCGAAGGGTTCGGTGTCCCGCACGAAGAAAAGTAAAAACGTCAAGACCTCTGCAGGTCAGAAGACAACAGCCGCCAAGGTAAAGTCCGGTAAATCGACCGAGAACATACAAGGCAGGACATCCAATGGCTCCTTGCGCATAACGATAAAGGACATTGCAGAAAAAGCAGGTGTCAGCGTAGGCACTGTAGATAGAGTGCTTCACAAAAGACCTAATGTCTCTCCCACTGCCCTTGCCAAGGTTCAGAAGATACTTGATGAGTTGAACTATGAACCGAATATGTATGCCAGTGCGCTTGCCCACAACAGAATCTATACCTTTCATTGCCTCATGCCCCGACATGAGAGCGAGGCATACTGGGAAGAGGTGGAACAGGGACAGAAGAAATGCTGCGAGGCAAGACGTGACTTCAACGTACATATCCAGGTGCATTACTACAAGCGCAATGACGAGGTGACATTCACCAGACAATATGAGTCAATACTCGAAGCCAAGCCAGACGGAGTCATCATAGTGCCGTCAAATCTTGAGATGACACGTAAGTTCACGGATAAGATGCACGAACAGAACATCCCGTTCATCATGCTCGACTCCTATATGCCTGACCTCCGCCCCCTCGCCTTCTATGGTCAGGACTCGTTCGCAAGCGGATATTTTGCCGCTAAGATGCTCATGCTCATAGCAAACAAGGACCGGAGGATAATGCTCATGAAGCAAACGCTTGACGGAAAGAACGTGGCGAGCAAGCAGCAGGACAACAGAGAGGTGGGATTTCGTCACTACATGAAAGACCATTTCCCTGAAATAGAAATAATTGAGCTTGACCTGCCTTACGAATCTACGAGAAGAGAGTGTACGGCAAGAATGGAGAGGTTCTTTGCTGCCTATCCGGACATTCACCATTGCGTCACCCTCAACTCCAAAGCCCATATCGTCGGAGAGTTTCTGCTAAAGACAAACCGCAGGAACGTCCAGATCATGGGTTACGACATGGTAGAGAAGAATGCAGAATGCCTCAGACAGGGCAGCATCTCTTTCCTCATAGCGCAGCACGGATATATGCAGGGATATTACAGCGTAGATGCGTTGGCGCGTGCAATCATACTGAAGAAAATCGTGACGCCAGTCAACTATATGCCGATAGAAATACTTACCAAGGAGAATGTGGATTTCTATCGGAGGACGATGATTTAGTCTTTAAGTTGTTTTGTTGTCTTGTTGTTTAGTTGAAAGACTGACTAAATGAGAACAAACGACAGGACAACAAAGGAACAAAACAACAAGACACAAAACAACATTACAATAATCAAATTCAACTTTCGCAAGTTAATGACTTGCTCAGTTTCATACGGTTATGAGGTTATGGGGTTATATGGTTGTGCGGAAGTTACAATCGGTCTTTGCACACCTCCGTAAAACCATAAAACCTTAAAACCATAAAACCGAAGAAGTTGAAGCTTGCGAAACTTAAGTAATTAACTAGGGTGTCCAGTTAACCGTTCCAAATTCAGATAGCTTTTCTGAATATCTT
>CALZJQ010000111.1 GCA_945787895.1 uncultured Prevotella sp. | reverse complement strand
AACCAGAGCCTATCAAGCATGTAGAGAATCTCGAACAATATAACGAACAGGAAGGTCTCGCCCTCTCAAAAGAAGAAATTGACTACCTTCACAAAGTGGAGGGACAGCTCGGACGTCCTCTCACCGACTCCGAGATATTCGGTTTTGCGCAGATTAATTCTGAGCACTGCCGTCACAAAATCTTTGGAGGAACATTCGTCATCGACGGAGAAGAGAAAGAGTCTTCTCTCTTCCAGATGATCAAGAAGACTACCAATGAGAACCCTAACAAGATACTCTCCGCATACAAGGACAACGTAGCATTCTCAGAAGGTCCGGAAATCGAGCAGTTCTCTCCTGCCGACCACTCCCAGCCCGACCTTTACAAGATAAAGAAAGTAAAGTCCGTCATCTCGCTGAAGGCAGAGACCCACAACTTCCCGACAACCGTAGAGCCTTTCAACGGCGCCGCAACAGGAACGGGAGGTGAGATACGTGACCGTATGGGAGGAGGCACAGGTTCATGGCCTATTGCAGGCACTGCGGTCTATATGACCTCCTATCCCCGCAAGAATGAGAATGACCCTGCTGCCTTAAACGTACCGGCCAACACTCCTGCATGGTCTTCTGAGAAAGACTGCCAAGAGTGGGAGAAGCTGATGCCCGTACGCGAATGGCTATACCAGACACCGGAACAGATTCTCATCAAGGCCTCAAATGGTGCCAGCGACTTCGGAAACAAGTTCGGCCAGCCTCTTATCTGCGGTTCAGTACTTACATTCGAGCATCAGGAAACAACGGCCGACGTGCCCGAGACATACGCATACGACAAGGTCATCATGCTTGCAGGAGGCGTAGGCTATGGTGTCCAGCGTGACTGTCTCAAGGGAGAGCCACAGCCCGGCAATAAGGTTGTAGTGATGGGAGGTGAGAATTACCGCATCGGTCTCGGCGGCGGCTCAGTGTCTTCCGTGGAAACAGGACGCTATTCTTCCGGCATCGAACTGAATGCCGTGCAGCGTGCCAACCCTGAGATGCAGAAGCGTGCCTACAACGTAGTGCGTGCCCTCGGCGAGGAAGAGACCAATCCTATCGTCTCTATCCATGACCATGGCAGTGCAGGTCACGTGAATTGTCTGTCAGAACTTGTGGAAGAGTGCGGAGGTCTTATCCACATGGACAAGCTGCCTGTAGGAGACAAGACCCTTTCTGCAAAGGAAATCATTGCCAATGAGTCACAGGAACGCATGGGATTGCTTATCGACGAGGCTGCCATCGAGCACGTACAGAAGATTGCCGACCGTGAGAGAGCACCGATGTACACGGTCGGAGAGACGACGGGAGACCACCGCTTCGCCTTTGAACAGGCTGACGGAGTGCGTCCGTTCGACCTCGCAGTAGAGCAGATGTTCGGCTCTTCACCCAAGACCGTCATGGAAGACACCACGGTAGAACGCAAGTATGACGTAGTATCCTATGACCTCTCAGGACTCTCCAGGCAATCTACCCTCAACAATCAGCTGACGGAATACCTCAAACAGGTACTCCAGTTAGAGGCCGTGGCTTGTAAGGACTGGCTGACAAACAAGGTGGACCGCTGCGTGTCAGGACGCGTAGCCCGCCAACAATGCCAGGGAGAATTGCAGTTGCCGTTGTCAGATTGCGGTGCCGTGGCACTCGACTATACGGGAACAAAGGGTATCGCAACTTCTATCGGACACGCACCACAGGCTGCCCTTGCCGACCCGGCTGCAGGTTCAGTCCTCTCTGTGGCAGAGGCATTGACCAACCTCGTATGGGCTCCCATGGCAGACGGAATGGAAAGCATATCCCTTTCCGCAAACTGGATGTGGCCCTGCCGCGCACAGAAAGGTGAGGATGCACGCCTCTATACGGCAGTGAAAGCACTCTCTGACTTCTGCTGCGAATTGCAGATTAACGTACCTACAGGCAAGGATTCCCTATCCATGACCCAGAAATATCCCGACGGAAAGAAGGTTATTGCCCCGGGAACGGTCATCGTAAGCGCAGGAGGCGAGGTCTCTGACATCAACAAGGTTGTGTCTCCTGTAATAAAGGACGTGAAGGCTTCACGCCTGTATCATATTGATTTCTCCTTCGACCAACTGCAACTTGGCGGCTCCGCCTTTGCACAGAGTCAGGGAAAGGTGGGCAGCGACGTGCCTACCGTGAAGAATGCCGAGTATTTCCGTGATGCTTTCATCGCAGTGCAGCAGCTTGTAAAGGAGGGTCTCATCCTTGCAGGTCACGACATTTCTGCCGGCGGCCTCATCACTGCCCTCCTCGAAATGTGCTTCGCAAATACAAAGGGAGGTCTCACTCTCAACCTCGACAAGATTAACGGGGATGACATCGTGAAGGTACTCTTCGCTGAAAACCCGGGTATCATCATCCAGGTGGCAGACTCTGATGCACCACGTGCAAAGAAAATACTCGAGGACGCTGGGGTAGGCTATGCAAAGATCGGCGTTCCGCAGTGTGAACGCAAGATTACCATCAAGCGTCATCAAAGCAATGCCCAGGTGCCTAACTCCGAATTGGCTAACCGTGAACTGACCCTTGAGTTTGACATCGATGACCTGCGTGACACATGGTACAAGACTTCGTACCTCCTTGACCGTCGCCAGTCATTCAACGGCAAGGCTGCGGAACGTTTTGCAAACTACAAGAACATCCCTGTAGAGTGGACCTTCAAGGCCGACAAACTCATGAGGACACCACGTCCGGAGGACAACCGCCCCGTTGCAGCTGTCATCCGCGAGAAGGGAACCAACTCCGAACGTGAGATGGCCTGGTCATTCTATATGGCAGGTTTCGATGTCAAGGATGTAACCATGACCGACCTTATCACCGGACGTGAAACCCTCGAAGAGGTAAACCTCGTGGCTTTCTGTGGAGGATTCTCCAACTCTGACGTTCTCGGAAGTGCAAAGGGATGGGCAGGAGCTTTCCTCTTCAACCCCAAAGCGAAGGAGGCTCTCGACAAGTTCTATGCACGCAAGGACACTCTCTCCCTCGGTGTGTGCAACGGCTGTCAGCTTATGATAGAACTTGGCCTTATCAACAACGACCACGCTGTCAATGACTCAAGGAGCTATGCAGAGATGCTGCACAACGACTCCCATAAGTTTGAGTCTGCTTTTGTCACACTCTCCATCCCACAGAATGACAGCGTGATGTTCGGTTCTCTCTCCGGACAGAAGATAGGATGCTGGGTAGCTCACGGAGAGGGCAAGTTCCATCTGCCTCTCGAAGAGTCCGCATACAATGTAGCAGCCAAGTTCAATCACTCAGAATATCCCGCAAATCCCAACGGTTCTTCATACGATGTAGCCGCACTTGCAAGCAAGGACGGCCGTCATCTCGCCATCATGCCGCATCCGGAGCGTACACAGTTCCCTTGGCAGTGTGGATATTATCCAGAAGAGCGCCGTCAGACTGACGAGGTGACACCATGGCATGAAGCATTCGTCAACGCCCGTCTCTGGATAGAAAAGAACAGAGCAAAGTAATATAATTGCATGATTGTGGGAGTATTCTGATGACATGACGCTCAGAAACTCCCGCAATCCTGGCAATGACTAACATAAAAAAACTTTAATTCCATTACACCTGACAGCTTGTAGATACGGAAATGTCCAATCCGGATGTCCGCTTTCTGCTTCAGGTATAATGGAATTAAAGTTTTTTTTTGTGGTGGATTCAATCAACGCAATGGCGTGAGCAACTATTCTATTCTTGTCTTTATAGTAAGAAGATCCTCGTTCCTGCTGCTGTTTCCTACCATTATCTCATATTCTCCACTGAGGACACGCATCGTATTCGTTTCTGAATCCCACGTTTCAAACTGCTTCTTGGGCAGGTCAATGCTAACGGTTCTGCTTTCGCCTGCCTTGAGGCTGATTCTTCTGAACGCCCTGAGACTCTTCGCAGGTCCCTCAATGTCTGCTACACGACGTAAATATACCTGAACTACTTCATCGCCATCGCATTCTCCTGTATTCTTCACATCAACGGAAAGGATGCCATCCTTGTACTTCGGTTTGTCAAAGGTAAACGATGTATAGCTCAGACCATATCCGAAATGCCACAGGGGACTACCCTTGAAATAGCGGTAAGTGCGGTTAGCCATACTGTAATCGAGGAAATCAGGCAGGTCAGTAACGGAGCGATAGAATGTTATAGGCAGTTTTCCCGAGGGATTGTAATCACCGAATATGACGTCGGCAACGGCATCACCACCCCTCTCCCCTGGGTACCAAGCCTGCATGATGGCATCACATCTTTCCGTTTCCGGAACGAGAGCGATGGCAGAGCCGGAGCAATTGACATAGACTATCCTCTTGCCAGCCTTGCGGATAGCGGCAATAAGACTGCGCTGACACTCAGGCAGCTGTATGTCCGTACGGTCACCTCCCTTGAAGCCGTATGCGTCAACCTTCATCTCTTCTCCCTCAAGAGACGGGGAGATACCTCCAACAAAGACTACCACGTCGGCATCGCCAATCTGAGAAACGATGCTTCCAATATCGACAGGCTCTTCTTCGTATATGTCAAACTGAAGATGTGCCATGCCCGACAACTGCAGGTAGTCTATCTGTATGTCATACTTTTCCCCTTTCTTCACCTTCAGCGTCCTGCGGAATTTCTGAACTCCATGCGCCTGACGGAACCTGTTCTGAAGAGTATCTCCATTGACAATAAACCTGTAGCCGTCGTCTGCCTCGGATACGAGGTGAACCTCAGCATCCTTTTGAGGAACATACGTAGTCTTCAGCCGTGCGGAAAAGTTCTCCAGTTCAACGCCTGCGGCAAAGACCGTGTTGCCCCCATTATTCAGTTTTATGGGATTGACATACGTTGCAGCAGCGGCTGCCTGCCCCTCCATCTTCGTATTGTTCCAGAAAGAAGCCGTGACTCCCTGCCTTCCATCCGCCGTACGGAGGTAAGGGAAATGACTTCTGCGTGACACGTTCTCCGTATGTCCGCTTCCGCTCACATACTTCACCACTCCCCTGCCCCGCAGTTTATTCTCAATACCCTGCAATATAGTAACCGTCCTGCGGGGATAACCGCTGTAATTGCCCCACTGCATCACGCTGTCATTGGCATTAGGTCCAATTACAGCGACCTTTATTCCTTCCTTTTTCAAAGGCAGAATGCCGTTGTTCTGCAGCAGAACCATGCTTTCCTGTGCCATACGGTAGGCAAGTTCATTATGCTCCTTTGAGCAAAGTCTCTCTTCAGGCACTTTGGTCCACTTCACGATAGAGTCGGGATCAAGGTCTCCAAGACGTATTCTGGCAACAAGAAGACGTTTCAATGCCTTGTCAATGTCCTCCATCTTCACTTCTCCTTTCTTCAATGCTTCGGGCAATGACTTATATACGGAGCCGCAATTGAGGTCTGTTCCTGCCATTACAGCCTTGCCGGCAGCCTCACTTGCCGTCTTCGAGACCTCGTGGCAGCCTTCCTTGTAGAAATCGCGTATTGCGCCGCAATCGCTCACCACGATGCCGTCAAAACCCCATTCGTTGCGCAGAATCTGATGCAGGTAGCGCGTATTGCCGCAGCAGGGCTCGCCGTCAATCCTCTGATAGGCGCACATCACCTCTGCCACGTCACCCTCCTGCACCAAAGCCTTGAATGCAGGGAGATACGTCTCCCAGAGGTCTCTCTCCGGCAACATCTGTATGTCGAAGGAATGCCTGTTCCATTCCGGGCCGCTGTGTACGGCATAATGCTTCGCACAAGCCAGCAGTTTCATGTATCTGCCGTCCTTGTCTCCCTGCAACCCCCTCACCACGGCCAGTCCCATCCGGGTGGTAAGGTAAGGGTCTTCACCATAAGTCTCCTGTCCGCGTCCCCATCTCGGGTCACGGAAGATATTGACGTTCGGCGTCCAGAACGAAAGGCTTTGGTATCTGTTCAGCGTTCCCTCACGCTTTGCCTGCTGGTTCTTGATGCGTGCCTCATCGCTGACAGCCTCAAAACACCGCCGCAGCAGGGCATCATTCCAGGAAGAAGCCATGCCCATGGTAATGGGAAAGACGGTAGTAAAGCCGTTGCGCCCCACCCCGTGCAGAGCCTCGTTCCACCATTGGAACTTAGGAATGCCGAGCCGTTCGACGGCTTTGGATTCATCTACCATCAGGCGCGCTTTCTCTTCCACGCTGAGGCGGCGGATAATGTCGTCAGCACGCTGTTCCGGAGTCAGCGTCCAATCCTTGTAATCTTCCCGCTGTTGTGCAAAAGCAGGGGTGGCTGTCAACAGCGATACAGCCCAGACAATGTACTTCTTCATTGAAAATGTCGGTTAGTTGTTTAGTTGTTTAGTTGTTTAGTGGTTTTGTTGTTTGGTGGTTTTGTTGTTTGGTGGTTTGGTTGTTTGGTGGTTTGGTTGTTTGTCTTCGCAAATGAGGGATGCTATCAACAAAATAACTAAACAACATGACAACAAAACTACAAATTTCAGACAAACAACAAAACTACTAAACAACCAAACCACAAAATAGCAGTTCAATCAATTTTCCTGCAAAGATACTAAATCCTTCCGAGAACTCCAAATGTTTGGCAGGGTAATAAGAAAAGGTGACAAATCTCACGACTTGTCACCTTCAGATAAATCTCAGAATCTTTTTTGTTTAACAAACGGTATTTATTATATTTTCAACTTTCGCAAGTCATTGACTTGCTCAGTTTCATACGGTTATGCGGTTTTAAGGTTATATGGTTATGCGGAATATAGCGTATCCTCCGTAAAAGCGAAGCGACCGTACAACCATATAACCTTAATACCGAAGAAGTTGAAGTTTGCGAAACTTCAGCTATATTTTTATTTTGCCCATAAATATAATAATGGAATGACTGATGAAGGCGAGGAACATATATTTGGGGTTATGGGAAGTTCCTGGTTTTCGGCTTTTGGTTTTCGGTTTTTGGTTTTCGGCTTTTGGTTTTCTATTGGAATGTTTCCCAACGGATGGTTTCTCAAGAACTGAGGCAAACCCAACCTAAAACCAACAACCAGGCACTACAATCATTGCTGCTTGTGAGTCATGATGTCAAGCACCATCTTATCTGTAGCGTTCATGCCCTCCGAACCTATCCTCGTCATGTTGTGGATGGTGCGGTCAACGTCGTTCTCGATAAGTCCCTCGACGCTCGTGACATACTTGTTCTGTATGGCAAGCATTGCTGAAAGTACTGCCGTGGAGACGCCGCTTGACACTTTCAATGCGCATGACGGCTTTGCTCCGTCGCATACCATGCCTGCAAGGTTGGCTATCATGTTCTTGACGGAATAGGCTACCTGCTCGTAGGTACCGCCCATGAGGTATGTTATGCCACAACTGCTTCCTGTCGATGCCACGACGCAACCGCAGAGAGCACTCAGTCTGCCGAGACTTTGCTTGATGTAGATGGCGGTAAGATGGCTCAGTGCCAAGGCTCTTGTTATCTCATCCTCTGTGTTATGGTTTTCTTCTCCGAAGACTACCACGGGCATCGTGGCGGCAATACCCTGGTTTCCTGAGCCGGAATTGCTCATGACGGGAATCATTGCTCCTGCCATACGGGCATCGCAGGCACTGCTTGTAGCGGAGAGAATATGCGAGAACATGGAGTCTCCCATTATGCCGCGTCCCAGAGGCCGTGAGAGGGTCTTTCCGAGTTCGTGCCCATAGTTGCCTTCCAGGGACTTTCGTGAAGCCTCTTCATTGAGTTTCCTCGCCTCATTGATGAAACGTATTTCCTCAATGGGAGAAGTGGTGGCAAACTCATAAACGATGCGGAGGTTCAACTCTTCGTCCTTCTCTTCTTCCGAATTGCTGTTCTCAAGTCTTGACGAAAGCAGCACCTCGTCGTTGCGCACGATGGAAACGAAGTGGGTATGTCCTCCGGAAATGACAGCCGTAGTGGTGTCATTACCTGCCTTTACCGTCACCTCGATATAGAGTTTCTCCTCTATGTTTTCCTTCAGGGATATATTGATACGGTTTTCTGCAATATATGCCTTGCCTTTCTCTACATACTCTGGAGTGGAATCTCTGAGGACCTCAAGCTGATACTCGCTTTTTCCTACGAGAGCACCGAGCGCAACAGCTATCGGCAGTCCTGACATTCCCGTGCCGGGGATGCCTACTCCCATTGCGTTCTTCAGCATATTACCGCTGAGTTTCACATCAATAGTCTCAGGCAACGTGCCGAGAGTCTCTGTTGCTTTTGCCACACAGAGTGCCACGGCGATAGGTTCCGTGCATCCTATGGCCGGTATCACCTCTCGCTTTATCAGTGCTGCGATTCTATCTCTTTGCTCTTTGTCCAACATCTGTTGTCTTGTTGTTTTGTTGTCTTGTTGTCTTATTGTTTTGTTGTCTTGTTGTTTAGTGGTTTTGTTGATAGTTTTTCTCATTTGCGAAGACTAACAACTAAACAACAAAACCACAAAACAACTAAACAACAAATTACAGGTGGGTTCTATTAATTCGCTTTGTTATATTTTGGATTTATTTTCGAGGACAAATTGTAAGTTGAAGAGGGAGCGTAGCGGGCTACGTGACCGATGAGACTTACGATTTGTACCGAAAAGAAACCAAAAGATGACAAAACGTCAAACCTACATAATTAAC
>CALZJQ010000110.1 GCA_945787895.1 uncultured Prevotella sp. | reverse complement strand
TTAACGTGGAGTTCTTCGTGTCACAAGGCACTGCTCACGAGTGGCTGACATGGCGTCGCTGCCTCGCAGAGTTCGTGCAGCATATATTCTAAAATGCTGAATAGGACAAAAACAATATCATAGTTATTGCATCGCAATAACGCCGTTATTACAAGCTAAAAGCGTTGATATTGCAGGGTAAAAGCATAGCTTTTGCGCTGTAATATCAACGCTTTTTCTATCTCTCTGTCCTACAGTGTGTTACACGTCGTTATCCATCCGTGTGACAATAGGACAAAATTGACATTGGAGAAACTCGGACCCCGCTGCGCCGTATGCCTGTCGCCAGACCGTATTCTCAGTCCCAAGCGAATGTAGATGCCACTTCTGAGAGTGTTTCCCCTGGCTCACTATCGTGACTTAGTGTATCATTTGCACTTATGTTACATGGGAATAAGTCTATGAAACATAATAATTGGAATAATGTTGTTTTATTCATTAACTTTGCAAACAGAAATCACCATGGATAAGTATTTCTTATCTTACCGGCTCTTATCTTACTACAGATAGACACTACATACCTAAAAAAATAATTAAAACCAAATATCACAAATGAGACATCTTACTAAAATCATTACTCTACTTCTATTCTTCGTGTGTACTGCAGCTACGCTTGAGGCACAGACAAGAAAGACTATCACCTCTAGAGGAAAGACAAGGGAATACCTTCAATACGTACCGTCCAACCTCGAAGCAAAAAGCCCGCTTATCATCTCATGCCATGGCATGAATCAGGATGCGCAGTATCAATGGAATATGCTTTCCAAAGCTAAGGAGTGCGCTGACCAAAATAGATTTGCCATAGTACTGCCGGAAGGCGAAGGAAAGGCATGGGATATCTCCGGAACAAAGGATACTCAATTAATCCTTGACCTCATCAAAAAGATGAAGACCGAATATGACATCGACGAGAACAGAGTTTATCTCTCTGGCTTCTCCATGGGAGGAATGCTGACCTATCATGCCATCAATAAGATTGGCGACAAGATAGCGGCGTTCGCACCTATCAGCGGCTATCCTATGGGTGGTTTTACGTGGGGAGGAAAGCGTCCCGTCCCCGTCATTCATCATCATGGAACGGGTGATGACGTCTGTGGCTTCTCCGCCGTACAAGGCAATCTCAACGTTCTGATTAATGCAAACAAATGTTCTACAACGCCTACTGTGACAAAGAATTATGGTGGAGCGAGCCATATCACGCGCAAGGAATGGTCTGGCGGCACCAATGGCGTGAAGGTCGTTCTCATGGAACTCGCCAACAAAGGTCACTGGATTAGCAACGACGTGCTCTACACTCTCGACGAAATATGGAAATTCTGTAAGAACTACTCCCTCGAAGCAAAGCCCGTGGAGGTGAATATCACATCGCCGGCAAACAATGCCAAGACCGCAGAGAATATCCTTGTCAAGGTAAATGCTCAGAGTACAAAGGGAAATATCACAAGCGTCAAGTTCTATCTCGATAATCAAAGAAAAGCAGAGATTACCACTCCTCCTTATGAATTTGAAATCAAAGGAGTAGCTGACGGTGAACATACCATCATTGCAATGGCTACCGACGATGCAGAAAACAAGAACACTTCCAAGATAACCATCAACGTAGAGCAGGGATATGTAGATCCAGGCAAGTGCATAGCATACACTACATCCACCGCAGGAAGCAATGCGTGGGACAATCAGGGCAGTTATAACCTGCCTAAACCACTCACCAAAGGCAAGGACTACACCCTCACCCTCAAGGCAAGGGCTACACAGGCGTGCGACATGGCTTTCTGGCCAAGCGACACTCAAAGCTCCAACAAGAACGAGTGGGGAGGCACTAACGACGTGATGTACCTCGACAACTTCAAGGTGACTACCGAATGGAAGACCTTTACCTGCAAGTTCCCGGCTGCATATCCCCTCGACCGACTCAGTTTCGTATTCGGAAAACTCGGCGGTACCATCTATTTCGATGACGTGACCCTCGTAGATGATGAGATAGGAGTCAACTACGTGCAGAACGGAGACTTCGAGAACGGCTCCACAGACGGATGGATGACTGACAGCGGATATATGGGTACTACTTTCGCTATCGCTAATGCTGACGGCAAGACTGCCGAGGATGATACACCGCAGGAACCTCAGATACCCGATTCATGGGAGTTTGCTGAGCAGGGCGACCCTAACTTCCACATATATCTCTGTTTCGGACAGTCCAACATGGAGGGCAATGCCGCCATCGAGTCACAGGACAAGACGGGCATCGACTCTCGTTTCCAGATGATGGCAGCAGTAGATTTCGGTGCTAATCGTAAGAAAGGCAACTGGTATCGCGCCATACCGCCACTCTGTCGTGCCAATACTGGACTGACCCCTGCTGACTATTTCGGACGTACTCTCGTAGAGAAACTGCCCGAGGACATCAAGGTAGGTGTCATCAACGTTGCGGTGGGAGGTGCGAAAATCGAACTCTTTATGGAGGAATTTAAGGATGCCTACATTGCCGGAGAGGCTGACTGGTTCAAGAATTACTGTGCTGCATACGACAACGACCCGCTCGGACGACTCATCGAGATGGGTAAGAAAGCACAGGAAAAAGGCACTATCAAAGGCATTCTCCTACATCAGGGAGAGTCAAACAATGGTGCTTCTGACTGGTGTGGCAAGGTAGCTAAGGTATATAAGCGCATCTGCTACGCTCTCGGACTCAATCCTGCTGAGACTCCTCTCCTCGCCGGAGAGACGCTATACGAAGACCAGGGCGGTGCTTGCTCTTGGCATAACATCAATGCCCTCCCGCATCTCAAGGAGCACGTCGCCAACTCTTACGTCATCTCTGCCAAGGGATTGCCAGGCAACGGCGTCGATCCTTTCCACTTCAGTGCTGCCGGTTACCGCACACTCGGCAAGCGTTATGCAGAGCAGATGTACAAGCTCCTGCCAGAATCTACCGGCATTGAGGAGGCTGAGGCACAGGTTTCTTCCAATAAGAACTGCATTATATACAACCTTCAGGGACAACGTGTGTCCAAAATGAAGAAGGGACAGATATATATTGTGAACGGTAAGAAGGTCGCATATTAAACGTATCGCCTCCTTTCATGTCTAATGTATGGTGGACGGCGTGTCCACCGTACATACGTTTCATTAACCTAAACAAAAAAGTTAAGCATGAAATCTCTATTCAAGACAGCAGCCGTTGCGCTCTGTTTGCTGGGAGGAATGTCTTCTTCCCATTGCTTTGCACAGCCTAAGGACGTGCAGAAAGGACTCAAGGACGCTTACAAGGATTACTTTAAGGTAGGCGTGGCTCTCAACACCCGCAACTTCTCCGATGCAGAACAGCAAGTGACTCTCGCCAACTACAACAGCGTCACCTGCGAAAACGCAATGAAACCGGGAGAACTACACCCTGCCGAGGGAGTATGGAAATGGGAGGGTGCAGACAGCATCGCCAACTGGTGCCGACGCAACAACATCCCTATGCGAGGACATTGCCTCGTATGGCACAGCCAGTTTGCTGACTGGATGATGTACGACAAAAAGGGTAAGTTCGTCAAAAAGGAAGTCTTCTACAAGCGTCTTCGTGAGCATATCCACACCGTGATGAACCGTTACAAGGACATCGTCTATTGTTGGGACGTGGTCAACGAGGCTATCGCTGACCAGCAACGCCCCGCTTGGAGAGGTCGCCCCGCTGGTTCGCCTTATCGTGAGTCAAACCTCTACAAGCTATGCGGTGACGAGTTCATCGCCAAGGCGTTCGAGTTTGCGCGTGAAGCCGACCCTAAGGCTCTCCTCTTCTATAATGACTACAACGCTGCCGACAAGGGAAAGTCACAGCGTATCTATGACATGGTGAAGAAGATGAAGGACGCTGGTGTGCCCATCGACGGCATCGGAATGCAGGGACACTACAATATCTACGGCCCATCCATGGACGATGTGGATGCTGCCATCGAGAAATACGCCTCCCTCGTCAAGCATATCCATATCACGGAACTTGACATACGTGCCAACGAAGAGATGGGAGGACAACTGCAGTTCTCACGTCAGGGAGTGGAGATAAAGCCATATATCCAGACGCTTCACGCCAATCAGTATAACCAGCTCTTCAAGACCCTGCGCAAGCATAAGGACGTTATCGACGTGGTGACTTTCTGGAACCTCTCCGACCGCGACTCTTGGGTAGGCACATCCAACTATCCCCTGCTCTTCGACAAGGACCTGAAGCCTAAGAAAGCATATTTTGCAGTGAGGGATTTCAATCCCGCTCTCGACAACGTAAAGCCAATAGAGGACTTCAAGCCAAGCGAACTTAACCAGCCGGGACAGGAATATCCTATGGTAAACTCACAGGGATATGCACGCTTCCGCGTTGAGGCTCCGCAGGCAAAGTCCGTCCTCGTAAGCCTCGGACTCGGTGGCACTGGCGGCACAGTACTGCAGAAAGGTAAGGATGGCTACTGGTGGGGCACCACCGACGGACCTATGGACGAGGGATTCCATTACTATCACCTCACCATCGACGGCGGTGTGGTCAACGACCCTGGCGCAAAGAACTTCTTCGGTTCTTGCCGTTGGGAGTCTGGTATCGAGATTCCTGCCCACGACAAAGATTTCTATGCTCTCAAAAATGTGCCTCATGGCAACGTGCAGAAGATTATATTCCATTCTCCAAGCACAAATTCTGAGCGCGTGGCATACGTCTATACGCCTGCCGGTTACGAGAATGCTACAGTAGGAAAGAAAGGAAAAGCCAACCGTTACCCCGTGCTCTACCTGCAGCACGGATGGGGCGAGGACGAGACAGCGTGGTCTAATCAGGGTCATGCCAACCTTATCCTCGACAATCTCATTGCAGAGGGAAAGATAAAGCCTTTCATCATCGTCATGACTTACGGCATGACTAATGATTGCAAGTGGGGTCATATGCACGAATTTGACTGGACTGAGTTCCAGAAAGTGCTCATGGATGAACTCGTTCCCTACGTTGACAGCCACTTCCGCACCATCGCTGACCGTGACCATCGTGCCATGGCAGGACTCTCTATGGGCGGTATGGAGACACGTATGGCTACTCTCGCACGTCCCGAAGTGTTCGGATATTGGGGACTCTTCAGCGGTGGTATCTACGAGCCAAAGGACCTTCAAGGTAAGGCAACGCCAAAGCATATCTTCATTTCATGCGGCAGCAAGGAGGGACCTGACCGTGTAAGGCAGGCGGTAGATAACCTCAAGGCGGCAGGTTTCAATGCTACAAGCCACGTTTCTGAGGGCACTGCCCACGAATTCCTTACATGGCGACGCGCATTAAAGGAGTTCGCCACTATCCTCTTCAAGTAAAATCACGACATCCTTTCTCCGCCTTTTATATATAATAAGGTGGAGAAAGGGTGTTCCATACCTGCTCCCTATATCCCCGTTACGCCCCCTCCAATAACCATCTCGCCGCCCTCTCATCGTAGCCCCGCCGTCTTCCCACTACGAAACCTGGTACAAAGCGACCAGGTCGCTTTGCAAAAAAATCCCGTCCCAAGCCAAGACAAGGAATAAACAAAAAATAAACCAACGAAAAAAACAATGAAAACCACCCTAAGAAAAATCATGGCGACAGCAGTCGTCCTCTTTTCCGCAATCCAGACGTCTGCAGCGCAGAACCCGATAGCGCAGACTTGCTTCTCCACCGACCCCGCACCAATAGTGCACGGAGACCGTCTTTACGTCTTCACAGGTCACGATGAGGAGGACGCAGACTTCTTTTGGATGCACGACTGGAGACTCTTCTCCACCGTTGATATGGTCAACTGGCAAGACCACGGAAGCCCTCTCAGCCTCTTTCACTTCAAGTGGGCTGACGACAGAGCATGGGCTCCACAGGTCATAGAGCGCAACGGGAAGTTCTATTTCTACGTTCCTGTTCACTCAAAAATTAGTGGTGGAATGGCAATAGGTGTAGCTGTTGCCGACAATATCGAGGGTCCTTACAAAGATGCCCTCGGTAAACCACTGTTCGAGGACGGTAAATGGGATCATATCGACCCGACAGTATGGATTGACGACGATGGTCAGGCATACATAGCATGGGGAAATCCACGCTATTACAGCGCAAAACTGAGTGAGGACATGATACATCTCGCATCAGAAGTAAAGTGCGATTCCACGGTGAAACGCTACACAGAAGGTCCCTGGCTCTTCAAGCAAAGACAGCTCACAAAGCAGGAAATCAAGCAGATGAAGATGACAAAGAAAGAACTCAAGGCATCTGCATGGGGCAAATGGTTCCTTATTTACGCTGCTGGAGGAGTGCCCGAGTGCATCGCTTACTCCGAGGGCAACTCACCACAGGGACCATGGAACTACGTAGGAGAGGTCATGGCGCAGACTAACGATACAAAATCGTTTACCAATCATAGTGCTATCATCGAATATAAAGGACATAATTATTTCTTCTATCATACAGGATGGCTCCCGAAAGGCGGCGGTTTCGCACGCAGTGCCTGCGTGGAAGAGTTCCAATGGCAGCGTGACGGACGCATTCCTACGATAATCCCTACACGTGAAGGCGTGGCTCCGATTGCTACATTCTCTCCTTTCCGCCTCGTGGAAGCAGAGACAATGGCATTCTCTCAGGGCATCAGGACAGAGTGGAACACCAGGCAGCGCCGCATCTGGGTAAGCGATATTCAGAACGGAGACTGGATAAAAATGCGTGAAGTGGATTTCGATACCAACGCTCCTGCTTCTCGTCTCAATATCGAAGTCACGGCTGCCAGTGCGTTGCAGGGCGGCAATATTGAGGTGCGCATCGACTCCATAAAGGGTGATGTCGTAGCCAATGTCGAGGTACAGCCAACAGGTGGTTGGGAAGAATGGACGAAATTCAAGGCTTCATTCAACAAAGAGGTCAAGGGAAAGCACGACCTATACTTCGTCTTCCGTGGCAAGAAGGGCATCAAACTGCTCAATTTCGACAGTTGGCGCATATATTAATCTTTCTAATAACACTATTTCAATATACTTTATCAATATTTTTTTTCAGCATAAAAGTATGAACAGACTGTTTTTATCTCTCATATTTCCGATGTTGTCTGCAGTAGCAGGTGCGCAGACAGTGCAGTTCTTTACACCCAATACCGTGCGTATTGTAAAGGAAAAAGCCTCCGATAAGCAAGATAAATCCGTTGTGGTCATTGCAAAACCCGAAAAGGTAAAGGTGACTAAGAAAAGCATTGGAAAGGCAACAATATACAAATCATCTGCCCTAACCGTAAAGGTGGAGGAGGGGAGGGTAACCTTCTATGATGAAAAAGGCAATATATTGACCTCTGAAGGCAATGCTGTTTTTACCCCAAGAACCGCTGGAAGCGACCAGGATGCATATAAAGTAAGGCAGTCTTTCTCCGTAGAAGCGGACGAAGGTATCTATGGTGTCGGTCTTTTACAGAACGGAAAGATGAGCCAGCGTGGAGAAAACAGACACATGACGCAGAGCAACCTCGAAGACTTCGCACATTTCTTTCAGACCATAAAAGGATATGGAATCTACTGGGAAAACTATTCTCCTACGCATCTTACTACACCAGAAGAGGGTAAGAAAGGAGAGATAGTCCTTGAAAGTGAGGTAGGAAAGAAGGTGGATTACTACTTTATGTATGGAAAGGACGCTGACGGAGTAATACGAGAGATGCGTCATCTGACAGGAAAAGCGCCGATGTTACCCCTCTGGACCTACGGCTTCCATCAGAGTCGTGAAAGATATAAGACACAGGACGAGACGCTTGGAGTGCTTCGCAAGTATCGTGAACTGCAGATTCCCCTTGACGGTATCATTCAGGACTGGCAGTATTGGGGCTCCAACTACACATGGAATGCCATGGAATTCCTCAACGAAGACTTCGGACGTCCGCAGGAGATGATTGACGAAGTGCATCGTAACAACGCTCATATCTCCATTTCTATCTGGCAAAGTTTCGGTCCACACACCAAACCTTATAGAGAACTCAAAGAGAAAGGGTTGCTCTTCGACTATCAGACATGGCCTCAGAGCGGCTCCCCCATGTGGCCTCCACGTAAGGATTACCCCTCCGGAGTACGTGTCTATGACCCATACGCCAAGGAAGCCCGAGATATTTACTGGAAATATCTTAGCAATATGCACAAGATGGGACTCGATGCGTGGTGGATGGACTCTACTGACCCAGACCACATGGACTTCAAAGACTCTGACCTTGACCAGAATTGTGCCATGGGGTCATATCGTTCGGTACGTAATCTCTTCCCGATGATGTGCGTAGAAGGGGTATATGACCATCAGCGTGCAGTAGATAATGACAAGCGAGTCTTTATACTTACACGGTCATACTTTGCAGGACAGCAGCGTACAGGTGCCAACACGTGGTCGGGTGACATACCTTCTTCGTGGGAAAGTCTTCGCAAACAGGTGCCTATCTGCCTCAATTATACCCTTACTGCCAATCCTCAAGTAAATACAGACATTGGTGGTTTCTTTGCTAACAGTTACAATACGCAGGGCAGACAGAGCGGTGTGCGCAACCCGCAGTATCAGGAACTCTACGTTAGATGGATGCAATTCGGAGCGTTCTGCCCTATGATGAGAAGTCATGGCACGGAGGTTTGGCGCGAAGTATATCTCTATGGCAAGGCTGGAGAGCCGGTATATGACGCTCTTGTCTCTGCTATAAAACTACGTTATCGCTTCCTTCCTTATATCTACAGCCAGTCTTGGCAGGTATGCAAGAATGATGATTCATTCATGCGAGCATTGTTTATGGACTTCA
>CALZJQ010000109.1 GCA_945787895.1 uncultured Prevotella sp. | reverse complement strand
TCTCCTCTATGATATTGGAGAATGTCTGTATGCCCACAGGCAGTCGCTTCAGTTGTTTATTTTCCATACCGATATTTGTGTATATTCCTTTTGCCGACAAAGTTAGGAAAAAATAATGATTTCTCAAAGAGAAAGACGTAAAATTAAGCATATAAAATAGGTGTGCATAATTATCGTAAAATAATTATGCACACCTACTTATACTATACCATTGGCGATTTTCCTAATCTATACTGTCTTTTCAGTCTCTGAGATCCGCACAAAGCATACATATCAACTAATGGCTGCTTCTTATTTTTGGACAGCATAGTTCTGTTTCCCTGCTTTATCGTCTGCCAAAGAGGTCTTTGATACCGTCCATGTCGAATGTAAGGGAGAAGCGGAGGGTCTGGTCGAGAGGGTTACTCTTGGCTGTGGCAATGACATAGCCTGCATCGAGGGAGAAGACGTTCATCTTAAAGCCTGCGCCCACGGTGAAATACTTGCGGTTGCCCTTGTTCTCTGATTCGTGATGATAACCTGCACGGAGGGAGAACTGGTCGTTATAGACGTATTCCGCACCAATGCTCCATTGTATCTCTTCCAGTTCTTCCTTGAATCCGCGAGGTGCATCGGAAAAACTCTTGAAGATACCAGAGATACTGGATACGTCGTAGTAATCCCTGCGACGACGCTCTTCGTATTCGTTGTCAGGCTCATCAATGTCTTGTTTCGGATATGTAGGGACGAGAAGTTTGTTGGCATCAGCAGCGATAGTAAAACGGTTGTATTCGTTTACTGGTATCATGAGCGAAGCACCGAGGCGGAGGTTGGTGGGGATAAACTCACTCTCGTCACTGCCACCAAAGGTTATCTTTGAGCCGATATTTGAGATGTTCATGCCGAGACCTAACTGACATTCACGTTGTCCGAGGTTGATATAGTTCTGGTAGTAACATGAGAGGTCGGCTGCAAAGGCACTCGCTGGAGTCGTTTCCTCTGTGTAATCATAGGTAATGTCAGAATATATCCATCTTACTCCTGCTGAGATGGAGAATGTCTCCGAGAGCATCAGCGAGTAGGCTACGTCAAGGGACATCTCGTATGGCGTAATGGTCATGTCGTTCTCGCCAGCTTGTCCGGAACTCGTTATGACCTCACCGAGTGAGAAATAGCGCAACGAACCGCTGACCGCACTGTAGTCACCGATGCGATAGTAGCCGGATAGATAGGCAAGGTCCATGTCGCTCACCAACTGACGAAGCCATGGCGTATAGTTGAGTGCCACTCCTGCCCGTGAGATGCAGAAAGGGTACTTGGCGGGATTCCAGAATTGTGAGGCGGCATCAGGGTCTGTAGCCACACCGACATCTCCCATTCCTGCGCTCCTTGCATCAGGGGCTATGGTCTGGGAGGTCACGGAGGTGTTGACAGGATTAAACATATTCTGCTTGTCCTGCGCCACAGCAGTAATTATGCTGCAAAATAGTAATAATGCTATTGAAATATGTCTTTTCATACTTACTTACTAACGTATTGCGTGTCTTTTTATTGTCAGGGGAAGGAATTGTTTTTTTTGGTTTTTGGTTTTGGGTTGTGGGTAAAAAACCTACCCCACAATCATCTTCTTAGCCTTGGAGACCCACGTGCTGTTGTCGCTTCTCATTCTGACACGGTAGAGATATATGCCGGTCTGCAGCGGCTGACCATTGTCGAGAGTGAGGTTCCAGGTCATAGTGTATGTGTTTGATGATGCTGAACCGTCCTCCCTGTGCGTCCAGAGGAGGCGACCGGAGGCATCCATCACGTCTATTTCTATTTCTGCTTCTGCTCCTGTCCTGTCGTGTACTACGATGAATGTGACGCTCTCTCGGGCAGGATTAGGGGTGACGGCAATGTTACCCAGTTCTGGTTTCAGTCCGTTCCTTACGACAAAGCGTAGGGTGGAGGTGGAGGGATTGTTTAAGATGTCCCACGCACGGAAACGCAACAGGTGCTCCCCGGGCTCCAGTGTGGGTAATGAGTAATAGGTCTGTCCAGAGGTGTATGACCCGAAATCAAAACTGAAGTTGTCATTCAGGTTGTATGTCTGGTTGATGTCGCCGTCGATGACTAATTGCATATCGTGACCGATTCCCGCTCCAGAGGCGTTGATACCGTCCCTGTCGCTTATCTGTGCAACGAAGAAAGGATTTGCATTCACTTCTCCGCCGTATGTGAAGTCGGGACTGTTGAGATAGCAGTATATGCTCGGACCTATCGAATCGTTCTCCGACACTGCTGAGCCCTTTATCTCGAAGGAATCGAATGCCCCGTGGGCTGAAAGCGTCTTCTCGTCGTTGACTGCATAGATGTTCATCATGCCAGTGCCTTCAGCATAGTTGATGTCCTTTGGAACGGCAAAAAGGAAAGAGAATTTTCCGTCAGTCACGGTTCCTGAGCCTTTGAAAAGTATCTTCGTGCGGTCTTTATATACGAAGGGAGTCTCCGCTCCGTCGCTCGTCTGATTGTTGAGTTTACATTCAATTATCTCTTCTGTGTCTCTCACGATGACATTAAGGGAACCATTGAAATCATCGGCTTTTGTTCCGTTACGCTCTATGTGACCTGCTATGCGCGCCACCTCGCTGGCACTTATCCTTGGCATCTCTGCTCCTGTTACTGCCTTGCCGTTGATGCTGTCGATGACAGCAGTGAGGGTAGGCAAGGCAAGGGCGAGTGCTGGGTCGCCGAGAAGAGAGTACTGCAACTTGTTGACGCTCAGGTCGAGGGCGTTCTTCACCAATTCATTCTTTGTAAGTCGCTGAGCCTCGCCGATGGTAATGGGCTTACCGTTGTCGTCGTACGAGAGCACATGACGCATGAAAGCCATGTTGATGACCTTGTTGTAGGAAGACAGCACGGTGCGGGTAGTGCCATAGAAAGCCACGGCTCCCCCCTTGTCGTTGAGCACTGCCGTTTCGCCGATGGTCTCTTTCAATCCGTCGAAAGGCATGATGTCGCAGGAGGCAGTGACCCAAAGAGAGAAGTTGTTGCCGCGGAATGAGGCAAAGTCGGAGAGGGTGAGCACTGCTTCGTGGGAGATGCTTGTCTCTGAACCGTGACCGGAATAGTCTATGATGAGTGCACCGTCCTGCTGTTGCTGCTTGACAATCTTGCTTACCTCTGGATAGCGGTGACCCGTGGAAGACGACTCGCGGGTATAGGCATCCCACATCACCTTGCGGACATAGTAGCCGGGATGATTACGCAGTGTCTGTTCAGCAGCGGCATTTGCATCATTCATGTGAATATTGTTGTTGCCGTCGTCACCGAGGAACATAAGGGTGTTTTGCCAGGCTCCAGAAGGGGATTGCGTTGCATAGGCTATGGTCTTGTCAACCAATGTCTTTGCCTCAGAAGCCGTGGTGCACGGGAAACGACCTACAGCAATGTCGGGAAGACCACGGAAACGATTGCCGGTACTGATGCTTTCCCCGTCGTCAAGAAGGGCGCAGAAGTCGTCAGAAACGAAGCAGTCTATCTCGTTGAATGAGTTCTCGCTCTCGTAGCACAGCAGGTAGTCATCGGAAGAGGCATTGCGAAGCTCCGTGGTGAGAAGTCTGTTGTCGAAGACACAGTCGCCGAAAAGCAGGAGATAACGTGGAGCTGAAGAACCGTCCACTGCCTTGTCATACAGCATCTTCATGTATCTCTTGTATGCGCTCACGTCTGGAGTGCCGCTTGAAAACTCATTGTACAGTTCGTCGGCAGGCACTATCCTTACCTTCAAAGAGTCTCTCTCCTCGTGATGCCGGGCTAATCTCCTGGCTTCAGAGAGAAGAGTCTGCGAGGTAGGGATGATGATTACCATATCATAACCCTCGTCCGAGTGCAAGTCCTGATTGGTGATGTTATGTACATATTCCGCCTTTGGAAAGTCGTGCATCGTCAGAGAGGGCACTTCCCGAGGCGTGTCGAAGACAAAAGATATGTAGTCAAGGTGTACGGGACCGCCGCTTTTCACTTCCACCGTGACGTCGTTGTCTGGTTTTACGTTGGTGACATACCATGTAGTGACGGCTTCGTTGCCTTTGTCATACTCAGAAAGGTTGATGCTTTGACTGCCGATAATGCTGTCGTTTAGGCTTACCTGTAGCTTTGTGGCAGAGCCAGCAGTTGTGGCTACAGTGATGCGGGCTTTGTCATTTCCTGCCGGGACAGAGAGACTGTAAGTGCGTTTCCCCTGGTTTTCTATCGTTGCTGCGCCAAAGAGATTTCTGCCTCCTTGATACCATGCAAACTCATCCTTCTCATACAGGCTGTGGGTGTTGTCCGCTGATATAGCGGCAGTGGCAGTAAGTTCCTCTTCTGTGCAGGTCAGCGGACTGCCGTCAGTCTCTGTTATGAAATAGTAGCCATAGTCAGAATAGGGGTTGCGCGTCCTCTTGTCTGTCTCATTATCGCTCCACGAGACAGAGCCCTTTGCGTAGAACAGACGCTTTCCCCCAACAATACAGGTGGGCACTTCCTTCAAGTCGTCATATTCCCGAAGGTAAGCGTCGGTCAATATCTCTGGAATAAGATTGCCTCCATAACCATAAATCTTCACTTTTGCAGGGTTGCTGAACCCCGCCTTGCGTATCGTCTCGTCAGTAAGCTGGTTGATTCCGCTTTCTGCCACACGTATCTTTGCCCATTTTCCAGTAGAGAGAACAGAGTGGTTAGCGTAGCGTGGACTGTCCTGCGATGGGCTTTCCTCAGCCCTTGTGTCTCCCTTTGCCATTGCCGGATGTATGGTTTTAGGGGATGAAACAAGTTCCGCCATGAATGAAACAATCCATTGGTATTTGCCTTCGCGGAAGACTACCGGGCAGAATGTGGAGGTGAAGTGAGGTTTCTTTCTGTCGATAGTTATGAAATCGTCCGTCAGGGGCATCTCCTTTGGCAGATGGTCCCCTGCAAGAGAGACGTATTTCTCCACATCCTTCGATGTCATGTCGATAAATTCGGGATACTTCAACTGAAGAGAATAGACAGAATCGGAATAGCCTTGCGGCAAGGGATGACTATATACTACTTGCGGCAACACGGAGTCAATCCTCACTTCTTCCGCAGTAAGGTTGTAGAATCTCTTCTGTCCTTGCGCTGATAGGGTGAGGATGAGAATGAAGATTATGATATATAGTCTTTTCATTAGGGGCTATTTGCAGTTGAATTCAAGCACTTTCTCGCCTTCGAGATAACCTTCGAGGTGGTCGTTAATCGATACAGGACCTACACCTACAGGCGTGCCAGTGTAGATAAGGTCGCCAGTCTTGAGTGTAAAGTATTGGCTGATATAGCTGACAAGGCGGTCGATAGGGTAAATCATGTCTGACGTGTTGCCTTCTTGTACCGTCCTGCCGTTGATGTCAAGAGAGAAACGGATGTTCTGGACATTGAGAAATCTCTCTTTGTCTATCCAGTCTCCTATCACAGCCGACCCGTCGAAACCTTTGCTTATCTCCCAAGGCAGGGAGTCTTCACGGAGTTTTTTCTGAAGGTCGCGGGCGGTAAAGTCAATGCCTACGGTCACGGCATCGTAGTAGCGGTGGGCAAACTGCTCGGGAATCGATTTTCCCAATTTGCAGATGCGTACCACAATCTCTGTCTCATAATCCACTCTTCCCATGAAGTCAGGAATGAAAAACGGTTTGTGGTCTTTCAATAGTGCCGAATCTGCCTTGGTAAATATTATCGGTGCCCTGTCAGCTGGATTGTCGCCTGCCGTCTGTTGTAATAACGTAGTTTTTATCTCTTTATTGTGTTGTGGGTAGTTCATGCCCACTGCAAATATCTTCATCGCTGTTTAGTTTCTTTGCTTATACTTTCACACCATTCTTGCAGCATTTCTTTATTCTCACAACTCTCATCGTTTGAGGATGCAGTGAGCTGAGAATGTCGCTGCTACAAAGCAAAGAGCGTCAGCGCCTTGCAGGCACTGACGCTCATGTGAAAATATCTCAGGGTGGGAAATAATTTATCCCTCCTTATAAACATAAATAGATTGATTAGTCTGCAACGAGAGTGAAGCGCTTGAAATCAACCACAGTAAGATCCTTGTCGGCAGACTGGAGATACTGCTTTACAGTCATCTTGGAATCCTGAATGAACTCCTGGTTGAGGAGGCAAGACTCCTTGTAGAACTTGTTTACGCGACCCTTGGCAATGTTCTCAATCATTGTCATGTTGAGGTTGGCAGACTTCTCAGCAGATGTGGCAGCAATGATTTCCTTTGCCTTTGCCACGTCTTCAGCAGTAATCCAGCCCTTTGCCATGTTTGACTCCATGTGGTCCTCAGAGTCAACGTGTGCTGGGTTGATGCCAGCTTTCTTGAGTGCATTCTCTACTGCTTTCTGTACCTGTTCCTGCTTTGACTTCTCTACTGCTACGTTGTACTCTTCCTCGATAATCTTTGGATCTACAGACTTCTCGTCGAGAGCTACCGGCTTCATTGCGGCAACCTGCATGCAGATAGCGTGAGCCTGCTCAGCGGCTGGCTTGTTGGTCTGTACCAATGTGCAGAGACCATTGCGGTTCATGTGGTTGTAAGCCTCGATATTGTCACCTGTGATTGTGAGGTAGCCGTCAAGCTCCATCTTCTCGCCCGTCACACCGGAGCGCTCTGTTACAGAAGCCTCTACGGTCAGACCATTAGCGAGCGTGAGAGCTTTTACTGCGTCAAGGTCAGCAGCCTTTGCAGCTACTGCAGCATCGAGGATTTCCTGTGTCAGCTTGATATAGTCAGCGTTGTTTGCTACGAAGTCTGTCTCACACTTGAGAGCGATGATGGCAGCGAAGCCGTCAGCAACCTTTGCAAGAACGCAACCGTTTGATGTCTCACGGTCAGCACGCTTTGCAGCGATAGCCTGACCTCTCTGGCGGAGGATTTCCTTTGCCTTGTCCATATCGCCCTCAGCCTCAGTGAGAGCTTTCTTTACATCAGCAAGACCCGCACCTGTCATTGCGCGGAGCTTCTTGATGGCATCCATTGAAATAGCCATAGTCTTTGTTTGGATATTTATCGTTGTCTCCCGCCTTTTTCTTCTCATGACTGAGAGAGGGTTGTGCAGCAGAGAAGACAACTGGGGTTATTGTTTTCTAAAAACAAAGAGTTAAAACATCATGGGACTACGACTAATCCTTTGGTATCTTAACTCTTCATTTCTTTTGTTTATTACACTTGTCTTTTTATGCTTGTTGTAAAAAAGTGCTGTGCTTGAGTATAGGAATTTACTCTGCAACGGTCTCTGCAGCCTCTGCAGCCTCTGCTGGTGCTTCTGCTGCTGCTGGTGCTTCAGACTTGCGGGCACGTGAACGCTTCTTACCTTCTGCTGCCTCTTCAGCCTGCTCGTTTGCAGCCTTTTCGTCAGCCTTCTCAACCTTGCGCTCCTGCAAGCCTTCAGCGATAGCTGCGCAGCAAGCAGAGAGGATTACGTCGATAGAGTCCTTTGCATCGTCGTTGGCAGGGATTACGAAATCCACCTCGTTAGGATTAGCGTTAGTATCAACGATACCGAATACGGGAATACCGAGACGCTGAGCTTCCTTGATGGCGATGTGCTCCTTGCAAATGTCAACTACGAACAAGGCAGAAGGGAGACGAGTCAATTCAGAGATAGAGCCGAGGTTCTTCTCAAGCTTTGCACGCTGACGTGTAATCTGCAGGAGCTCGCGCTTTGAGAGGTTGCTGAATGTGCCGTCGTTCATCAGTTTGTCGATGTTCGCCATTTTCTTGATAGCCTTACGGATGGTTTGGAAGTTGGTGAGCATACCACCAGCCCAACGCTCGTTGATGTAAGGCATGTTTACGCTTGTTGCCTTCTCGGCAATAACGTCCTTAGCCTGTTTTTTAGTAGAGACGAACAGGATTTTCTTACCTGACTTAGCGATGTTCTTGAGAGCTTCTGCAGCCTCGTCAACCTTAGCTACGGTCTTGTGAAGGTCGATGATATGAATACCATTACGCTCCATGAAGATGTAAGGAGCCATTGCTGGGTTCCACTTGCGACGAAGGTGGCCGAAATGACAGCCTGCCTGCAGTAACTGGTCAAAATTTGTTCTTGACATTGTCTTTTTCTGTTTGTTTTTGTCGTGCAGTTCTTTTTGACTTTTTGGGGAATGCACGGGTTGTTTACTTTCTTTTTAATTCTATCTGTTTTGTTAGAATCAGCCTCTGAGTAGCCACGTTTATGATGCGAGTCTTAGAGGTTTAGATACTAAACATTCCGGGTCTCTCTTATATATATAAGGTGTCTCCGGAGTCTTCTCGCTCTCTCTGCGATTAACGCTTAGAGAACTGGAAGCGACGACGTGCCTTCGGACGACCTGGCTTCTTACGTTCAACCTCACGAGAGTCACGTGTGAGGAAGCCATGATCCTTGAGGTTCTTCTTGTCCTCAGCGTCAACCTTAACGAGTGCGCGTGCGATAGCGAGGCGGAGAGCCTGGCTCTGTCCTGTGAAGCCGCCACCATCAAGGTTGGCCTTGATGTCATACTTCTCTGCTGCTTCGAGAAGCTGGAGAGGCTGCTTTACCACGTACTGGAGTATTGCTGATGGGAAGTACTCTGTGATATCCTTCTTGTTGATTGTTATCTTGCCGGTGCCCTCAGTCATATATACACGAGCTACAGCGCTCTTACGGCGACCGACTGCGTTAATTACTTCTGCCATTTTCTGTTTTTCCTTTCAATTACTTGTACAGATTGATATCGATTGCCTTAGGCTGCTGAGCCTGCTGGTTGTGCTCTGTGCCTTCGTAAATATAGAGATTGTGCATGAGGCTACGTCCGAGAGGACCCTTTGGGAGCATACCCTTTACTGCGTGACGGAGCA
>CALZJQ010000108.1 GCA_945787895.1 uncultured Prevotella sp. | reverse complement strand
CCTCACCGAGGTCTTCCCTCTGGTATGGTCTTTTCTCATAATCAGAAGACAGTAGCTTCCGATAGAGTTCCTTGTTTCCTAATTCCATAAAATTCTTCATATCATTAAATTCTGTTGCATAATACTAAGTTTGTTGATAAATGGGACAATCCACATCCCCAATCTTCTCCATCAGTCCTTTAATGTCCTTGCCCAGGATGCAATAGGCAAGGATAATGTTGCAAATAATCGTTGTCATAATCCTGAAGTTTTTTGGTTCCTGTATGTAAAGAGTAACTGCCGTCACCTCATCGTATAACAACCTTTCTTCTGTTCACAATGTATATTCCAGGCTTTAAGGATCCTGTGTCATGACCAGGCCCTATGCGCATACCCGATATGGTATAAACATCATTTGTTTCAGAATGGCCATCACTAAAAGTTTCCTTGATTGCATCCATATCTTCCTGAGGAACGTAAAGAGTCTTCTCCTCTCCATAAATTCTCGCGTCAGAATTATCGAGTTCCACGTATGCGCGATACAGGTAGTATACATCTTTCAGCACATTTAATGAAACGGCTATACCTGTGATTAGTCCGGAAGTGTCCTCTATTGAGATGTATGGCGATGACGAGTCGTATGACAGCCTGTATTCTATTCCTTTAGACTTTATCTTCTCGCCCGTGCCGAAATAAGTCCCATACAACATCACCCTATCGTCTTCCATTATCTCATAATTACGGGTAAACACCTCGTGCCCGGTATCGTATTTATAGACAGGGTAGCCCTCGTTGATAGGATTATCTTGACTGTCCGCACACCATTGCGAACCAAGGAGTTTCACAAAGTCCAGAGACTTCATTTCCTCTTCTGTTTTAGGGCACATGTGATTCAATATCTCATTCGTCACCAAGTCGCCCGACTGATAATAGGAATCAACTGACTGCCAAGGGAAAGACAATGTCCTCCCATCTTCTGGATTGGCAATACCTGCTACAGGCTTCCCGTCGGTAGGCGTAGCCGCTGAGTAGCAATGTTCTATACCATCCGTAAAACCACTGGCAATACCTACAAGGCCACCTCTTTTCACTCCTCCAGAAAGCCGAACGACAGCACCGCAGTTGTAAAGTGGGGATTCTACATATCCAAACAATCCTCCTACAGCATAGCCTCCACTTACTTTCCCGTGGAAAAAACATTTTGGAAACTCAACATGCGCATACGACTGGTAGCCTGCTATACCACCCGAATAAATCGAATGTGGAGCATTGACTACATTCTCTCCAAGAAAAGACACATTGCATACGCTACCTGTGCCCAGTTTGCCAAAGAAACCTGCGTAGAGGTAATGGTCATCCACATATAGGTTGGTAAGCTTGTGGTTTTTGCCATCATATACACCACAAAAGCCTGAGCCATAGTCTCCTATGGGAACCCATGAATGGAGGCTGTCACAAGCCAAGTCAAGGTTGCATTCTTGGTTGAAATGATGGTATTTGTAAAACTCTCCGTTATTTACCAGAAATGCCAAGGCGCGCAACTGCTCTGTCTTGTTGACGATGTGGGGGAATTGTTGGGTGCCAACTCCCTCAAAGCCAGTCGCCACCTCCTTTGATGCAGACGAATTGCCATTCGTGGCATGCAATGTGTATTGAGTCGCAGGCTTAAGGCCAGTCAAGCGACAAACGGCATAAGTGTCAAAGTGTGAAATGTCCTCAGTCTCGACTATCATGCCATCCTTGTCCCTTATTTCAATATGCAAAGAGGCGTGATCCATGTCGGTATTTATGATTGGTATGGTAAACCCATCGGCAGATATAAAATACTGTCTTCCGATAGTGATGGGATTTTCTTCTGGGATGGGCTGAGGCAGGGAGGCGTCTATGGTCCATGTCCTCTCTCTTCCGTAATTGAGCTTTTCAACCACATCATCGAAATCTGAAACTGTAATCTTCTGACCTGTCTCAGATGGATGCTCTGACCCGTATTCCACATAGAAGCAATTATTGCACATGTCTGAGCTCATGTTTCCATACACAGGCCGTATGTATGCTGCTACTGCCTGATTGCCAAAGGTAGAGGTGTTGTTAAGCGTCACGTTGGCATTGTTTATGCAGTCTTCAACATGCCAGAATGAACTTGCCGCAATTCCACCTACGGATACTGCTGGATAGGTTCCCTGTGCCGAAAATTTCACCAATACTTCTCCTCCATTATAGCAGTCCTTGATTATATATTTGTTTGAATAAGTATCTTCTCCTGCAGCCACACCTGCAATGAAGGACTTGCCATTATTGACATTAACACTGATATTTCCATAATTCGAGCAGCGTAAGACAGTGCCATATCCATTTCCTGCTATTCCACTGGTTGTAAAGTATTCCCCATTAGCACTGATTGTTCCATAATTGATGCAATCCTCAATGGATGCTATATACGTCCTATCGTCGTGGAAAGGATGAGTTGTCCCCTGCAATGTCTCCCCTGAAATGCCGCCTATCGTACCTCCTCCGGTAACATAAAAGTCTCCATAATTGATGCACCCCTTTATCAGTCCGCAGTTGCAGCCTGCTATACCTCCAGACTCTGGAGAATACAATTTCACCATGCCACGGAATTCACATGACACGATATTGCCGTAATTGCGTCCGGCAATGCCGCCCCAGTGACGAATATACGAATTTCGTGAACCAAGGTTGCAATTGGAATTGAACGTGTCGCTAACAGAAGTCCTACAGTTTGTCACAAGGCCGTGGTTAGTCGCCACAACAAATCCGATATATCCACCAGAGACGGTATGCACGTCAAAGCCCGAACACTCTACCGTCAAATTCTTTACAACTCCGTTTCTGCCTATGCAGCCAAACAATCCGCCTCCGTATATATATGCGCCACAGTTCGGATCAATCACTTTCCATTGTTGAATCCGTAGTTCGGTGATGCTTTTGCCGTTACCATCAAAGACTCCCTCAAAAACCTTCATGGGTGTTCCGTCATAATCTGCAATGCCAATGGGCGGGAAAGCATTTGTCAGACACAGGTCGTTGCTCAGCAAGATGTGGCAGCCCTTGAAAGTATTACCTGCATCTACTTCGTTTGACAAAGCGACAAGGTCGTTCTCGTCACTGATCAAGAACGGTGATTCCTTTGTGCCTTCCCCCTTTAGTGTTATCGTCTTGAATTGTTCCATACGACCATAGAAAGTGCCTGCCGGGGTCTTTGCATATCCCCTGTAGGCATAGGACGTATTGGGCGTTAGCCCCTCTACGGTCATGCTTCCATCTTCGTCTGAGAGTATGACTTCTTCTGCGTTTCCGTCAGATATTACAACCCCGTATTCCTCTACATCCTGAACACCCCTCAACAGGGTTATCGGTATCTTTACGGATGATTTGCCGACATATATGGGCTTCTCGGTTTTCACCTTCAGGGCATAGTTGGTCTCTAGCCCCACATTGTCCAAACCTATATATGCTTGTTCAAATGCAAGTGTATGGCCATACTTCACGTCATGAACGGCAAGGAAGCCCAATTGTACGACATCTCCAAAATCTTTGAGTTCTATTAACTCACTTACCCATCCGTCTGTCCGGCCAGTATAGGTGGAGAGAATCTCCCATTCTGACTTGCCCTCGCGACGCACATAGACCTGCAGTTCCTGATAATCCCCCATCGTGTAGTCAAAAGAGACAGCCGCACATTCTGCGCTGTCAAGACAGAACTCGGGAGACTGCATCATGGATGACATGAGAGCGAATCCCGACTCATGGTTCATTCCGCCGCTGACATACCAGTATGCCAGCCCCCTTCCCCCGTCAGCGTCAGGATATAATGTGTCAAGTGTCCACTTGTACTCCTTTGTCCCAGAGGTCGTCTGTTTCCACACCTCAGCACTGAAATCCTCATATATGGGATATCTTGAGGGGTCAATCTTCCTGGTCCGCTGCTTCATGTTTTTGCCCAAGCTCCATTCTCCCTGTCCCTCTCTCTTATAAAGACGGTAATAATAATCTGTGCCATTCTGCAAATCATCGTGTTTGAACCTGTCATAGGCACCTGCGAGCAGTACTGTGCAGGAATTGCCGATTGTCTCACCAACTTTGTATTCTCTGTTCTCTGGCCTTGCCTGTATCGGGCGCAGGTCTCCCAACAACAGGTATTCGCACCCCGTTTCCAGAGTCCATTGCAGGCTTATTTCGTTGTGGCTGACACTTGTGCATCTGAACCCTTTTGCCTCATTGGCATCTGTCAAGACATCAAACATGACCATATCTCCGTTCTCCCGTATGTTGTCTATGCCATATTCAGCTGAGGTGCCATCCCAACTCACAGCGGCAGGCATGGTGCCATCCGAAAACGAATTGTTGTAGCCGGCTCCCGGGAAGGGACACGATGCGCTGTTGATGCTGCCATAACTCTCTGCAAGCACCTCAGGCAAATAGTAGCCTGAGTTCCCGGCTGCAACGGGATAAAAATTCTGCCGATGTGTGCTGTTGATTTTATTTGTCGCTTCTCCCAACAAACTGCCATTGCCATCCATCGTAGCATGGTATATCATCAATCCATGTCCGGGAATGCCTACGTCAAAACCAGACTGTCTGCGGTTTTCCAACAAGAAGTACTCATTGTCGGTTCCCGTATTGATTCGATATATGCTTTCAGCGTCCATATCAATCTTATCCTGACTGCCATCCAGCGTCTGGACATTCGTCCATCCAAACACGCGAGACCTGACATCGGGATTGAAATGGGCTGGAGTAGAGCCATAACCGTTCCAGTTTCCCGAACCCATAATGTCCCACATACCGGTTCCCATATACTGGCCTCCCGTGTCATAATCCGTGTCATAATAGTCCATGCATCCAAACACATGTCCCAGTTCATGGCATATTACGCCGATATGCGTCATGGATTGACCATTATTACCTCTCAGCTCGGGTGAACATGAATATTTGCGTACGACAACTCCGTCAACAGACTCAGAAATGCTACTCGAATGTGCCCATATAGCGTTCGAACCACCTCCAGATTCTTCTCCATACCCAGCATAGATTATATGTACGCCATCTACGACCCCATCCTTGTCATTGTCGAATTGTGTGAAATCCACATCGCTTTCAGCCTTATGTACCGCTTCTATTATCAGTCCCATAGGATATCGGTCATGCCCCAGGCTTGAAGCCCCATAATAACTCATGTTATGGTCTGCCATATAGGGTCCTGCCACTTCCGATACCACATCCAACTGGGATAGCGATGTCTCTGCAAAATAATCACGCACGCTACCTCTTGCACCATTGTCAGAGAACCCCTTTTCGTTCATCAACCTGTCAAAATCATCCCGTGATTTGGTGAACTTCTTGTCAGGAAACTCCATCAGAATCACCAACGTCCGACGCTCACCTGTCACAGCACTTGCAGATTTCAGCATGGGCGACACCTTCTGCGGTACAATACCAGACCCTTTGGCAGCCATTTTCCTGAGTTGCATAGCACTATTGTTCCTAATGGAATCTAATTGTACTTTCGGCATAGCAAGCCTTTTGGGAATAGCTCCAAGCACACCTTTCTCCGCTGCTCGCCGGTCGGCAAAATTGTGCGCAAGTGTTTTTGTCGGAACTAACCTTCCTCTATTGTCTTGCTGGGCATATACCAGATGCCCATCATCATTGAACATCACGGTATAGCCATCCAATGTCCTGTATAATTTTACAAATTCATCGCCGATAATAGTTACGGTCACCATTGTGCCGTCCGCCTGCTTCAAATCGACTTTGTACGGATATGCAATGGTTCCAAACGCAATATTGACAATTGAGGTTGCAAGCACCGCAAAGGTGCATAATTTTTTAAGTGTATTCATTATATTTGCTTTTTAATGATTGTCATCCTATTTCATGCAGATTGCATAATAGCAAATTGCCGTCATCGTCGCGGAGGTGCATACCATTGCCTTCGCACAAGTCCCAAGCCTTGCAGTCTGCACATTCGCCCTTTTTCATCCACTCACGGTCCCGAAACTTCTGGAAACGATTGTTCCATACATCTACGAAACTGTCCTTGTAGATATTCCCCTGCGTATAGTTGTTCCTCATGCTCAGGCAGCCAGAAATGTCACCATTGCTGCGGATGGATGCCACATGCACACCGGATATGCAGGAAAACCGTTCCTTACGTACCTTATACTCGTACTCACCAAGGAAGCCTTCACAACTGTACTCCAGGTCAATCTTCCCATATTTCCTTACCGCTACAATGAAGTCCATTACCCTGCGCATATCTTTGGGCGACAGCTTCATCTCCACATCTCCCACGGCACGACCGGCAGGAAACACCGTAAATATCCGCCAATGCCTGACCCCAATGGAATAGAGGAAGTCGTGGAATGCAGGCAAGGAATTAATGTTTCTCTGGTTCACGCAGGTAATCACGTCCCACGTAATCCGGCTTCCTGCCAGCATCCTGATGGAAGATACCACCCTTTCGAAACTGTCGGGATTACCCCTCATCCAGTTATGCTCTTCCTCAAAACCGTCAATACTGAGGCTCAGCGACTGCAAGCCGGCCTCTGTCAGTTTGCCGAACATATCCTCTGTCAGGAGCATGCCATTGCTCACCATGCCCCAAAGGAACCCACGCTCCCTGATGGCTCTGCCAATGTCAAGGATGTCCTTGCGTATCAGGGGTTCACCCCCCGTGGTTACAACCATAACGTCGGAGGCATCCATCTTCTCTGCCAGTTCGTCCAGGACAGGCACGAAATCCTCCAACGGCATATCCTTTACCAATGAAACCGCCTTGCAGTCACTACCGCAGTGGCGGCAGTTGAGATTGCAGCGCAGGGTACACTCCCAGAACAGCTGCTCCAGTGGGTGCAGCCGTTTTGCATTCTCCCACTGGAGCAGTTCCATTCCTACGTGTTCATCGTTATTCATTCCTTGGAGTCATTGAATCGTTCCGAAAACTCTTTCCATTCCTCTTCACGTTGTCTGTCCTCTTCCGTCTCCCCGGCAGGTTTCCTGCTTAAACGCTCCAGACTGCGAGAAAAGTCAAGGAAATCTTTTATCTCGAAATCCTCAGGTCGTCTGGGACCATACGCCGTACATTTCTTAGCCATAATAATTCATTAATTTAGGGTCAATAAACAACCTCTTGGCGTGACTGGTCAGAGAGACCGTAGCATAATCATCCGACATACTGACCAATTTCTTTCTGAGCAAATCAGAAGTCTTGTCCTGAAACTGTCTCACGATCAAGCTAACACATTGAGGCGTGACCAAGTCAGAGTACATCGACAATGACTGGACATCCCACTCATAATCAATACACCTTGAGCAGAGCACGACAAGAAAGACCAAGTCGAAGCTGTTCAGGTCTTGTTCCACCAACCTCTTGCAGCACTCAAGATGCTGACAACTGTACACCATCCTCGTGATCTCCCGTTCCAACTCACCATAGCGCATCTCATAAATGCTCCGCTGCTGCAAGAGTTCGTATATTTTTCTCCAAAACGTGGCGACACGGAAATTCTGCTGCTTCGTCTGACCGACCAAGCCATCTTCATCCTCGATGTCTGCCGGAAAAGTACTCTCTGCGTCCAGCACCCCAAAGAGACGGTCACCATCAAACAGCAACTGTTGGGCATGTTCCGTAAGGCTGAAGTAACCATCATCCTTCCACGTCATCCTGACAAGGTCCTTCTTGTAGAGTTCAGATGAACTGTCTTCAAACTGAGCCGTAATCCTCTCCACCACATCCCCCCGGAGGACATTCCTGCAGACGTAATCCTCCACCTCCCGGTTGTCCTTGATAAGATGTTCGGTAGTCACAAGCAGGAGGAGTGACAAATCCTGGTCGCTAAGACTCAGCTCCATGAGGCGTTGGCAACACTTCAGATTCCTGTTCCTGTCAATCAGGTTTCTCAAGGCACGATATATGGCATCTGTTCGGATCTTCGTTTTGGCAAAATGGCAGAACACCAGCCCCACCCCAGCCCAGAACTCGTAAGTCTTGCCTCCCAGTTCCCAGGGTATGACCAGTTCGCAGTCCTTCCAGTAAGCTGTAACCAATGCGTCAGAAGCCTCATAACACTGTTGTACCCGGCCATCCTTACGGACAGGAAACAAAGGATATACCACCCCCCGTTCCATCAACCTCTCCATCTCCTCTTTGACACACAGCACATCCCCTGTCTCCCAATCCAGGAAATAACAGAGTTCCTCCTCACTCTTCTCTGCCGTCTTATAGTCCATCAGCAGAGCCACCATACAGCACTCTATGGGAGACAGCGAAAGCTTCTCCCCAAGGTAGTCCGTGGCATCCTTTATTTTTTCCCAAGTACCTGTCGGCAACTCAGAGCCTGCCACACAGCTCCCTATCTGCTCCAGTGCTTCACGAATGTTCATAGGTGTCGTTTGTTTCAGGTGGGTTCTATAAATTCGCTTTGTCAGATTTTGGAATTATTTTCGAGGACAAATTGTAAGTTGGCTTTCGCCTTCCTCCTCCTCGCTCGGAATAGCTCGAGCAAGCTCGGCTCTCCTCTCGCTCGTCTACTTTTGACCGTCGTCAAAAGTCGGTTGAGTCGAAAAGAATCCAAAAGATGGCAAAACGTCAACCGAACGAGCGGCGAGAGCAGAAGCCACTTTCTGCTACGGCTGAAAGTAGCTGTTTGGATTATGCCGAGTCGCAAGTGAGGAAGAAGTATTCAACCCACAATTATTAACCCTTTTGACGGTGGGAATTTATAGAACCCACCTATATTTATACAAGCGACCTATTTCACATATCACCTCAATATCTCCATCTGTTAATAATGAGTTTGGTGCAACCTGCAAACAAGCGATTCCTCTATTAGCTGTTTTCTTGCCAATTTCCTTTTGATGTTTTCCCAGAATGTCATACGATACAGACTCATTATATTTCGCAATCAGCGCATCATTGGCAGCCTTGGCCTCAGACAACAAGTCTTCTGGCTTTACCTGTACTATGCTGTGCTGCCCGTCAGCTTCGCTCTTGGCGGTTTGGTTTTTCCCACTTGCACTTACAT
>CALZJQ010000107.1 GCA_945787895.1 uncultured Prevotella sp. | reverse complement strand
TCATCTTTTGGTTAGGCTACCCTCTACTTGCCACGGAACTTTTCACCTGCGCCTACTTTACTTTCATTTTGTTCTTTTTTTGTGCCTTCAATTCCCCAATCGGCAATTATTAGACTTACATAAATGACGGCACAAAAAAAGCGCGGGAACTGTACTATTGCTTATCCCGCGGTCCAAAGGCCTTCGCATTGCCTATCTTGCAGAGACAAGCAACGCAGTGCCCACGCCGAATATGATAACGTATTCCATCACCTTGCAATCAAATAATACACCTATGGCATATTATCTCAATTACCTCAGTAACAGAATGGAAAAAATATCACATTCACGGGACATCTACCGTTGCCCTGTCTTTTGCAAGATTTTGAAGTTGCGAAGTTCTGAACCGCAAAGACAAGACGTTTAGTAAACGCCTTTAATATATGTCGTGATTTCAACTCCCATGCTTAAGTGATTTTTTCATTTCCTTTCAGCATGAACTTTATCTATTCTTCGATTGTCCTGTTGCGTCATTTAGTTTTCGCAATATCCAATCAGATATGAATAGGAAACCGTTTGCAAATGTACAAAAAAAATAAAAAAAGCAAATAAAAATCTCAAATAATGTTTCTTAATACAAAATATTTAACACCGATTAACTCTTATCGCAAACTTTTGACAGGAATCATTCGCTACAAAACGTTATATCAGCTTAGTTAATTTATAAACGCAAAACTATCAAACCAACAATTTTTCAACGGTAGATGAATAAAGATAACATCATACTCCGCCCGAATGCCATCCGACAGATTTTCGGAGAAAAATTTGGTGGTTTCAAAAATTGTGCGTAACTTTGCAGGCGGAATGTGATGGAGATAAGAGAATCTCTGTTTGTTCCACATACAAGACTTTTCATTATAATTGAGTTTTATAAGGATTCCGATGTCGCTTATTGCAGGTGATGTCGGGGTTCTCTTTTTTTGTTGATTTCCAAAATCATCAATCCGGCAGTCGTTTTCGGCAAGACAAATGCAGTATGGACCTGACAGGGTTTGACGGGAAAAGGAAAAGGCTCTTGCGAGAAGAAAACTGACTGTCAGGGGTATTACAGGGTTAGAAGTCCATGAAAAAACAAGTAGGCGTGCATTGTTGTTTATATAATCCTTGCACTTCCTACTGCGCTTCATCAACATGCGGCGGCAAGATTTCAGGTTTTTGGCCTTAGGTTGACACGCTTAGATAGTAGAGGTTTTCACAAAAGCCGATACTGACCTACCACAACCGGCAATCAGGAACTGCAGCCATCGTAGAAATATTTTTCAAACTTGCTTAAACAATAATATAAAAACAAAATATACATAGATTATGGCTTATATGTCTAAAGAAGGTTACGAAGCTCTCGTAGCCGAACTCCATCGCTTGGAAGCTGTGGAGAGTCCAAAAGCGTCAGCGGCAATAGCTGAGGCACGTGATAAGGGCGATCTCTCGGAGAACGCCGAGTATGATGCTGCAAAGGAAGCACAGGCAAAGTTGATGGACAAGATCAACCAGCTGAAGGTGACTCTTGCGGATGCTAAGATTATCGACAAGACACGCCTGTCGTCTGACTGCGTGCAGTTGCTTTCCAAGGTGGAGATGACCAACCTTGCTACCAATGCCAAGATGGTATATACGGTAGTGAGTGAGAATGAGGCCGACCTTGCAAAGGGCAAGATTTCCGTCAAGACTCCTATTGCGCAGGGTCTTCTGAACCATAAGGTGGGCGACGAGGTGGAGATTAAGATTCCCCGCGGCACTATTAAACTGAGAATTGACAATATTACTATTGAATAGTTGTTTGGTTGTAGTTCCTGGTTGTGGGTTGTAGTACCTGGTTGTGGGTTGTTGGTTGTTGGTTTTTGGTTAGTTAGACTCGCCTCTTGAGAATCCTCCATTAGAAAAGCTATCCAACCAACAACCAACAACCAACAACCAGGTACTACAACCCACAACCAGGAACTACAACCAAACAACCAAACAACAAAACAACAAAACAACCATGGACATTTTTTCAAAGATTGCAGCTGGCGAGATACCAAGCTATAAGTGTGCAGAAGACGAGGAGTTCTATGCTTTTCTTGACATCAATCCTTTGGTAGTTGGACATACATTGGTAATTCCGCGTCGCGAGGTGGATTACATCTTTGATATGGAAGATGACGAGATAGCCCGTTATCAGGTGTTTGCAAAGAAAGTGGCAAAGGCTGTGAAAGAGGCTTTTCCTTGCGTGAAAGTAGCTCAGGTGGTGTTGGGTCTCGAAGTGCCTCATGCCCATATTCATCTTATTCCAATGCAGAGCGAGAAGGATGCCGTCTTCTCCAATCCTAAACTGAAACTTTCAGAAGAGGAGTTCAAGGCAGCAGCCGAGAAGATTTACTCAGCTTTCTGCAAGGGGTAGGATTCTTTTTATTGTTATGGTTGTGGAAAGTGCCAGATTTTCGATTGTCGGTTTGTTGGTTTTCGGTTTGTTGGTTAGGTTACTTTTTCCTAATGAGAAACCCTCCGTTGGGAAACATTACTATCCGACAACCTCCAACTAAACTATAAAACTATAAAACTATAAAACAACAAAACATTTCATGCCCTCTCTCCTTATTATAATAATGTTGCTATTGTCGTCTCTCTGCTCTGTTGCGCAGAAGAGGGAGAAGTATGAGTTCAAGCGTAATCTTCCCGTTTATGCTCATGAGTTGCTTGCCGACTTGGACTATCCTCTCGCTTGGGGCAGGAGTAACATTAAGAACTTTGACGAGTGGCGCAGGGAGGCTCGCCAGAAGGTGCTGGATTGTATGCTGTTGCCCCCACCTCCCGCTGATGATTATGCTGTCAAGCTGATAGCTGAGGAGCAACGTGATGGCTACAAGGCACGACAGATAGAGATACGTTTGTCAAAATATTATAGTGTACCGGCCTTGATTCTCATCCCTGATGGGAAGGGGCCTTTTCCTGCTATCAATTGTCTGCATGACCATGGTGGTCATCTGTTTATCGGAAAAGAGAAGATGATACGTCCGCTGGCACCACGGACTAAGGAGGACAGCCTCGTGACGAAGGATGCAGACAAATGGATTGAGGGGCTTTACGAGGGGCAGTATGTAGGCGATTATCTCGCCAAGAACGGTTATGTAGTATTCTCTGCCGATGCTCCCATGTGGGGCGAGAGAGGTCAGATGGAGGGTGCGAAACGCGAGAAATACGACATGATAGCTGGCAACATGATGATGTACGGCATAGACCTTTGCGCCTATATGACTTATGACGACATCAGCGGCACGGAATATCTCGCTTCGCTGCCAGAGGTGGATGCTGAGAGAATAGGTTGCGTAGGTTTCTCCATGGGAGGCTATCGCTCGTGGATGCTTGCCGCCTTGAGCGACAGGATAAAGGTCGGTGTGGCTGTTTGCTGGATGGTAACCACTGACGAGCAGCTGACTTTCAACTATGGCAGGACGGAGAACGGCGGTTTTGCCAACTGTCTGCCTGGTCTTCGTCGCTGGTTGGACTATCCCCACATTGCCAGTATAGCCTGCCCTAAGCCGATGCTCTTTATCAATGGCAGGCAGGATAAGCTCTTCCCTGTAGCTGGTGTAGAGAAGGCATTCAGGCAGATGCACGATGTATGGGACAGTCAGGGCGCTGGCAACAATATCGAGACGGAACTGTGGGACGTGCCACATAGTTTCTATCTCCCTGCGCAGAAGAGGATGCTGGAGTTCTTCAGGAGGAGGTTGTAGGTTGTTTTGTTGTTTTGTTGTTTTGTTGTTTTGTTGTTTTGTTGTTTGTCTTCGCAAATGAGAAAAACTATCAACTAAACAACTAAACAACAAAACAACAAAACAACAAAACAACAGACAACCACGCACTACTCCTCCCCAGCTCTCTTGAAGTCAGAAGCAGGATGCTTGCAGACAGGACAGACAAAATCCTCTGGCAGGTTATCACCCTCATAGATATAACCGCAGACAGAGCATATCCATCCCTTTGCTTTCTGTTGTTGCGGAGCTTGTTTGATATTACTATGATAGTAAGCATAGGTGGCTGAAGGGGTAGGCTCTGTAGTGAAAGCGTCTGTCACATCAGCTATGAACATGATATGTGTTCCCAAATCTACCTGCTGCACTACCTTTGCCGATATTACGGCATTTACCCCATTGATGACGTATATGACCCCGTTCTCCAGTCTGTAGTACTCAATACCGAGAGCCTTGTCGGTGTCCTTTCCGCTCTGGAATCCCCAATGTCTGAACGTGTCGAAAGAAGCGTCTTCCGCCAAGACAGAGACATTGAACACTCCCGTGCGTTCTATCATGCCGCAGGTATAGTTGCTCTTGTTGATAGTAACTGAAATCCTCAGTGGTTCGTTAGTCACTTGAATGACAGTGTTTGTGATACATCCGTTATCTTTCTCTCCCTCATTGGCAGTGACAACGAAGAGTCCATAAGACAGTTTGAATAAAGCTGTATTGTCCATATTATGATTAGATATTTGTTATAATGTGGGTTGTAATAATTCTTCGGCAAAAATACAGTTTTTTTTTCAATTATAAAAGAAACTTGTCATTTTATTTGTTCTCAAAACATTGTAGCACATATATTTTTTTCTTTAGCACTTTAGGATGTTTATCTAAAAAAAAGTTAAGAAAACCTCAAATATGCTGTATCACTGCATTTATGTCAACAAAATCTCGTAACTTTGCATCCGATTATCGCATTTGAACCCCTATCCACACATAGTTCATATTGTTTCATCACGGAAGGGATGCAGGACCTTGCAGACCGGAGAATGAATGCCGCAATGGTGGAATTGGTAGACACGAGGGACTTAAAATCCCTTGACCCGAAACGGTCGTGCGGGTTCGAGTCCCGCTCGCGGCACATTATGAATAGGTGAGCATAATTATCTGTATAATACTTGCACCGCCTACTTGTTTCCCTTGTCTCATCCTAGTCCTGAGAGATGGGAAGACTATCAGAACATAGTGGAAAAAGTCTCCACACATACCTTATTATTAATATGAGAAAGAATATCTTCAGTTCAGTCATCACCTTGGCACTCGGTGTCATGGTAACAGCTTCGTGCTCATCAAAACTTGGTAACCTCTCAGCAGACAATTTCAAGGTTACCCCTACTCCGCTCGAACTTCAAGGCACTGAGGTTCCCGTAACTATCTACGGCACTTTCCCTGAGAAATACATGAAAAAGAAGGCTGTAGTGACCGTAACCCCAGAGCTGCGCTATGCCAACGGCAGGAAGCTCCGCGGGCAGGCTTCCACCTTCCAAGGAGAGAAAGTCCTCGGCAACGGACAGACCGTGTCATACGCTCTCGGAGGTCAGTTCACCATGCGTGATGCCTTCAACTATATCGAAAACATGCACAAGTCCGACCTCTACCTCACCTTCGACGCTAAGGTAGGCAAGAAGAAGGTTGACCTGCCCGCAGTAAAGGTAGGCTACGGCATCATCGCCACTTCCGGACTCTACAACCAGGCTCTCAGGCAGGGCGGCGGCATCATCGCCCCTGACTCCTTCCAGCTCATCTGCAACAGGAAGCAGGAGGCAGGCATAAAGTTCCTCATCAACCAGGCGCAGCTGAGACAGAGCGAGCTGAAGAACAACTCCGTGCAGGAGTTTGTGAGACTCCTCAAGAGCATCAGCGCAGATGCAGAGCGTTACAATTTCCAGGACGTAGAGGTAAAGGCTTACGCCTCTCCTGACGGCGGCGAGACATACAACACGAAGCTTGCCGAGAAGAGACAGATAGAGTCAAGAAAATACGTCGAGCAGCAGCTCAAGAACGCCAAGCTGTCAAACAGCGTGACCGGCGAATACACCGCACAGGACTGGGACGGCTTCCAGGAACTCGTCCGCGCAAGCAACATCCAGGACAAGGAACTCATCCTCCGCGTGCTCAGCATGTACAAGGACCCACAGGAGCGTGAGGAGCAGATACGCAACCTCAGCATGGGCTTTCAGGAACTGGCAAAGGAAATCCTTCCTGAGCTCCGCCGTGCCCGCATGATAATCAACTATGAGGCTGTAGGACGCAGCGAGGAGAAGATAGAGGCTCTCTACAAGACCTCTCCTGACTCTCTTACCGTAGAGGAGATACTCTACTACGCTTTCCTTTGCCCTACGATAGACCAGAAGGAGGAGGTATATAAGAAGTGTACCGACCTCTATCCCAACGACTACCGTGCCTACAACAACGTAGCGGCCATGGAGTTTGCCAAAGGCAACTTCGACGCTACCCGCATCTGGGCTCAGCGCGCCCTCAACATCAACCCTAACGCAGGCGAATGCCAGTCAAACCTCGCACTCATTGCGCTCAGCGAAGGCAAGCTGCAGGACGCAGAGGCTTATATGGCAAAGGCAGGTTCTTCTACAGACATCAACCGCGTGCAGGGTGCCATCAACTTTGCCAAGGGCAACTACAAGAAGGCTGCCCTCGACTACAAGAACGTAAACAACAACATGGCTGCTCTCACACAAATTATGGCTAATGATTACGCACAGGCACGTGCCACATTCAACAAGATTGGTGAGAACGGTGATGCCCTGACAGACTACCTCCACGCTATCCTCAGTGCCCGCGAAGGCAACAAGTTCGCAGCAAAGAGCTATCTCAACGATGCGCTTGAGAAGGATCCTTCCCTCAAGAAATATGCTGCCGAGGATCTGGAGTTTGCTAATGTGAAGTAGTTTTTTATCTGGTTGTAGTTCCTGGTTGTGGGTTGTGGGTTTTTGGTTGTGGGTTGGAATGTTGCCCAATGGAGGTTTACTCACTAAGCGAGTCTAACCAACCAACAACCAACAACCGAAAACCGAAAAACCAGGAACTGGAGGTTTCTCAAGAGGCGAGGCTAACTAACCAACAACCAACAACCAACAACCAACAACCAACAACCAACAACCAGGTTATCCCTTGTCCCTCCTAAGGAAATACAAAGCATACGTAGTTGCCGCAGTCATCACGATTGCGGCATTTACTGCTTGTGGCACGGACAGCCACCATTTCCGCCTCGAAGGACGGTTTCTCAACATCAACCGCGGCGAGTTCTACGTGTACAGCCCCGATGGAGCCATCTCCGGCATTGACACCATACACCTCGAAGGCGGACGCTTCGGCTACGAGATACCATGCGAAGAGGAAGGCACGATAGTAGTCATCATGCCCAACTACTCCGTCCTGCCCATCTTCACCCAGCCGGGAAAGACCATCGACATGAAAGCCGACGCCACCCATATCAGTGAGATAAAAGTGACTGGAACAGAGGAGAATGAGGAATACTACAAATGGAAGAAGTCTGTGGAGAGCCTCTCGCCGCCACAGCAGAAGAAACAGGCGGAGGACTACATCCGCAAGCACCCCCACTCCATCGTCAGCAGGTGGCTTCTGAGAAACTATTTCATCGCCACTACAGAGCCGGACATGAAGAAGGTGAACGCACTCACCGCCACAATGCAGAAGAAAGGCGAGGAGAACGCCGTGCTGTCACGACTCTCCGACGCTACGAAAGGCATGGCGGCAACGCAGAAGGGAGACAGGATTCCTTCGTTCTCCACCACCGACATCAACGGCAAGACTGTCACGTCTGCCGACTATGCTTCAGGAAAAGCCATCGTGCTGCTCTGGGCGTCATGGAACTTTGACGGCATCAACATGCACCGTATGCTCAAGGGCAAGTTGCGCGACATGGCAAGGCAGGGCAGGAAACAGCCCAAGATACTGAGCATCTGCATCGACGCATCCAAGGCAGACACACGCAACAGCCTCAAGTACGACAGCATCTCGTGGCACGTAGTCAGCGACGGGAAGATGTGGGAGTCGCCCTTAGTCAAGGCCTTCGGCTTCTCCAACGTGCCCGACAACGTAGTCATCGACAACGGCACCATCACGGCAAGGCACAAGCGCATGGACGAAATAATAAAGGAACTCGGAGAATAGCCCATGCCCGCCCATTCATTTTCTTTTGCAAACTGAATGTAGCAATAAAAAGAAAAAATGACAGATACAAATAACATTTTTCGATAAAAGATACTAAAAGATATGATTTCCCGACAGAAAACTTTTGTCGGGAAATTATTTTTTCGTATCTTTGCAAACGAATAGGGTTTGGTCCTTTCAAGGACAGGGAAACAATGCGAACGAGGAAAAAATGCTGATTGACGGGAATAGCAGGGCAATTACGCAAATACTTTTCACAAGGTAAGGACCCATCTGCCGGACTGACATGTTTTTTTCACGAGACTGACGGCCGGCAGGACACGGCAGGGTGCTCCCGCAGGACATGTTTCTATCAGTCCGGACCCGACAGAAACAATACATTTAGAGATAACAAAACATTCAACACACTTTTAATAGGTATTTATTACAACAATGGCAAATTTGGATTTGACACAGTATGGCATCACTGGTTCTACGGTGATTGCGCACAATCCTTCTTACGAAGTACTCTTTGAGGAGGAGACAAAGGCTGGTCTCGAAGGTTTCGAGGTAGGTAAGAACACTGAGCTTAACGCTGTCAACGTAATGACAGGTATCTACACCGGTCGTTCCCCTAAAGACAAGTACATCGTAATGGATGAGAACTCTAAGGACACTGTATGGTGGACAACAGAGGGCTACAAGAACGATAACCACCCAATGTCTGAGGACGTATGGGCTACAGTAAAGGACCTCGCTGTAAAAGAGCTCTGCAACAAGAACCTCTATGTAGTTGATGCTTTCTGTGGTGCAAACAAAGATACACGCATGGCAGTACGCTTCATCGTAGAGGTAGCATGGCAGGCACACTTCGTGACCAACATGTTCATCCAGCCTACTGCAGAGGAACTCGCTGAATTCAAGCCAAACTTCGTTATCTACAACGCTTCTAAGGCTAAGGTAGAGAACTACAAGGAGCTCGGTCTCAACTCTGAGACTTGCGTTGCTTTCAACGTAACAAGCCGCGAACAGGTTATCATCAACACATGGTACGGCGGTGAGATGAAGAAGGGTATGTTCTCTATGATGAACTACTACCTCCCTCTCCAGGGCATCGCTTCTATGCACTGCTCTGCAAACTGCGACATGAACGGTGAGAACACAGCTATCTTCTTCGGTCTCTCTGGTACAG
>CALZJQ010000106.1 GCA_945787895.1 uncultured Prevotella sp. | reverse complement strand
GTTTTAGTTACCCTATGCGAGGGAAATCATTATCCTTTTATAGAGGAAAGATACAAAAGAATTGGCGAAATTGAAAAAAATATTGCCGGAAATTTGTCTAATTTAAAAATATTTTAGTAATTTCGCAGACGGAACGGGGGAAGTGTATAGTTCCCGGTTGTTGGTTGTAGTACCTGGTTTTTGGTTGCAGGTTGTCGGTTGGTACGCTTTTCTAATGGAGGTTTCTCAAGAGGCGAGCCTAACCATCCGAAAACCAACAACCCACAACCAAAAGCCAGAAACTAAACCTATAGTTGTGCACTGCCCCCAAACAACAAAACAACTATAATTGAAAAAAATGGAATTACAAGGAAAAATTATTGCAGCATTGCCACAACGTAGCGGAGTGAGCCAGCGTGGTGAATGGGTGGCTCAGGATTTTGTCATAGAGACACATGATTCATACCCTAAGAAGATGGTGTTCTCTGTTTTCGGTGCTGACCGCCTTCAGAGATTCAACATACAGATAGGACAGGAAGTGCTCGTAGCTTTCGACATTGATGCTCACGAGTACCAGGGCCGTTGGTTCAACAGCATACGTGCATATGACGTGCGCCTTCAGGACCCTAACCTTGTTGCTGGAGCCGGCGCCGCAATGCAGGATCCCTTCGGCGGAGCACCTGCGGCTGCCCCACAGGCTGCTGACAACAATGTTAATCCAAGTGCTCCGCTGCCTACACAGCAGGACATGGCGGCAGACAGCGATGCTGACAACCTGCCGTTCTGACGCTCGTACAAGATAGTTCTACTATTTCATGCGGTTGCACAAACGGTTGTGAGGTTTTAAGGTTGTATGGTTGTGCGGAAGTTACAAACAGCCTCTTCAAACCTCCGAATAACCGTAAAAACCGTACAACCTCAAAACCGTTACCCTACAACCGCAAAGAAGAAATTACTCATGCAAATCATTCAGACAGGCAAGCACAGGCAACTGAAGATGAGAATTCTTTCCGTTGCCACACAGTCATTCATGCTTTACGGAATAAAGTCCGTGAAGATGGATGATATTGCCGCAAGTCTGAAGATAAGCAAGCGTACCCTGTATGAGACTTACCAGAACAAAGAGGAACTGCTCTTCGACGTAATGGCGGGCATCGTACAGGAGCGTAAGGACAGGATAGAGGAATATGCCCGTCAGACGGATGACGTCATGGACCTCCTGCTTGAGTTTATGCGCATCCAGACAGAGATGGTGGCAAAGACCAACCCCACTTTCTTCTCCGACCTTACACGTTATCCGGGGCTTGCATCGAGATTGGATGAGTTGCAGAAGCAGGACGACAGCCTGTCAAAGGAGTTCTTTGAAAAAGGAGTGCGTGACGGATATTTCCGCAGCAGTGTCAACTACGAGCTCTTGGTGAATATTGCCCGAGGCATTCATGATATGTTGAGGAATAACAAGATATTTAAGTTGTACAACATCCATGACATATTCCATACCTTTGCATGCAGCCTGCTTCGAGGCGTATGTACCGAAAAGGGAATCAGACGAATAGACTCATTCCTCGAAAGTTATACTTTTACGGACGTTGAAGGCTGGCAGAAAGGGTAGGGAAGCTCAGAAACGTCATATCTATATTTTCTGCTATATACCCCGTTTTAATAGCATTTTCTTCACTTTTATTCTCTGTATATACCATTTTTTTAGCGTGCTTCACCAGGAACTTTACAATTTTTTACATCCGTTAAAAGGCCGTCCTGTTTTTTGCCGGCTTCACTGAGGAAAAATAGCCTTCAGAATAAGCAGACTTGCCAAAATCCATGCCTGACAAAGACGGAAAAACTGAAATTTCCTGCAATAACAGCGTTTTTACAGAGAGAAAGCGAAGAGTTTGGGCAGTAATATCTTGCATATTGCAACGTAAAAGGGGCGTTATTGCACTGCAATAACGCCCCTTTTGCGCATCAAAAACAAGTAAATTTTGTTGTAATATTTATAATCTATTGATAATCAACGCAATACAAAAATTGGCGAGAATCGCATATTTGCTCACGAAAATTTTTTCTTGGATTATAAATGTTAAAATCATCGCTGTCCACCCCCGCTTTTCCACTTGTTCGTCAGCACAGCCATGCGGTTTTCCTCCCGTTTTATTAGCCTACACATGCCGTCACACGGTCTGCGTCTTCGGCCAATTAATAAGGAAAAGGTGGTCGGTGGCGCGGGTGAAGGCGGTGTATAGCCAATGGATGTAGTCGGGCGTGAGCATATCCTCTGTAATATATCTCTGGTCTAAATATACGTGAGCCCATTGTCCTCCTTGTGCCTTGTGGCAAGTGACTGCGTATGAATATTTTACCTGTAATGCATTGAAGAAGGGGTCGAGGCGGACGGCTTTGATGCGGTCGGCTTTGAGATGGATGTGCAGGTAGTCCTCTTCGACGGCATCGAACAGTAGCCTCTGCTGTTCCTGGGTAAGAGCCGGGGTTGATGATTGCAGCGTGTCGGTCAGCACCATGGCGACAATCTCCATCTCGTCGTAGTCCGGAAAGCGCAGCAGCACTTCTGCAAAATGGAAGCCGTAGAGTTCGTGACGCTTGTAGATGCGGCAGACGATGGCCCTGTCTCCGTTTGCGATGAACACGCTGCCCTTTCCCTTTCCGCCGTCACTGTCCCTGTCCTTGTCCGAAGGGTCGGCATGATAGAAATAATTGTTCCGTACCACCATCAGCCGGTCGCCTTGACAGAGCATGTCGTCGTGGTCGATTACTTGGTTGCGGATGCCGTTGTTGTAGGTCGTCGCATTCCTGTTGCTGCGGGTAATCACTATCGTATCGTCATACCCTACCTTATGGTAACTGGAAGATATGGAATCTATAAGGTCTGTGCCGGAAACGACATGGACGTCAGGAAAACGTGAAAGCTCTATTTTGGGAAGGGAAGTAGCCTCGTCGTGCTGTATGAGCCTGCGTATCATGTTGGCATTGAACAGGATGCCCGACTGGGAACTCTGCCGCAGTACTTCATCCAGACTGCATTCATGCACCTCAGCCCCATATCCTTCAAGTACGTGTTTCATGAGAGCCGGCGACTCTTCTTCTCCTACAGGCGGCAGCTGAGCGGCATCGCCTATGAGCATCAGGCGGCAGTTGTTTCCCGAGAACACATACTGCATGAGGTCATCAAGGAGCGAACCGCTGCCAAACCCATTGTCGCCTGTGGGAACCGTGGAAATCATGGATGCTTCATCGACCACGAAGAGCGTGTCTGACATCGTGTTGTAGTTGATGTTGAAATCCCCCTGGAAGGTCTTCTGCCTGTATATCTTACGATGTATGGTAGTGGCAGGCAAGCCCGAATTGAGGGAAATGACCTTTGCAGCCCTTCCAGTAGGAGCCATGAGGACTACCTTCTGACGAAGCGAGGCAAGGGTCTGCACCATTGACGCTACGATGGAGGTCTTGCCTGTTCCTGCGCTGCCTTTCAGTACCATCACGGCCATGTCGCTCCTTGAGGCAAGGAAATGTCCGAAACAATCCACGGCATTGCGCTGGTCTTCTGTGGGAGTGAAGCCGAAATGGCGGATTATCAGCTCTGTAAATTCGCTTATCTTCATGAACGGTGTGGGGAAAAGGGAAAAATATGTATAAGGTTTTGCTTATTTCGTTTTTTTTCTTTAATTTTGCACGGCAAAGTTAAGAAAAAACTATTTACCGACCAAAATATGGCAGAGAAAAATTTCAACCGTCAGGAACAGCAGTCCGTATCAAGGAGGGGTGGGGTGCCTCGCCTTGTCATTCGTGTCGGTAATGGTACGTTGAGTTTCCTCCTTCCTCATGAAGACGGCAGGGTGGAGTTCAGTCCCTATACGGTAAGGAGCGGAGTGTCAATGGCGGCAAATCTCCGTTCTGCTTTCCGTGACGCCGACATGCTGGCAGACCACGGCAGCAAGGCATTGCTCTCCGTCTGTTCTCCCGTCGTCCTCGTGCCGATGGATGAGTATATGGACGATGAAGAATATGATGTAGATACCATTTATTCTGAAACCTTTGTAGGTCACAGTTCTGACGTGAAGGAGCGCAGCATATTGCCCGACCTCAATGCCGTGGCAATCTATGGAGTCAATAAAGACCTGAGGATGGTCGTGGAGGACCATTTCAAGGATGTCAGGGTGCAGAACGTGATGCAGCCTGTGTGGACCCATCTCTATCGCCGCAGTTCCCTCAACGGGCGCAGAAGGAAACTCTACGGTTATTTCCATGACAAGAGAATCGACGTGTTCTCTTTTCAGCAGAGACGTTTCCGTTTTGCCAACAGTTTTGACGCGGCTCATCTCCACGATGCCTTGTACTATCTGCTGTTCGTATGGAAGCAGCTGGCTTTCGACAATGAGGAAGACGAACTGTACCTGGTAGGTGACATCCCTGACCGCGAGTGGATGCTCAACAAGCTGAGGTCGTATCTGCGGAGAGTATATATGGTCAACCCTTCATCAGAACTCAACCGCCTTCCTGTTACTCAGATTGAGGGAGTGGATTTTGACATGATGTTGTAGGGTAACGGTTTTGAGGTTATACGGTTTTTACGGTTATACGGAGGGTTGAAGAGGCTGTTTGTAACTTCCGCACAACCATATAACCTTAAAACCTTACAACCGTTTGTAACTGAACAAGTCTCAGACTTGCGAATGTTGAATAATCAAGTAGTTGTTCATAATTATGAGAGTAATAACGGGAAAATACAAAGGACGGCATTTCGATATTCCACGGACGTTCAAGGCACGTCCTACCACGGACTTTGCAAAGGAGAATGTCTTTAACGTGCTGAACGGCTACATCGACTTTGAGGGAATATCTGCCCTCGACCTCTTTGCAGGCACGGGAAGCATAACGATAGAGATGCTCAGCCGCGGATGCAGCGACGTGACGAGCGTGGAGCTGGATCGTGACCATGCCTCTTTCATTCGCCAATGTCTTCAGAAGATAGGGGAGGAAAACTGCTCCCTGATACGTGGTGACGTGTTCCGTTTCCTGAAAAGTTGCAGGAGGAAATACGACATTGTATTTGCTGACCCACCATACGCCCTGCCTGACCTAAGGAAGATACCGGATGCCGTGCTTGGAACGTGTGCCGAGGATTCTAAATTGGAGGAAGGCGGAATATTCGTATTTGAGCATGGCAAGCATGATGACTTTTCACAACACCCCTGCTTTTTGGAGCACCGTTCGTACGGCAGTGTGAATTTCTCTCTCTTCCGCAGGTGGTGATAATTTCTGGTTGTTGGTTTTCGGTTGTTGGTTTTCGGTTGGTTAGACTCGCTTAGTGAGAAACCTCCATTGGAAAAGCAAACCAACCAAAAACCAACAACCAAAAACCAACAACCAGGTACTACAACTAAACAACAATCATTGATTGACCGTCTGACCATAGAAAGGATTAAGGAGACTGCGGACATCGTGGATGTGGTCTCTGAATTTGTAAGTTTGAAACGCTCTGGTTCAAACTATCTTGGCTTGTGTCCTTTCCACAATGACAGCAATCCGTCGTTTCATGTGTCACCTTCACGCGGCACGTGCCACTGCTTTACCTGCGGAGAGGGAGGAGATGCCGTGGGATTCATCATGAAGCATGAGCAGATGACCTATGTGGAGGCATTGAGATGGCTTGCAAACAGATACCACATCGAAATAAAAGAGAAGGAACTGACGGAAGAACAACGGAGGGAAAGGACGGAGCGGGAGGCTATGCTTGTTGTAAGCGACTGGGCTTCAAGGTATTATTCCGACGTGCTGTTCGATGACGTGGATGGACGTGCCGTAGGACTGCAGTACTTCCGACAAAGAGGTTTCCGTGACGATATTATCAGAAAGTTCAGGTTGGGCTTCTCACTTCCAGACAGATATGCCATGCCAAGGAAAGCAAAGGAAAAGGGATACAGTCTGGAAATGATGGAGAAGGTAAGCCTGTGCTACAAGGACAACAATGGAAGGATGGTGGACCGTTTCTCCGGAAGAGCCATGTTCCCATGGATAGGAGTCAGCGGAAATGTCGTCGCTTTCGGCGGTCGCGTGCTTGATTCGAGGACCAAAGGCGTAAGTCAGAAATATGTCAATTCGGCTGAGTCGCCCATATATAAAAAGGACAGGGAACTGTATGGACTGTTCCAAGCCAAGAAAGCAATATCTTCAGCTGACTGCGTATATATGGTGGAGGGCTATACTGATGTCATCTCCATGCACCAATGCGGCATAGAGAATGTGGTGGCCAACTCGGGAACGGCACTCTCGAAGCACCAGATACACCTTCTCCATCGTTTTACGAAGAACATCGTGCTCCTCTATGACGGCGATGCGGCAGGAATAAAGGCGGCACTGAGAGGTACGGATATGCTGCTTGCAGAAGGAATGAATGTCAAGGTGCTGCTCTTTCCCGACGGAGATGACCCCGATTCCTTTGCAAGGAAACATGATGCAGGGTATTTCCGGCAGTTTGTCGAGGCGAACAAGACAGACTTCATAGAGTTTAAGACAAGGGTCCTGCTTCAAGGACAGGCCGACCCCGTCAAGCGTTCCGAAGCCATTAACTCCATAGTAAAGAGCGTAAGTGTCATAGGAGACCAGATAGTACGGGCCACCTATATCAAGGACTGCGCACAGCGTCTCGGTATCAATGAGCAGACCCTGATACTCCAGATGAACAATTTCATCCGCTCTGACCGGGAAGAAAGGCGTAAGGAAGAGGAGAGGGCGAGGAACAGGAGGGAAGAACCCGACAGGCAGGCAGAGACAGGCACAGGCGACAACAGCCAGCAAACAGATACTGCACTTTCACAGGACAACGTCGCTCCGCAACAGCCGCAACATACAGGCGATGAGTATTCAGACCTTCCTCCAGAAGCATTCCTTCCTCCGGAAGCCTTCTCGCAGCCACAGGGCGCAGGCAATGCCGGGGCGCAGGCAGGGCATCAATATGCAGGGGGACACGCCGCCGGGCAGAATAATACTGCAAAGGCAAAGCAGGGACTGAACAGGGAGGATGTCCAGACTATGCTTGCGCAGTGCATCGTACGTTATGGAGAGAAGATAATCTTTGAGGACGTGGAGACAGACGAGGGCGTTACGGTCAACGTCACCGTGGCGCAGTACATAGATGCCCAGCTGTCTTCTGACGGACTGCATTTCGCAAATCCCGTATATGACCAGATACTTGCTGAGGTAGTGGCTCATTCGGGTGAAGAGGGCTTCGTGGCAGAAAAACATTTCAAGCTGCATCCCGACTATGAAGTAAGCAAGGCGGCGATAGACCTCACGATAGACGAGGTGGCATTGTCAAAGCGTTATGAGATGAGTTTTGAGCAGGATACGTTGCGGCAGTATGTAGTACACCTCGTGGCTGACTTCTTTTGGGAAACCACAATCTCCCGTCTTGCCCTCCTGCGCAGTGAGATAGCCCAGTCAATGGCAGAGCCTGGCAGGCAGAAGGAACTGATGGAGGAGTACCAGCAGTTACAGAAATTCAAGAAAGACTTAGCAAAGAGACTTGGAAGAGTCTGAAACCCTGTAGTAAATGCTTTGCACTATCCCTCTTGACACGAGGTAGAGGATGAAGGCAAGCCACAGGGAGTGGTTCCCGAGTAAGGGCGACAGGGAGAAGAACGTGGCGAAGAAGATAAAGGAAGCCACGCAAGTGCCGAGAAGCATGCCCTTGGTGAGTGTCATTCCGATGAATATTCCATCCCAGACAAACGCCATGATGCCGGCAAACGGGATAGCCATTGCCCAGGGAAGGAAGCCGGCGGAGGCAGCGATGACAACGGAATCGTCAGTAAGGAGAGACAGGAAAGCCTGTCCGCCAAAGACATAGGCCAGCGTGTAGAGTGTCGTAAGTCCCAGGCTCCACAGGAAGACAAGACGGACGGCTCTGCGCAGCGACACGCTGTCGCCTGCTCCATAGTAACGGCCGCAGAGGGCTTCGGCAGAGTAGGCAAAGCCGTCCATCACGAAGGAATAAAGCGTAAAGAGCTGCATGAGCAGGGTGTTGACGGCAAGGATAGTCCCTCCAAACTGCGCTCCTGCCGCAATGAAATAAAGGTTTACCGCCACAAGGAAGATAGTGCGGAGGAAAATGTCACGGTTGACAGAGAAGAAACGTGAGAGGGCTGTCCTGTCAAACAGAGACTCCACGCTGACGGGTATCGTCGTTTTCCTTGCCGTCTTTCCCATTGCAAGGAGTCCGGCCAGGAAGCCGAACCACTGCGCCGTGACCGTGCCAAACGCTACTCCCTCCATTTTCATTCCAAACACATAGACAAAGATGAGGGACAGGACGATGTTGACAATGTTCTGCATGATGGAAACCGCCATGGGAATCTTTGTGTCCTGCATTCCGACAAACCATCCGTTGAGGGCAAACAATCCCAACGTGGCAGGGGCTCCCCAGACGCAGATGTCGCAATAAAGGCGTGACAATGCCATAATGTCCTCTTCGGGAGATATAAACCACATCGCAAATGACAACAGCGGTGTCTGAAGGATAATGATGGAAACGCCAATTATCGTGGAAATCATCAGTGAGCGTATGCCCGTAGTCAATGCCTCCTGCATGTTTCCCGCACCGAAAGCCTGAGCAGTCAGTCCACCGGTGCCCATGCGGAGAAATCCAAAAAGCCAATACGTGACATTGAATATCATCGAACCGACAGCTATTGCCCCGATGTATCGGGCGTCGCCCATGTGTCCGGTGATGGCGGTATCTACAAGTCCGAGCAATGGGACCGTAATGTTTGACACAATGGAAGGAACGGCAAGATTGAGTATTTTTTTGTTCATAGGAGTGCAAAGGTACATATTTTAGGGCAGATTCTTGACCATAATATTAATAAATATTATAATTATCAGGATAAATTTTGATAAATCATAAATTATTGCTAATTTTGCAGACTAAAAATAAAGAAATTATAACACACATATAAGAAAATGATGACAGCAAACGAAATCCGCGACTCATTCAAGAAATTCTTTGAGCAGAAAGGACATGCTATCGTGCCAAGCGCACCAATGGTGATAAAGGATGACCCGACCCTGATGTTTACAAATGCTGGTATGAACCAGTGGAAGGACGTGATACTCGGTACACGTGACCCGGAACCACGCCGCCGTGCAGACTCGCAGAAGTGTCTCCGCGTCAGTGGAAAGCACAATGACCTTGAGGAGGTAGGACACGATACCTATCACCATACAATGTTTGAGATGCTCGGCAACTGGTCTTTCGGTGACTATTTCAAGGAAGGTGCCATAGACA
>CALZJQ010000105.1 GCA_945787895.1 uncultured Prevotella sp. | reverse complement strand
CGGACGAACGCTTACAAAATTATGATATAAACTAATTTTCAACATCTACTTATTAAAAAAAGCATTATTAACAGATGATCAGATTAAGACATTTCCTGCTGCTCGCCATAAGCATGGTGACAGCAGCGGTCTATGCCCAGACGCCGCAGACGCTGAAGGCAGACCCGGCCTACCGTATCGGCAAGCTCGATAACGGACTTACTTATTACATCCGCCATAACGAGTGGCCGGAACACGTAGCCAACTTCTACATCGCCCAGCGCGTAGGCTCCATTCAGGAGGAGGACCATCAGCGTGGTCTCGCCCACTTCTTAGAGCACATGGCGTTCAACGGCACGGAAAACTTCAACAAGGTGGGCATCATAGACTGGTGCCGCGAGAAGGGAATACAGTTTGGCAGTGACCTCAACGCATACACCAGCATCGACCAGACTGTATATCGCGTGTGCAACGTTCCCACGGCAAGCCGTGAGGTACTCGACTCCTGCCTGCTCATCCTCAGAGACTGGAGCGCAGGACTGCTGCTCGAAGACAAGGAGATAGACAAGGAGCGCGGCGTCATCCACGCTGAATGGGCAATGCGCAACAGCGGACAGATGCGCCTCATCACCAATATGCTGCCCTACCTCTACCCCGACTCCCGCTGGGGACTGCGTATGCCTATCGGCACGATGGAGGTGGTGGATAACTTCCCCTACGATGCTCTGCGCACATACTACAAGAAATGGTATCGTCCCGACAACCAGGCTATCATCGTCATCGGCGACGTGGATGTCGATCATACCGAGAAGATGATACGCCAGATGTTCGCTCCCATCACCCTGCAGCCCGACGCACCAAAGGTGGAGAAGCTGCCCGTGGCAGACAACAACACGCCTATCTATCTCGTAGATAAGGACAAGGAACTGAAGAGCAGCAGCATTTCCCTCTGCATGAAGCATGAGGCTTTCCCGGACGAGGCAAAGAACACGGAGGCGTATTTCGTGAGAAGCTACATGAACAGCCTCTTCGGAAGCATCCTCAACGCCCGCTATTCGGAGCTTTCACAGAAGGCTGAGTGCAGCTATCTCGGCGCGGGAGCAGGCATTGGCGAGTATTTCCTCTCCAACACCAAGGGTGCCCTCAGCCTCGATGTCACACCAAAGGAGAACAAAGACCTTGAGGCTTTCCGTGAGGCGGTCAGGGAACTGATGCGCGTAAGGCAGCACGGCTTCACGGCAGGAGAGTTCAAGCGTGCGCAAATCAACTTCATGTCGTACGTCGAGAAGGCATACGCCAACCGTGACAAGCGCAAGAACGACCAGTTCGGAGACGAATGCCGTGACAACTTCCTCAACAATGAGCCTATCATTGACATCGACACGGAGGTAGAGATATGGAAAAAGGTGGAGCAGATGGTGACTCTCGACAAGCTCAACGCCGTGGCAAAGTCGCTCATCAGCCTCAGTGACACGAACCTCGTAGTCTTCGAGTTCGCACAGGACAAGGAGGGTATCATCGTACCGACGGCGGAACAGCTGCGCGAGACATACGAGGCGGCACGCAACGAGAAACTCGACCCATGGCAGGACAACACCAAGGACGAGCCTCTCCTCGCACAGTTGCCCAAGAAAGGCAGCGTCAAGAAAGTGACAGAGAACAAGGTTCTCGGCTACAAGGAACTGACTCTCAGCAACGGTGCCACCGTTATCCTCAAGAAGACCGACTACAAGGCAGACGAGATAATGATGTCAGCCACGAGCAACCACGGCTCTTCTGAATACGACGAAAAGGACTTTGCCAACATCAAGATATTAGGTTCGATAAGTGGTATCAATGCTCTCGGCAACTTTACCATGACCGAACTCAACAAAGCCCTCGCAGGAAAGCAATGCGGCGTAGGCTTTGGCATGGGCACCACAAAGAGCTCCGTGAGCGGAAGCACTACTCCAAAGGACGTGGAAACATTCTTCCAGCTACTATATCTACGCTTCACTGACGTGAGAAAAGATATGCAGGCCTACGACAAACTCATCACCTCGCTCAGGCAGTCATTGCCCAACCGCGGACTAAGTCCCGAGACTGCTTTCTCTGACTCTCTCAAGGCTGTTATGAACTGCCACAACCCTCGCTACAAGGCTATGGAAGTAGCAGACATTGACAACATCTCATACGACCGCTGCATGGAGATAATACGTGAGAATACAGCCAACGCCGCTGACTATACCTTCACCTTTGTGGGCAACTACGACGAGGCTACCCTGCTGCCGCTCATCGAGCAATACATCGCCTCACTGCCTGCCAAGAAGGCTACAAAGAAGTCAGAAAAGGATATCCGTACCCTCTTCACCGGCAACAAGACCAACTATTTCACACGCAAGATGGAGACACCGCGCCCACAGGTTGCCAACATATATTACTGCGATATAGAGAATAACCTTGAGAATTCCGTACTCATGAACGTAGCCGGCGAAGTGCTCTCCATGGAGATGCTCAACCAGGTGCGTGAGGAAGCCTCTGCCGCTTACAGTTGCGGAGCAGGAATGTCAATCAGCTACATGGCAAACAAGGGTTATGCCATCCTTTCTTCCAATGCTCCAATCTCCGAGGTGTCAAAACTGGATATGGCAGCCGAACTGATGAAAAAGATTGTCATCGAGGGTGGTAAGGCCGTCGATGCCGACAAGGTGAAGAAAGTGAAAGACAATATGCTCAAGGAAGCCGACATCATGTTCAAGAGCAACGGCTTCTGGATGGCAGCCATCAGCCAGTGGAAGGAGTACGGCATCGATGTTTACTCTGACTACAAGAAGACCATCGAGGGTGTGACGGCAGAGAAGGTGGCAGCTCTCATCAAGCGTGTCCTCGCTTCCGGCAACCATGCCGAGATAATCATGCGTCCGGAATAAATCCCGCACCCCTGTTTCCCTACATACGATAATGGCGTAAGAACGTCTTCTCAGGACGTTTTTACGCCATTATTCTTTGCCTTTTGTTTCAGGACAAGACTTACCTTGCCCGTTGTCAGTCTGCTGGGGAGAGACCTTCTATTTCCTCTCTTGACAGTTCCGTGGCCTGACTTATCACGTCAATGCGGAGGTTTGTTTACGGTTTTATGGTTTTACGGTTATGCGGAGGTTTGTGAAGGCTATCGGTATATTCCGTATAACCGCATAACCTTATAACCGCATAACCGTATAATAACCTTAATTCTCAGTTTCTCACAAACAGCGTCTGTCCCGTGTAGTCGGAGCGGTATCTGAGCAGTTTCAGTCCGCTTTCTCCACTCGCCACTATGCCGCCGTTGTTGAGATCGTAGGAGCGTTGGCAGGTGGAGCACTTGAGCCAGTTGCCGTTATTGCTCCATTGCAGGGCGTATTTCACGTAGGGGTAGTGCGTCTTCAGGCAGTTGGGACACTGCAGGTCAAAGGCATACAGTTGCTGATGGAGCGAGGAATAGCCTATGACCAATCCGTTGCCGGCACCGAGTATGCACGAGCGTTGCGTCTCGGTGGCTGTCGTTATTGCCACTTCCTCCGTCGTCTTGCCGTCTTGCAGTTGCAGGATAAGATGCCTGATGCCGTTTTTCGGCTCTTGCTTCACCTGGCAGAAGACGCCCGATGACAAAGGGTTGAGCGCATTGTTGAGTATGCACACATTGTGTATCGACGAGTCATAGACAAAATAACACTGCCTGTCCGTGCAGTACTCGAACTCATCGGCACTGCACGAACAAATCAACAGCATTACTAATATCAGGACTCTTGTCATGTTTTGTTGTTTGGTTGTTTTGTTGTTTAGTTGTTTGTTTGGTTGGTTGATAGTATTCGACTCATTTACCAAGACAAACAACTAAACAACAAAACAACCAAACAACAAAACAACATACATTTACTTCATCACCTTCTTCACCCTTCTTCCGTCGGGATAGACGATGATGTTCGTTCCCTTTACCATCCTGTCTATTCTCTTTCCAGAGACGGTGTATATGCGGATACCCTCTGCCGTAGCGTCGATATTGCTTATACCGTCAGTGAAGTCGGCTATGAAAGTGAGGTCTTTTGCCGGCATGGTGGTGTAGCCCTCCGTGCGCCAACCGAGGAATGTGTGGTATGGATTGGTTGGCACGTATTTATAGTCAGGTATCACGTTGCCGTAGTCCAACGTTACCTCATTCACGATTTCACCATTATATATATAGGTAACCTTATACTTATTGACGGTGAACGAACCAGTGACTGTAACGTCCTGTGCAGGCATGGTCTCAGGCAGTGCGCTCCATCCGCTGAAGGTGTAGCCCTCCTTGGTCGGCTCTTCGAGAGCTGTGAGGGCAGAATTATACTCTACATCTACAGTCTGATATTCCTCACCATCTACCTTGTAAGTAACCTTATACTTATTGACGGTGAACGAACCAGTGACTGTAACGTCCTGTGCAGGCATGGTCTCGGGCAGTGCGCTCCAACCGCTGAAGGTGTAACCCTCCTTGGTCGGTTCTTCAATCTCCGGGATTTCAGATCCGTATTCTATTTCCTCGGTCTGATAAACCTCACCATCCACCTTGTATGTAAGAGTATAGACATTGACCTCAAACGTACCAGTGATTGTAATATCCCGTGCAGGCATGGTCTCGGGCAAATCATCCCATCCGCTGAAAGTGTAGCCCTCCTTGGTAGGTCCGGCGATGGCTGTGAGGGCAGTGCCATACTCTGCATCCACTGTCTTATAGACCTCGCCATCTACCTTGTAGGTAACCTTATACTTATTGACGGTGAACGAACCAGTGACTGTAACGTCCTGTGCAGGCATGGTCTCGGGCAGTGCGCTCCATCCGCTGAAGGTATAGCCCTCCTTGGTCGGCTCGGCAATGGCTGTGAGGGCAGTGCCGTATGCGACGCTCTTTGTCTGATATTCCTCGCCATCTACCTTGTAGGTAAGCGTATAGAGCTTGGCAGAGAACTGCGCTTTGAGCGTGATATTGTCGTTGACTGAGATGGTGCGCGGACTTACGGTGCTGCCGTCGGACCATTTTTCGAACTCATAACCGTTGGCTGGAGTTGCCGTGGCAGTGACATTAGAGCCTTTCTCTGCCTTGCCTTCACTGTTCACGCCCTCAACGCTGACTGTGCCCTTGGCGTTGTCCTCGGAGGTGATGCTCACGGTGTAATAAGTCTTCTCCGTGCTTGCAGGCGGCTCCTGTCCTGCGTTGTAGGTGAAGACGGGTATGGTCCATGACTTGTTGTATTTCATCACCTTCCACTCCTCTGTGCCTTGAAGACGGAAGATGGGATATACCTCGTATTCGCCTTTGTATTGTGGGGTCAGGTATTGACCATACTTAGAGTAGCCGCTGTTTGGTGCAAATTTATTAGATGAACATGATACGTCAACAGAATAATCAGCAGTCTTATGCTTGAAGCGCATACCGACATCGAACCTTGCGGTGACTGCACTTCCATTGTAGAAACCTCCATTAATATAGACAAGTACTCTGGAAGAAGCCTTCGTAGGCGAAATCGTGAAAGGCTCACTGCAATACCAAGAGTAATTGTACTCGCTGCCCTCCTGAGCTTTCTGTATGCCTATGATGACATCGTTGTCATCCTTGTATCCATAGCCTACAGTGCCGCCGCCGGTACCTGAGACAGGTGGGTTGAGAGGGTCTGTTCCCACTATGAGGAAATAACCGTTAGCCATTCCCTGCCATCCCCAGTTGATATGGAAATAGTCACCGTCGTCATATCCGTCGCACACGAAAGCGTGACCTTCATTCCTTGTTGTCTGACCGGAGTAGAGCACAGGGCGACGGGCATCCAACTCGGTGCGTATCAACTGCTTCCACTCCTCATCGGTATAGTATTCCTTTCTCTCCAAACGCATGCCGCGGTCATAGCCAAAGTATGAGATAAGCGCATTGGGCACGTTGGCGGAAGAGGCTGAGGAACTGCCTCCTGCATACAGCATATCTACAGCCACACCGCAGTCATGCAGCAGGGTGGAGATGCCGTCGGCCTGATCGTTAGAGTATGACATGGAGGTTCTGGTACCGTCATCCTTGTAATACGTACCATACGCATCCTGCATATTGCTCCAATCGTAAGTATGCTGGCTGAAATCCGCTGAAGGGGTGATGACCTTTTCTCCTTCTGTTCCACCGAAGTCGAGATTATATGAATACGAATGACTTCCCGTGCCCCTTTCAGGCCATTTGTGGTAATACATCAACTGCGCCATGGCGGTGGCTACGCAACCGGTCACAGACTGTTCTCCTATGTCAAGGCATTTATTCCAAAATGGCTCACTCTGTCCCCACTTTGCCGTCACGAGAGGCGCAACAACGGGAGTACCTGTGCCCTGCACCGAGGAGAGAGTGACGCCCTGCGCCAAAGCAGCGGAGAAAGCACTCTTGTAGTTGTCGAGCCAACTGCGGAGGTTGTCGGGGATGCTGTCCGTGGGAAAAGCGGAAGCACCGTAGGCTATGAGGGCAGGCAACTGACCGTCAGCTCCTGCAATGACAAACGAGCTCTCATCGCTGAAGACATACAGCAGGTTGCCCTGCGCGGTATTGTCTGCCTGCATCGTATATACGAGCTGACTCTTGTTCTTCTGTGTGGCTTTGGCTCCTGCCGTGCCACTCATGCTTCTCACTCGTCCCAATGCTTCTTCAGGAGAAAGCTGCTGCGCAATGGCAGGAACAGAGATGACTGCTATCAGCAGCAGTTGCAGTAATCGTTTCATATTCATGTCGTTTTATGTTGTTTGTTGTCTCTTATGCCGGTGAATGTCTTCATGTCTAAACATTTATTTGAATCCATAGTGATATGTAGGAGATGTTACAAATAGTGAATGTTGTCTTATGAAACCTCGTTGCTGCTCTCTTTTGAAGTCGAACTCTGTCGCAGTGAGTCTATCTGATGAAGTTTCTGCTCCCGCGAGTATGGATGCAATGACATGGAGAGCACCTCCAGTTGCACAGCCAGACTGTTCGTCTTCTGTGTAGCGTTGGAATAGAAGTCGGTGAGTGATGAAATGTGTTGCATATTGTTCCAGTTTAGTTATTCCTTCTGTATCAAATCCATTATGGATGATTGTTGATATTGAAGTCCAAAATTCCTTATTATCCATTGTGGGCTCATTCATATTATTATTCTGCATTATTCAGTCGTTCACCAGCGCCTGCTCAGCATTCTCCACGCGGTCAAAGCCGAAGCCGTCGAGGAGCGACTGCATGAGAGCCTGGATGCGGTCATTGCAGAGGTTGCCGATAGAGCCTTCGTGGGTGTGGTGGGTGTTACGGTCGGGAGTGAAGCGTCCGGCCTCAATATCCAGTCCCACCTTCTTGTAGGCATCACGGAAAGGCATTCCTTCCACAGCGAGACGGTTGACCTCCTCCACGGAGAAGATAGGGTCGTAGATAGGATTGTCGAGGATGTCCTCACGCACCTCTATCCTGTTTATTATATATGCGCACATCGCAAGGCAGTCCTTCAGTTCGTCAAAGGCAGGGAGGAACACCTCCTTTATTATCTGCAAGTCACGGAAATATCCGCAGGGGAGGTTGTTCTGTATCAGCGTCACCTGCGTCGGCAGACCCTGTATCTTGTTGCATTTCGCGCGGATAAGCTCGAAGACATCGGGGTTCTTCTTGTGAGGCATGATGCTGGAGCCTGTCGTGCATTCCTTGGGCAGTTTCACAAACTGGAAGTTCTGCGAGTTGAACATACAGGCATCGAAAGCCAGTTTAGCCATCGTGCCGGCAAGTCCCGCCATTGCGAAAGCCACGTTGCGCTCCATCTTGCCGCGCCCCATCTGCGCATACACCACGTTATAGTTCATCGTGTCGAAGCCAAGAAGGTCGGTAGTCATCTGGCGGTTCAGCGGGAACGATGAGCCATAGCCGGCAGCAGAGCCGAGAGGGTTGCGGTTTGTCATGCGGTAGGCAGCCTGGAGATACAGCATATCGTCCGTCAGCGACTCGGCGTAAGCACCGAACCACAGTCCGAAACTCGAAGGCATGGCCACCTGCAAGTGAGTGTAGCCGGGCATCAGCACGTCCTTGTAGGCATTGCTCTTCGCTATTAGTTCGTCAAACAATGCCTTTGTGGCTTCCACTACCTTGCGCAACTCCGCACGGGTGAATAGTTTCAGATCAAGCAGCACCTGGTCGTTGCGGGAACGTCCCGAGTGAATCTTCTTGCCCATATCGCCCAGCTCGCGCGTAAGCATCAGTTCCACCTGCGAGTGAACATCCTCGATGCCGTCCTCGATGACAAACTCCCCACACTCGCACACCTTGTATATCTTCCTCAGTTTGCGGAGCAGCACGGGCAGTTCCTCCTTGCCTATCAGTCCGATAGACTCCAGCATCGTGATGTGAGCCATCGAGCCAAGCACGTCATACTTTGCGAGGTAGAGGTCCATCTCGCGGTCACGTCCCACGGTAAAGCGTTCTATCTCTTCGTTTATCGAATAGTTCTTCTCCCAGAGCTTTGCTCCGCTTCTTCCGGCTTTCGTTGTTTCTTCCATTTTCTCAACTTTTTTTTTAATGGTGTCAAGGCAATGCGGAATATACAGTCAGTCCTGACAAACCTCCGTATAACCGTAAAACCCCAAAACCGTAAAACCGTAAAAAAAAAAATCAATAAGGCAGCATGGCAAGCATATCGGCAAACTTATCCACTCCGTCCTCCAGTTTGCTGCCTATCATCATCTTCATCATCATGTTGAGGTCAGCCTTCAGCGTCAGGCGCATCTTGGTGCCGGGACCGCCCATCGGCGTGCTCACCTCGCTCGTAGGCAGCACCTGAATCCACAGGTTGGCATCCATGGGCGACTGCTCCGTCTCAAACTTGATACACTTGTTCTCTTCCCTCTCCACTATCCTCAGGGCTATGCTTCCCACCATCGGGGCAGGAATCGCTATGCGGTCAGAGGTCAGTTCCACCTCTTTCAGTTTTTCCAGCTGAGCCGGATCCTGTCCCGCCTCCTTCATCTTCTCTGCCACCATAGGATTGTTGGCAGCGTTTTCCAATATCGGACGGAAATTCTCCAGATTGCTCAGCGTAGCATACACAGCCTCTACGGGAGCAGCTATCAGTTTTATCTTACTTTCGTATTTTGCCATTTTATCTTATAGTTTTTTTATTATTATGTTTCGCAGGCTTCAACTTCTTCGGTTTTATGTTTTTTCGGAGATATGCCGAGGCTGATTGTAAACTCCGTACAACCTTATAGCCGTACAACCGAAACGGAAAACCTCATTAAAGGTGGGTTCTATTAATTCGCTTTGTCATATTTTGGATTTATTTTCGAGG
>CALZJQ010000104.1 GCA_945787895.1 uncultured Prevotella sp. | reverse complement strand
CTGGGTTGATAGAATAGATGTCGCCTGCAGAGATAGCCTCTGATGGACACTCGTCAATACATGTACCGCATGCGATGCAGTCTTCGCTAATTACGTAAGCCATAATTTTTTCAGTTTTTTATTAGTTAATAATGATATAATGTATATTTTTCTAAATAGCGTGGAGTAGGGGAATGGTTTTTATAAGTATTTGTGCATAAACATTTATATAATCCATACACTGTCTGCTTGTACTACTCCTTGTCTTATTCATAGTGAGTGCAAAGTTAATGTTTTCTTTTGATAATACCTAAAAATGATGAGTCTTTTTTTCAAAAAAAATATTATTATAGCCATTTGATTGGAAATAGGCAGAGGAAAGAACAAAAAAAAGGGAAGAGTTTTTGGGGGGTGTATTGCAATTTTTGTGTATTTTCTGCGTTTGATATATATGATGAATATGAGAAAGTTGTTCACCTTATATATATATATAGTATGTTGCGTTGTGCTTCATGCTCAGGAGAAGACGGTGCAAAATCGCCCTTATTGCGACTTGCGGCCCATGCACTTTGGTGTCATCGTGGGTACTCATTTTCAGGGAATGGAATTTGGCAACTCAGGACCTGTGACGTTTACGGATGCCGACGGCACGGAGACGGAGTCGCTCGTGACGTGTGAGCAGGACCGCTGGGACATGGGATTCCATGTCGGAGTGCTTGGCGAGATGCGCCTTTCGGAATACTTTGCCGCCCGTGTCGCCCCGGTATTGTATTTCGGCAGCAGGCACGTCTCTTTCCGGGACCTGCGTCTTGCGGCGCAGGGTGATGTCGAACCGTTTGAGCGCATCGACCTGAAGACGGTCTATGTGGCTTGCTCCATGGACTTGATTTATGCGGCAAAGCGTTTCAACAACCATCGTCCTTACGTGATGGCCGGCATTGCCCCGATGCTCAACCTGTCGGCAAAGTCGAATGACTATATCCGAATGAAACCTACGGAGGTGTTCCTTGAGGTAGGTATCGGATGCGACTTTTACCTTCCTTACTTCAAGCTGCGCCCGGAACTGAAGTTCATGTATTCCCTCACTGACGGACTGAACAAGGACTATAAATCTGAGATAAAGGATAAGAACCAGCATAAATATGCAGGCAGTGTCAACAGTGCTCGCAGCAGTATCGTCGCCCTTACCTTCTATTTCGAGTGATCTTGTCTCTGTCCGGGCTTTTGATAGGTGTCCATAAAACCCACAACCAAAAACCCACAACCAAAAACCCACAACCAAAAATCCTTATTTGCAGACCATAATCCCAATGTCGGATATGCCGGGCATGATGTCACGTTTCATGCAGTGGTGTACGGTAATGCGTATTGAGTCTCCCTGATTGAGGCTGATTACAGAGACTGGGAAGCGGTACTGATGGTAAGTCACGCCCTTCGACTTCAGTTTTCCCTCTTCGTCGGCAATGGTACAGCGCACGGTGTCACGCACGACCTCCGTGCGTGGCAGTATCGTCTGCTCCACTACGAGGTATAAATCAGTAAACGGAAAGTCCTTGGATATCCTCATTCCGAGGAAAGAGTGGTAGAGCCCGGGACTGTCAACGGCGGGTATGTGGAAGGAAAGAGTGTCATTCTTTTCCCATCCCTGCATCGGCGTGTCCTGGTATTTGTGATATACCGTGCCGGAACTGCATGAAAAAAACAAGGACACTGCCACTGCTATGGTCAGCAGTGTCAGTGTCCTTGGTGTATGATGCTTGTGCTTCATGTCTGGAATTATTGCTCTTTTCCTTTGTCTGCCGAATCGCCTTTCTGCCGTGCGTCCTGCCTGTTGCCTGCTTTTTCCCTGTGAGGGTCCTTGTTGTCCCGCTGCCTGTTGCCTTTCTTTTTCTTCTTTTTTGCCTTGTCGAAGCGTGTAAGGTCTGCTCCGTCAAGCAAATCTACGGGCTTTTGTTCTGTCCGATGTGCGCCCTCTGGTTGTATCTGTTCCGGCTTTTCACCGCGCTTGTTCATCGCTATTATCTCGCACGCCCTTTCTGCTGTTATCGTCTCAAGGTTGGCTGCGAGCCGCTTGTCGGTAGAGTAGGTGACGATACCTGCGAGGATGTCCTGCTTGAACAGGTAGTAATCACCGTCCAATGTCTCAAGCACGGCATCCCTCGGCGGCATCTTCTTGCCTGCCTCCATGTAGTTGTCCACCTCATAGTTGAGGCAACATTTGAGTTTGGCACACATTCCAGCCAACTTTTGTGGATTGAGAGAAATGTCCTGATAGCGTGCAGCGAGAGTGGAGACGCTGGAGAAATTCTTCATCCATGTGGCGCAGCAGAGTTCGCGTCCGCACGGTCCCGTGCCTCCGATGCGTCCTGCCTCCTGCCTTGCTCCTATCTGTTTCATCTCTATCCTCACGTGGAAGGCGGCTGCAAGGTCCTTGATGAGCTGTCTGAAATCCACGCGTTCGTCTGCAATGTAGTAGAAGATGGCCTTGTTGCCGTCTCCCTGATATTCTACGTCTCCGATTTTCATCTGCAGTCCGAGCCCCTTGGCTATCTGTCGGCTCTCTATCATCGTAGAGTGTTCGCGCGCTTTCGACTCTTCATATTTCTCCATGTCGCTCTCTTTCGCAAAGCGATAGACGCGCCGGATGTCGTCTGCCGACTTGAGGTTGGCTTTCTTCACCTGCAGTGCGGCGAGGCGGCCGGTAAGAGTCACCACGCCGATGTCGTGTCCGGGATTGGCTTCCACGGCCACCCAGTCACCTTTCTTCAGGTCAAGACCATTGACGTTATGGTAATATCCCTTTCGAGTATTCTTGAATTGTACCTCCACGAGGTCAGTGCTCTCCGCATTGTCGGGCACGTCAGCCAGCCAGTCATAGACGTTGAGCTGGTGGTCTGAGCGTGAGCAACTGTTGCGGCAGAGACCTCTTCCACAACCTGTGGCAAGAGTGAATTTCATATCTTTGTAGTCCAATGCTGTTTTGTTGTTTTGTTGTTTTGCAGTTTTGTTGTTTTATTGATTTCACTGCGCCACTTTTTTGATTGAGATGCAATGAGGGTAAATAAAACGGGGAATGGGGTATTAAGCCCTATGTATCAGTACGGCCATCTTCATGGTAAGGTCAAAGAATTGTATCTTTGCCCCTGCGTTCTGCCCGATGTCCCGGATTACTCTCTGAAAGAGTTCGTAGATGCCTATGATGTTGTTCTCATTGATGAATGGCGCAAACTTTACGGCAAACCTCTCTTCTTCGAGGGTGAGATGGTTGAGCTCGGGCAGGTGGAAGTTGTACATGAAGAACTCTCGGGTGAGTCTCTGGAAAGCCTTCAGCATCCTGATCTGTTTCTCCCGTCCCATTCCTGCTACCTGGTCAGCCCATTTTTTCAGGTCAGCCACTTTCTTCTGGTAAGCCAGTCGCATGAGCATGACGTAGAGGTCGTAGAAAAATTCCTCTTCGTTTCCCGGCTGAAGGAGGTGCGTTGCCTTTGTCCAGCTGCCATCTGCAAGCCGTGCCGTCCTTGCCGCATCTTCTTCGCTGAGCCCACGTTTCTCCATCAGTGCGTCGATGATGCAGTCGGTAGAGATGCCTTTCAGATCGAAACGCTGCACGCGGCTCCGTATCGTTTCAAGGAGGAGTTCGGGATGCTCGCTTGCAAAGATGAAGTGAGTCTCGGCAGGCGGCTCCTCGATGAGTTTCAGGAGTTTGTTGGCGCACTCCGTGTTCATCTTCTCGGGAAGCCAGAAGATACATATTTTCTTTCCTCCCTGATTGGATTTCATGGAGAGGATTTTCGTCAGCCTGTCACTTTCCCCCACGGGAATGGTGCTCTGCTGTTTCTCCACCTTGATGCTTTCGAGCCATTCGGGAAGGGAGAAATACGCTCCTTTTTTGCCCAGCATCTCGTACCATTCCTGCATGTAGTCCTCGCTGGAGTACGGCTTGTCGCTCGACAGTTTCTTCGGACGAATGGTAGGGAACGTGAAATGCAGGTCGGGATGCTGCCAGTTTTTCAGCAGGATGCAGGCAGGACACTGACCACAGCAGTCACTCATGCCCTCCTCTCCGTTCTCAGGAGAGCCACAGTCGTCTTTTCCCGTGCAGAGCATATAGGAGGCAAGGGCGATGGCAAGGGCAAGTTTTCCCGAGCCTTGCGGCCCGCAGAGCATTATGGCATGCGGCAGACGGTTGCGTCCTGCCAGACTGCGTAGGCGGTCAGCCATATCCTTTTGTCCTATGATGTCGCTGAATTTCATTGCTTGCCTGCATGAGCCCCGTCCGTTTTATTGCTGGATAATCGGACGCAAACCCGTTGCAAAGTTACAAAAAAAAGTCCATTTGCTATGCATTATTGTAGATTATTTTACATAATCGGGCAAATAATACCCCAGATGAGGTGGCTGATTGTAGGATGTGTTCTGCCATGCTACGCCCATACGATATACGTGGTCGTGCATCAGAGTAGGCACACGATGCGTGGTGGGGATATTGGTAGAGAATATGTTGAGGTGTGCTTTGTCTTTATTGTCGAAGAGTATCAGTTCTTCTCTCCAGTCACCGAGTATGTCGGCCTGCAGGCAAGGAGTCGCTTTTGTGCCGTTGCATGATGCGGAGTTGCCGTAGTCGCTGAGGTTTTTGCCGTTGATGAGTACGTAATCGCATGATGTGCCGTTCCATTTTGCTATGTAATAAGATGGTGATTTTGGCTCGTTCTTTTGTATGTTATTGGAAGGACTGGGCATATCCGCCTTCCTGCGACGCTGGAAATTGCTGTTGTTCCTGCCGTTGCCTATCAGTTCCTCGTAAGGGTCTCCGTCCCAGAAGATGCGGAAATTCTGCGGTGTCCATGAGGCTGTCTCGGCTATTATGTTGCCTTTTATGTCGTGGATGCGCTTTGCTGCGGAACACCAGAACTCGGCTCCGCGGTGTTTCGGGTCAATGTCGGCGCAGACACCGCGTCCTGTATCGTCGTTGTCGGTGATGCGGAAGAGGATTTCTCCCGTGCAGGCATCGCGCAGGTCTGCACCGAATGGGCGGGATTCATGTACCATATAGTACTCCAAGCCCGGGCGGTCGGGGTCGAGGTCGCCCAGATGCTGTGCGTCACCGTGTCCGAGATTGGTAGTGTAGAGCAGTGTGCCGTCATGGTCGATGGCACAGGAACCGTATGTTATCTCGTCGCATCCGTCTCCGTCCACATCGGCAACGGCAATGCTGTGTGCTCCCTGTCCGTAGGAGGAACCATTGAGGTTTTCGGCTTTTGCCCTCACTTTTCCTTCGCTGTCGGTGACGGTCCAGTCGTGTGGCGAACTGCTATGGTGCAGCCAATTGGTGGTAAGTAGTTTTCCGTCGAAACGCACAGCCCAAAGGTTTGAGGATGTATAATAGCCTCTGCACATCACGGCACTTGGGTTTTTGTCCCGTCCATCGACGAATGCCACGCAGGCAAGATAACGCTCTCCGCGGTTTCCCGGTGTGCCGTCTCCCCATTCTTTCGTGGAATAGCGTGGTGCGCCTCCTACTCCGAAGGCTCGGTTGGGGTTGTAATAGATAGTATGAATGGCATGTCCATCCTCGCCGGAGAAGACGGTAAGGTACTCAGGGCCTGAGAAGATGCGTCCGTTTCGCTCCACGTAATTCGCCATGTTGTCTGCATTGAGGATGTCTGGGTCAGTTGCAGCTTCGGTTACGTAACGTCCTTTGCCGTCCTTGCTGCCGGGAGCTGTCTTGCATATCATCTCCGCCTTGCCGTCACCGTCAAAGTCATAGACGAGGAACTGGGTGTAGTGGGCACCAGCACGGATGTTCCTGCCGAGGTCAATGCGCCAACGGAAGTTGGAGAGGGAGTCGGTGCTGATTTCGTAACAGTCGAGAATGACGTTTCCGGTATATCCGTCGTGCGCGTTGTCATGTGCGTTGGATGGGTCCCATTTGAGGATTATCTCATAGTCCCCGTCGCCATCTACGTCGCCTGTCGAACAGTCGTTCGGGGAATAGGAATAGCTTCTTCCGTCAGGAGTGACGCCATTCTCCGGTCTGACGAGAGGGATGGAAAGGAATGGCTGCGCCCATGTAGTGCCTTCTATCAGGGTGTTGTCTGTGGTACAACGTACAGAATATTTGTTTTTGGCAGTGCCTTCAGCATCGACAAGGCAAGTGGCTCCAGTCAGTTTTTCTGCTATCACTTTCCCGTCGCGCAGTATATCGAACGTTGTCTCTTTGGCATCAGTGGCAAGACAGCGCCATGACACCATGTAGCCGTTCTCCATCGGCACGGCGATTACGCCGCGTGAAAGGTTTTCTCTGTAGGTCTGAGCTTGCGTTCCCGACATCGTGAGGAGAGAAAGCAAGGTAATTAATGTTTTTCTCATATTTATTGTTTAGTAGTTAGTTAGACTATATGGTTAGACGTTTTTGCGTTTTTGAGGTTTAACAGGTATGTCTCATTGCGTCACAATCAGCAGACAAAGTTACTGCTTTTCTGTGATAACGCCAAATACGGAGGTGAGAATAAGGTAAAATATGAATGAAATTTGGCGGTAAGAGAAATATTTCCTACTTTTGCAAAATGAAGAAGATATTACTGACCATAACCGCTTGTCTCGCTATCAGCGGGATTTCATCTGCCAAGATAGGCAATCCGATAGTAAATACGATGTATTCAGCCGACCCGTCAGCAAGGGTTTTCGGCGACACTCTCTGGGTATATCCGAGTCATGACCGTGACGATGCCCTTTCTTTCTCCATGGAAGACTACCACGTATATAGTACTACGGATATGGAGCACTGGCATGACCATGGCGTGATATTCAATCCATTGAAGCAGACGACGTGGGCTAAGTCGCAGGCTTGGGCTCCTGACTGCGTCTTTCGCAACGGCAGATACTACCTCTATTATCCTACGGACAAGAAGCATATAGGCGTTGCTGTCAGCGATACTCCTTACGGACCTTTTGCCGATCCGATAGGTCATCCGCTGCTTTCGATAGACAGTCCCGGCGTGGTATGCGACAGGGACTTTATCGACCCCTGCGTGTTCATCGACGATGACGGGCAGGCATATCTCTTTGCCGGTCAGAACACGGTGTGCTGCGTACGTCTCAATGAGGATATGGTGTCGTACGATGGTGAGGTAAGCATAATACAGGGAGCGGAGGGATTCTTTGAAGCCGTATGGGTACACAAGCGGAATGGCACTTATTATATGTCATACTCCACGAGTCCTTTCAGCGGAAAACAGCCGCAGATAGCCTATTGTACCAGCAATAACCCTCTTGGACCGTATAAATATCAGGGCATTGTGCTTGACTCGGTGAACAGCGGCACCAATCATCATTCCATAGTAAACTATAAGGGACAGGACTATCTCTTCTATCATACGGCTGACATAAGCCGCAACCTTAACCTTGGCTATCATTGTGGGGTGAGAAGAAACATCTGTTGCGACTCGCTTTTCTACAACGAAGACGGCACTATTGCTAAGGTACGGCCTACGCTTGACAGTGCAAGGGTGAGGCTGGAGGGTGTTGCCCCCACAAGGAAGATGGCTCTTGTGGAAGCCTCTGTGCGTCAGGTGAAGATCAAGGGAAAGGAATATGTGCTCGGAAAAGATTTCTCGCGATGCGCCTTGCAGGCGTTGATAGATGAATGTTCTGCAAAAGGAGGCGGAAAGGTGACAGTGCCTTCGGGCATACACGTGATGGACGGGCCGATAGAGATGCGTGATGATGTCTGCCTGCATCTGCTTGACGGGGCGCAATTAGTGTTTACATCCAGTCCGGATGCTTACCTCCCTGCTGTCCTGTCACGATGGGAGGGAACGGAACTTTATGGCAGGTCGTCAATGATTCATGCGCATGGATGCAGGAATTTTGCCATCACAGGTGAGGGAAATGCTGTCATAGATGCCAACGGAGGCATTATGGCACGTTGGGGAATGCCTGTCGGAACCGATGATTTCGTGGAGAACATACATGGTACGCATGGTGTCACGCCAGAGAAAGAAGATGTAGATAGGCTAAGGCAGATGGGAGAAGAACTGACACCTGTCTCGGAGCGGGTGTTTGGAAAGGGAACTCATCTGCGTCCGTGCGCAATGGAGTTCAACAGATGTTCACAGGTGCTGATAGAAGGAATAACGCTGAAGAACAGTCCTTTCTGGTGCATACACCCATTGTATTGCGAGGATGTGACGGTAAGAAACGTTATTATCGACTCTCATTTTCCGAACAATGACGGATGCGATCCAGAGTCGAGCAAGCGCGTGCTGATAGAGAACTGTCGTTTTCAGACTGGTGACGATGCCGTGGCAATAAAGTCAGGACGTGATGCCGACGGCAGGAGAGTGGGCATTCCGTCGGAGAATATCGTGATAAAGGATTGTTCTTTCCGCAGCAAATGCAACGGACTCTGCATAGGTTCGGAAATGTCGGGTGGGGTAAGGAATGTGTTTATGCGTAATATTGATATAGGCAACGTGAAGAATGCGTTGCTCTTCAAGTCAAACCTCGACCGTGGAGGATATATAGAGAATGTTTTCGTCGAGAATGTATCAATAGATTCAGTGGCTGGAGCCGTGCTGAGATTTGAGACAAACTATTTCGGTTATCGCGGTGGAAACTGCCCTGCACGGTATTCTGACTTCGTGATAAACAACGTCAGCGCAAAGTCATCGCAGGCATACGCCATCTACTACGACGGCAATGAGGCAGAGCCGATACGCAATATCTCAGTCCAGAACTTCAGTGTAGATAAGGCTCTGCATCCACATTATTTATATAAGACACGGAACTGTACGTTCACCGACTGCTCTGTCAATGGCAAAGGAATAGATAAAAGTCCCGCCGAGGATACGGAACGACGCAGTTGTGATGTGTGGTAGGATTCGGTTTTACGGTTATGCGGTTATACGGTTTTACGGTTTAGTGGTTATACGCTTTTGCTGAAGTTACAATAATCCTTGACAAATTTCTGTAAGACAGCAATACCTCATAATCTTAAAAAACATATTTACATACATTCAAGTATTTCTATCCGCCAGTATCATTTTGTCCTATTGCCGCTATGGTGCGACGGGTAGTGTAAGGAGTTGAAAATCAGTAGCGTAGAAAAAGCGTTGATATTACATGGTAAAAGCTAAGCTTTTGCAACGTAATATCAACGCTTTTGTCGTGTAATCTCTATGCTTTTGCATTGCAATATCATTGAGATTTATTTTGTCCTATTTTTGTGTGGTTATACGGAATATGCCAACAGCCTTTACAAACCTTTGGAAAAAATATAGGTGGGTTCTATTAATTCGCTTTGTCATATTTTGGATTTATTTTCGAGGACAAATTATAAGTTGAAGAGGGAGCGTAGCGGGCTACGTGACCGATGAGACTTACGATTTGTA
>CALZJQ010000103.1 GCA_945787895.1 uncultured Prevotella sp. | reverse complement strand
GAAACTCCATTAAAGAAATCAAGACAATGGACAAATTTTCTATTCAATCATTGCCGGAAATCATCGTGGCAAGTCATCGTGAAGTAATACCAAGCTATGAAGCTATCGGAGAAATGTGCTGCAACAAGATCGGACCGGAGATGCAACGTCTCGGATGCAAGTGTCCGCCTCCCGGCTACTGCTTCACCATAGAACACAACGACGAATACAGTCCTACAAACATCGACATCGAGTATTGCGAACAAGTGGAGGAAATGGGAGAAGACTCTGCCATCATCCAGTTCAAGAGACTGGCAGAAGTTCCCAAGGCTGTGTGCATGAAGCATTATGGTCCGTACGACAAGTTCTACGAGTCATACACCGAACTGTTCAAGTATCTTGAAGAGAACGGATACAAGGTAGCAGGAAGACCACGCTGCTCATACATTGATGGTATCTGGAATCAGGAAGACCCCAATCTCTGGCTGAGCATTATTCAGATTCCGGTAGAATAAAATTGGATTTTGCGGTTTTGTTGTTTAGTTGATTGTTTCTGCAAATGAGAAAAGGTATCAACCAAACAACTAAACAACTAAACAACTAAACAACCAACCATGCAGATAAGATTAGAAGAACAAAAAGACTGGCGCGAGGTAGAGATACTTACGCGCGAGGCATTCTGGAACGAATACCGCCCGGGATGCACGGAACACTACGTACTGAACAAATACCGTTCTAACCCCGACTTCATCCCCGAACTCGACTTCGTGCTCGAAGAGGACGGAAAGATAATAGGCCATGTGATGTTCTCAAAAGCACCTGACCTCATCCCGGAAGGGGAAGGAACAGTGAAAAAATGCTGGACATTCGGTCCTATCTCCATACATCCCGACTATAAACGCAAGGGATATGGAAAGATTCTCCTCGCCCATGCGCTCGACAAAGCAAAAGAGATGGGAATAGGAGTGATCTGCATGGAAGGCAAGATAGGATTCTACAAGCATTTAGGCTTCGACTTGGCAAGCAAGCTGAACATTCATTATCATGGAGAGCCAAAAGAGAGTTCCGTCCCCTATTTCCTTGCACAAGAACTGATACCTGGTTATCTCGAAGGCATTGAAGCCACGTATCATACGCCGGGGGGATATTTCGCAGCTGAGGAGAATCCGGAAGATTTCGCAGCATACGACGCCTCCTTCCCCACCCCCATTACAGATAATGGAGAGAAAAGGCTAAAGGATGGGCAGTTGCCGCAGTTCTGTCAAAGCTGCGGAATGCCCCTTACGTCCAATGACGACTGCGGAAAAGAGAGCGACGGGAATATCTGCTTCGATTATTGCAGGCATTGCTACGAAGCAGGCCGTTTCACCTATGAATGCACTATGGAAGAAATGATAGAACATTGCTCCCAGTTCGTGGACGAAGTAAACAAGCACATGCCGGAACCTATGACGAAAGAACAATACAAAGACATGATGCTAAGGTTCTTCCCCATGCTTAAAAGATGGAGGTAAAGGTTCTCATACGGTTTTGTGGTTTTGAGGTTTTCTGTTTCGGTTTTGAGGTTTTGAGATTATACGGAGGTTTGCGAGAGCTGATTGTATCTTCCGTAAAACCTTATAACCTCAAAACCGAAACAGAAAACCCCAAAACCTCAAAACCGAAACAGAAAACCTGACATTCCCAATATTGGAAAGAAAGATGCGATGCGTGTTTTGTCCTATGCTCCGCATTCATTTTACCTTTACATAACACACTGCTAATCAATAAAATACAAAAAGCGTTGAGATTACATTGCAAAAGCCTTGCTTTTACTCGGTAATCTCAACGCTTTTGCGTTGCAATCTCAATGCTTTTATGTCGTAATGTCAACGATATTCATTTTGTCCTATCTGACAGTCAAGGGCAGGCACGCATGACTGCCCGTCTTGCCCACGATGAAGCCTGCGGAATCGAGCAGGCGTGCATGACCATGACCCTCACCATCCGAAAGCCTTGGCGGAGGAAAGCCACAGACCCTTGGCACGGAGTACCTGCTCGAGGATGTCACGCGCACAGCCGCTGCCGCCGGCGTATGGACTGACGTACGTCGAGATATCCTTAATGTCGGGACAGGCATCTGACGGACTGCATGGACACCCTACCCTACGCATCACTTCATAGTCGGGAATGTCATCGCCCACGTAGATTATCTCTTCGTCGGCAAGGCCGTAGAGAGAGCAGAAGTCATCGTAGGCGGTAATCTTCACAGCCACGCCCATGTAGATGTCCTTTACTCCGAGTTTGGAGTAGCGTCGGGAAATGGCTTCGTCGTTTCCTCCCGTGATGATGGCGATGCGCAGTCCCTGCTTGGCTGCCAACTGGATGGAATATCCGTCCTTTATGTTCATCGTGCGCTGTGGATTGCCGTCGGCATCCATCTCCACCGTGCTCCCGCTCAGCACTCCGTCAACGTCGAAGATTATCGTCGTGATTTTCCTTAAGTCGTAATTTATCATCGTCTGTATTCGTTTTATCGGGTTGCAGTTTGTTTGGTTGTCTTGTTGTTTGGTTGTCTTGTTGATAGCTTTTCTCATTTGCGAATACAAACCACTAAACAACTAAACCAGGAGACAGACAAACAACCAAACAACTAAACAACTAAACAACTAAACAACTAAACAACTAAACAACTAAACAACCAAACAACCATCCCCCTCACACCTTGGAAAAGCAAAGGCTGCCGACGGCGTTGCCAAGAATCATGACAAGGAGGTTGCCGCAAAAGCCTAAAGGCATCTCCATGACCCTTTCCAGGAAATGTGACAGCCCGTCGGCCGCAATCCACATCCAGAAATATCCGAAATTGGCTATGCAGTGCTCAAAGCCGCAGAGGATGAAGAACATTATGGGCATTATCACGAGCAGGGGATTCTTTGTAGATTTCCATCCGTTTACTGCCAGATACATCATTACGCCGCAGCCCCACGAGAGGAAGAGCGCACTGTACCACGACTGCCCGCACTTCGTCTGCACCATTGCGTCAACGGCGGAAAGGTCAAGACGGCTTGATGCGGCTGCCGCACAGGTCAGTGCAATGCCGAGAAAGTTGCACGCTATGATGGGAAGCATACCCCTTTCCATGTTCCACAGGTCCTTCACTGAGGTGACATACCCTATCCTTCCCGTATAAAGCGGATAACCCTTTAAGAGAATGCTGAGCAATCCCAATGCGAAAAGAAAGGAGCCAAGTATGTGGTTTTCAGATGCTACATAGATTATGTCCCCGAGTCCGATGAGAACGCCAGCGAGCAGCGACTGTATGTAAAACTGCATTTTGGTCATGTGAGTATTCATTGCTGTTAAGATGTGTGGTTGTAGTTTCTGTCAATCCCCTGCATTCTGTCTTTCGACAAGCAGCACGACGTTCTCCACATGAGGCGTATGGGGGAACATATCGACAGGCTGTACAGCCACCACCTTATACTGACTGTCAAGGAGCTGGAGGTCACGGGCTTGCGTGGCAGGATTGCAGCTGACATATACTATCCTCTTAGGACGGGCACGGAGTATCGTATCCACCACGTCCTGGTGCATTCCTGCCCTTGGAGGGTCGGTAATGATGACATCCGGACGACCGTGCCCTGCAATGAATGCGTCATTGAGTATGTCCTTCATGTCGCCGGCATAAAAAACAGTGTTGCAGATGTTGTTCTCCTTTGAGTTCACCTTCGCATCCTCTATTGCCTCCGGCACGTATTCTATTCCTATCACCTTCCGTGCATTGCGGGCTACGAAGTTGGCGATGGTTCCCGTGCCTGTATATAGGTCATAGACTGTTTCCGTGCCTGTCAGCTGGGCAAACTCACGTGCAACGCAGTACAGGTGGTAAGCCTGCTCCGTATTGGTCTGATAGAACGACTTCGGTCCTACCTTGAACCTCAGGTCTTCCATCAGGAGGTAAATATGGTCATTGCCCTTATACAGGCGTATCTCCTGGTCTCCTATCGTATCGTTGCATTTCTGATTGTCAAGCCACATGAGCGAAGTAATCTCGGGGAACCTGTCAGCAACGTGCTGAAGCAACGCCATCGCCTGGCTCCTGCTCTCGGAAAGGGTCTCCTCCGTAGAGTGGTCGAAATGAAACTGCACGATGACCATCCATTCTCCAGAATTGCTGCACCTTATTATAATATCGCGCAGGAGTCCCGTCTGCCTGCGGAGGTCAAAGAACGACAGCCCATGCTCATAGGCATAATCGCGGATGGAATTGCGGATGTCATTGTGAAGGTCATCCATCAGCCAGCATTTCTCTATGGGATATATCTTGTCGAAAGCACCCGTGATGTGGAATCCTATGGCATTCATCTGGGAGTATGTAGTCCCCGCAGATACTTCCTCACGCGTCAGCCAACGTTTGTTGCAGCATCCGTAGTCCAGCTTGTTGCGGTACTCCTGCGTCTTCACGGAACCCTTGATGGGAAGGAACTCCGGCAACTCTATCTTTCCTATGCGGTGAAGCTGGTCATATACCTGCTTCTGCTTCGCCTTTATCTGCTCTTCGTACGGAAGGTTCTGCCATTTGCATCCGCCACAGATTCCGAAGTGTTCACAGAAAGGCACTGCCCTCACGCTGCTGTACTTATGAAACCTGACCACCTCTGCCTCTGCGTAGGAATGTTTCTTTCGCCGTATCTGAAGGTCCACCACGTCACCCGGTACGCAAAACGGGACGAATACTACAAGGTCGTCTATCCTGACAAGACTCTTTCCCTCTGCTGCAATGTCCGTGATAGTAACGTTCTCAAGAATTGGTAATGTTTTTTTCTTTCTTGCCATGGATTGTCTGGTTGTTTGGTTGAATTTTGTAGTTTAGTGGTTTGGTTGAATTTTGTGGTTTAGTGGTTTAGTTGATAGCATTCCTCATTTGCAAAGACAAACGACAAAAATTACAAAGACAACTAAACAACCAAACCACTAAACCCAAATTTGGTACAAAGTTACAAACTTTTTCCCGAAACAAAGAATATTACGTCAAAAATATTGAATAATGACACAAATCTCACAAAAAGCATCATATATGTTTGGAGAGAATATAAAAATAAATTAACTTTGTAGTCTCAATCATGCAGATTGAGCACATACGTGACAATGGTATTAATAACCTAAACTATAAACACAACAAAAATTCAAAAATGACACAAAAAAGAGTTTATACCTTTGGTAACGGACAAGCCGAAGGTAATGCGCAAATGCGTGAAGTGCTCGGTGGAAAAGGTGCAAACCTTGCAGAGATGAACCTTATCGGCGTTCCTGTACCTCCTGGTTTCACAATCACTACCGACACGTGTAATGAATATTATGAGGTAGGTGAAGCAAAAATCAAAGAGCTCCTTCTTGACGAGGTAAACGCCGCAGTAGCTCATACGGAGGCGTTGATGAACTGCAAGTTCGGTTCCGTGGAGAATCCTCTCCTCGTATCAGTACGCTCCGGTGCACGCGCTTCAATGCCGGGCATGATGGACACCATCCTCAACCTCGGTCTCAACGACGAAGTGGCTGAAGGAATGGTAAGGAAAACCGGAAACCCACACTTCGTATATGACTCCTACAGACGTTTCGTACAGATGTATGGAGACGTGGTACTTGGACTGAAGCCAGTCAACAAGGAAGACATTGACCCATTCGAGGCAATCATCGAGAAAGTAAAGGAAGAACAGGGCGTAGTTCTCGACAAGGACCTCTCTGTAGAGTCTCTCAAGAAACTCGTCGCACTCTTCAAGGCTGCCATCAAGGAACAGACAGGACAGGACTTCCCTACCGACCCTATCGACCAGTTGTGGGGAGCTATCTGCGCTGTGTTCCGCTCATGGATGAACGAGCGTGCAATACTCTACCGCAAGATGGAAGGAATACCCGACGAATGGGGCACTGCAGTCTCTGTCATGGCAATGGTATTCGGAAACATGGGTGACACCTCAGCTACAGGCGTATGCTTCTCGCGTGACGCAGGAAACGGAGAAAACCTTTTCAACGGAGAGTATCTCATAAATGCTCAGGGTGAGGACGTTGTTGCCGGAATACGTACACCTCAGCAAATCACAAAGATAGGTTCGCAGCGCTGGGCTGAACGCGCAGGCATATCAGAAGAGGAACGAGTGGCAAAATATCCTTCCATGGAGGAAGCCATGCCTGAACTCTACAAGGAGCTCGACGCACTTCAGGACAAGCTGGAGCACCATTATCACGACATGCAAGACATGGAGTTCACCGTACAGGAAGGAAAACTGTGGTTCCTACAGACACGTAACGGCAAGCGCACGGGTACTGCAATGGTAAAGATTGCGATGGACCTCCTCCACGAAGGCATGATCGACGAGAAGACGGCTATACTCCGCTGTGAGCCGCAAAAGCTCGACGAACTGCTCCACCCCGTATTCGACAAACTCGCACTGTCAAAGGCAAAAGTCATCACGCAGGGTCTTCCCGCATCACCCGGAGCCGCATGCGGACAAATCGTCTTCCATGCTGACGATGCACAGGAATGGCATGATGACGGCAAGAAAGTTATCATGGTACGCATAGAGACCTCACCCGAAGACCTCGCAGGAATGTCTGCTGCGGAAGGCATCCTCACAGCACGCGGAGGAATGACGTCACACGCCGCAGTGGTGGCACGCGGAATGGGCAAGTGCTGCGTTTCAGGTGCAGGCGCAATCAACGTTGACTACAAGACAAAGACAGTGGAAATCGACGGCACCGTATATAAGGAAGGCGACTACATCTCCCTCAACGGCACTACAGGTCAGGTATATGCCGGACAGATTGAAACAAAGGCGGCAGAACTCTCTGGCGACTTCAAGGAGCTCATGGACCTTTGCGACAAATACACAAAGATGGAGATACGTACCAATGCCGACACACCGAAAGATGCACAGGTGGCACGTGCGTTCGGAGCAAAAGGTATCGGTCTTACACGTACAGAGCACATGTTCTTTGACGACCAGAAAATCATCGCCATGCGTGAGATGATTCTGGCAGACTCAGTAGAGGGAAGGGAAAAGGCTCTTGCCAAACTCCTCCCATACCAGAAGGCAGACTTCTACGGAATACTCAAGGCAATGGATGGATGCCACGTGAACATCCGTCTCCTTGACCCACCTCTCCACGAGTTCGTTCCACATGACAAGGCTGGTCAGGAAACAATGGCAAAGGAAATGGGTGTCAGCGTAGAAGAGATACAGAAGCGTGTCAACTCTCTGGCAGAGAACAATCCTATGCTCGGTCATCGCGGATGCCGTCTCGGAATCACATTCCCTGAGATTACGGCCATGCAGACACGTGCCATCCTTGGTGCTGCCTGTCAGCTCAAGAAGGAAGGTTTCAACCCATGCCCGGAAATCATGGTTCCGCTCATCGGTACAGTACAAGAGCTCAAGCAGCAGAAGGCAATCATCATAGAGACTTCCAAGGAAGTGTTTGCGGAAGCAGGCATAGAGGTAGATTTTGAGATAGGCACAATGATTGAGATACCTCGTGCAGCCCTCACAGCAGGTCAGATAGCAGAAGAAGCCCAGTATTTCTCATTCGGCACCAACGACCTGACACAGATGACCTTCGGATATTCACGCGACGACATCGCATCATTCCTCCCAGCATACATGGAGAAGAAAATCCTCAAGGTTGACCCATTCCAGGTTCTTGACCAGGAGGGTGTAGGTCAACTCATCAAGATGGCAGTAGATAACGGTCGTGCCACACGTCCAGAACTCCGCACAGGTATCTGTGGTGAGCACGGAGGAGAGCCATCATCCGTCAAGTTCTGCGCAAAGGTAGGCATGAACTATGCTTCCTGCTCTCCATTCCGCGTGCCAATCGCACGCCTTGCGGCCGCCCAGGGCGCTCTCGAACAAGAATAAAACGAGGATTTTATAATGCCTATACACACGCAAGTGCTTAATTGTTAAGTACTTGCGTGTTTGTTTTTTGCCTTGTAAAAAAGTGTGTGTTGGTCAACATACCCAAAAGAAGAAACTGTTGATATACAGCATGTTATAATTTTTATAAATTCTCATTCTGTGTTCCAATTGCATATTTTAATCAATTTGTTTACCAAATTTTGCCCCTGTTTACCAAAAATTAAGGCCAGTTTTTGCCGCTTATATTATATGAATACGCGCTATTGCGTACAATCATATAAATTATTAGTATGGCTACATTAAAAGCAGCAGTAAGAACAAAAAGAAAGGACGGTATGTATGTTGTGTACATACGTGTCACTCACAATCGGCAAGTCAAGTACGTCAGAACATCATGGATGGTCGATGACAAAGGAGTGAGCAAAGACAAACAAGACATTATTGATCCGTTTGTTTCAGAGCAAACCTCAAAGGTCATTGCTGGGTACTACGGTATGCTGAACAGATTGGACACGTAGAACTGGACAGCAAAAGAAATCGTTGAGTTTATTCAGTATGGAAAGGATGGCATATCATTCTCTAAGTATGCTCGCAAGCATATCGACAAGATGATTGCAAGAGGACAGGAAAGAACCTCTCGCGATTACAAATGGGCTTTATACAGTCTTGAAAAGTTCGCCGGTGAAAATGAAGTGGTGTTTTCCCAACTTACTTACTCTTTCCTTTCAAGATGGATTGATTCTCTTGCTTTAACTTCAAGATCAAAAGAGAAGTACCCAATCAATCTGCGACAGATTCACAAAGCAGCCATGCTGGAATATAACGATGAAGACAGAGGTATTCTGTTAATTCATAATCCTTGGCCCAAAATTACAATTCCTAAAGGTGATACTCCAAACAAGAGAGCGATAGCTCCCAGTATGCTTCGTAAGTTCTTTGGCATTGTTCCCGACTTCAGCAGATTTACACATCCACTCCAGGAACTTGGTCAAGATGTGGCATTGATGAGCTTTTGTATGTGCGGCATCAATAGTATTGATTTGTTCTATGCGGAGAAGAGCCAGTTCTATGATGGCATCCTTCATTACAATAGAAGAAAGACCTGTAAGTCAAGAAGCGACAACGCATACTTTGAGATAAGAGTACCACAGTTCATCATTCCAACTTTTGAGAAGTATCTGTCAAAGGACAAAGAATCACCATGGCTGTTCGATTTTCATGATCGTTTAAGTAACGCTGATTCTTTCAATGCTAATGTAAATGCTGGCATTAGTCAGATTTGTAAGAAGGTCTCACCTAGCTTTCGTGCAAGCTTGTATTCGTTCCGTCATTCATGGGCAACTGTCGCACAGAATGGTTGTGGAGCATCACTTAGCGAAATCGACTTTGCGCTCAATCACTCGACCAATAAAATGGCAAGAGTATATACTATGATTGATTTCTCGCCAGCGTGGGAACTTAATGACAAAGTGATTGATTACATCTTCTTTAGCAAC
>CALZJQ010000102.1 GCA_945787895.1 uncultured Prevotella sp. | reverse complement strand
GCCCTGTAGAGGGGAAAGTATGCCGATGTCAATTTTGTCCTATATTAGGGCTGCGGCTTTTCTTTTGTAACGTAGTGTAAATCAGGAGGATATAAAAAGCGTTGATATTACGTTGCAAAAGCATAGGTTTTACCTTGTAATATCAATGCTTTTGCCTTGTAATATCAACGCTTTTGCGTTGCAATATCTATGTTGTCTGTTTTGTCCTATTACCTACTTGCCTTTCTTTTCCAGAAATAGCTTGATATTTTTTGATTGAGTAAGCCATTTTGCTTGTCTATCTTTGCTCAGATGACAAGTTCTACGGGGCAGTGGTCGGAGCCATAGATGTCGGTATGGATGCGTGCTTCCTTGATGCTTTGTCGCAGGCGTTCTGAGGTTACGAAATAGTCAATGCGCCAGCCGATGTTCTTTTTTCTTGCCTGAAAACGGTATGACCACCACGAATAGGTCTCGCTGTCGGGATGCAGTGTGCGGAAAGTGTCAATGAATCCTGACTGCAGCAGCACTGAGAATTTCTCGCGTTCTTGATCTGTAAAGCCTGGATTCATGTGGTTTGTTTTGGGATTTTTCAGGTCAATTTCCTCGTGTGCCACGTTGAGGTCACCGCATAAGATGACAGGTTTTTTGCGGTCAAGGTCGCAGACATATTGTCTGAATGCGTCCTCCCATCTCATTCTGTAGTCGAGTCGGCGAAGTCCATCCTGTGAGTTTGGGGTATAGACGGTGATAAGGAAAAAGTCTTCATACTCTAATGTTATCACTCTTCCTTCGTGGTTGTGCTCTTCTTCTGCTTCTCCGAGTCCGTATTTGACGCTCAGGGGAGTGTGCTTTGTGAAGATGGCTGTGCCTGAATAGCCTTTCTTTTCGGCATAGTTCCAGTATGACTGGTATCCAGGGAAGAAGATGTCAAGTTGTCCTTCCTGCATTTTTGTCTCTTGCAGGCAGAAGAAGTCAGCGTCAAGAGCATTGAATACCGTTTGGAAGCCAATTATTCCGTTCTCTATATTTTCTCCGTCTTTGCCTGCACAGGCTCTCAGACCGTTTACATTCCAGGATATGAAGCGCATGGGTTTAATTGTGGTTTTGGGTTTTGGGTTGTTGGTTTTGGGTTAGTATGGTTTTGGTTCTTGGGTAAACCTCCATTGGTGTAACTTGTTGTTTTTGGTTGTAGTGCTTTTTTTGTTGTGGGTTAAGCATAGCCTGGGTTCTTGGGTTTTCTCATTGGGAAAAACTATACCAACCAAAAACCAACAACCAAAAACCAACAACCAGTACTGGTTATTTTATCAAATTCATAAACTCCTCTCGTGTCTTGGATGACTCGAAGACCCCCGAGAAGGCAGAGGTCGTAGTAAGAGAGTTTTGTTTCTCCACTCCCCTCATCTGCATGCACATGTGGGCAGCCTCGATGACTACCATTACTCCCATAGGATGCAGTGTGTCGTTGATACATTCCATTATCTGGTGTGTCATCCTTTCCTGCACTTGCAGGCGGCGGGCAAACACTTCCACCACGCGGGCTATCTTGGAAAGCCCCGTGATGTAGCCGTTGGGAATGTAAGCCACGTGCGCTTTTCCATAGAAAGGCAGCATGTGATGCTCGCACATGGAATAGAAATTGATGTCCTTGACGATTACCATGTGTGAGTATTCCTCATGAAACAGAGCCTGTTCCAGTATCGCTTTCGGATCCTGAGTGTAGCCTTTGGTGAGGAATTGCATAGCCTTTGCTACGCGCATTGGAGTCTTTTGCAGGCCTTCGCGGCCGGCATCTTCGCCCAGGAGACCGAGTATTTCCCTGTAATGGCTTGCCAATTCTTCAAGTCCTGGGCGGAGATAGTATTCTTCTGTCATTTTCGTGATTGTCTCTTTGAAATAGGTGATGCGTATGGGAAAGGGTTAATACTGTACGTTTATCGTGCCTTTCACCAAGCATGCCTGACGATAGTGTTTCTTTACCTGAGAGAGTATTTTCTGTGCTTCCTCGGCAGTCTTGTAGTTGCCCATGCGGCATTTCCATGACGGGGAGTAGAAATGCACGTAGATAGGCTCCGTGGGGAACAGCCTTTTCATGTCTGCTCCGGCTTTCTCGGCCTTCAGTTTGTCAGCATGGGAGTTGCCTCCGGAATAGACCTGAATGCGGTAGCCCTTCATTTTGTAGCTGTTGCGCATTACTTTTTTCCTTGTGTCGATGACGGTAGTCTCCTCCGGAATGTCGTCTTCCCCATGAGACAGTGTATTTGAAGAGCTCGTGGCAGGAGCCTCGGGCTTGGCATTTTCTTCTTTAGCAGGGTGCTGCTGCGGCTGCTTTGCGGCAATCGGTGTGGCAGTTGCAGCAGGGACAGTCTTTTTCTGACCGCCCTTTCCGTTGACCAAGGCGTCGATTTCTGCGCTCTGGGTCACGGTCACCTTAGCCTTGCCGGTCTCGTTCTTACGGAGACGGTCAAGGAATTTCTCGCTCTGTGCGTTGATGGAAAGAGCAAAGAGGCATGAGATATAGACAAATATTACTCTTGACATTTGTTGAATATGGTTGTTGGTTGTGGGTTGTTGGTTGTGGGTTGATAAAGTTTTTCCAATGGAGGTCATCTCAATAGGCAAAACTATACTGACCGACAACCCAAAACCAACAACCCAAAACCTGAAACTATTATTTCCAGGCGTCGATGATGCCCTTGAAGTCAGCAGCTTTCAGCGAAGCACCGCCGATAAGGCCTCCGTCGATGTCAGGCTTTGAGAAGAGTTCAGGAGCGTTGCTTGCCTTGCATGAACCGCCATAGAGGATTGTCGTGTCGTCAGCCACTTCCTGTCCGTAAACCTCTGCTACGCAAGAACGGATGTAAGCGTGTATCTCTTCTGCCTGCTCTGCTGTGGCAGTCTTGCCAGTTCCGATAGCCCAGATTGGCTCGTATGCGATGACGATGTTCTTCCATTCCTCGGCAGAAAGGTTGAATACAGAGCCTTCGAGTTCTGCCTTTACTACCTCGTTCTGTCTGTTAGCTTCACGCTCTTCGAGTGACTCACCGATGCAGAAGAGCACTTTCAGTCCGTTAGCGAGAGCGAGCTGCACTTTCTCTTTGAGGATTTCAGGTGTTTCGTGATAGTATTCGCGACGCTCTGAGTGTCCAAGGATAACCCACTGTGCACCTGTTGACTTTACCATCTCTGCGCTTACTTCGCCTGTATATGCGCCTGAAGCCTTGTCTGCACAGTTCTCTGCACCGAGTTCGATGGCAGAATCTTTTACGATTTCAGCCACGCTTGCGAGGTGGATAAATGGTGTGCAGATGATGACGCCGCAGTTAGGGTTGCTTACTACCTCTGTGAGTTCCTTTGCGAGGGCTACTCCCTCCTGCAGGTTCTTGTTCATTTTCCAGTTACCTGCTACAATTTTCTTTCTCATTTTTCTTTTCCTTTTTTATAAAAGTTTATATATACTGTGTGTAGTTTGTTCTTCTTTATCCAGTTTGACCACATCCACAATCTGTCGGCAATGCTGAGCAGAGTCAACGGAAGCACGAACCAAAGCAGGATGTCGAGTATCTTTCTGCTCGTGTCGTCATTAGGCTGTTGTCCCAGTTCCGAGTCTTCCAATCGTTCGTTTTGTAGTTCTTCGGCTGGGAGGGAGTTGTCACACCATTTTCTTATTATCGTGCCATCTTTCAGGAGAAGCATTCCTGGATTGCTGCGAATGATGGTCTTGAGTGTAGTCTCGTCAGTGTGGCAGAAAGGATAATCTGCCGCTGTCGTCTCTTTCCATACGTTGATGGCTTGTTCGTTGCTTGCAGTAAGGCAATAGAAAGGATAGCCATGTGTCTGTGCATAATCGGAAATCATGTCGATGTCTCCGAAGTATGAGTCATCGGCATTCTCCAGATGGGGCGATATGAGCAGGAAGGTATATCCCTTATGATTCAGCACCTCCTCTGTGATGTCTTCTTCATTCTCTACTGTTGAGATGGAGAAATCGTGGATGGGAGGCTCGTATCCCTTGCTTATCATTGTCGTCTTTGTGTCAATGTAAGTCCATGTAGAGTCGGGGTATTCCTCTAATGAGAATTCTTTTCTTACCCCGTCCTTCTCCATGATGAACGTTGACTCAAACTCAGGTCCTTTCTCTCCCTCCGGTATCTCCATGCCTTCCTTTATGTTTGCTCCGACATGATATGGGCGGAAGTCGAATGGCGGAAGGTAATGCAGGCTATAAATTGCCACTGCGAGGATGAAAAGTATGGTATAGTGAAATACTATCCACTGGTTGTTGAGCGAAACGAAGCGAGGCATTCTCAGCGGCTGGACCGTTATCGTCACGGCCATCAGGAGCAGTATGATGTTCTTTACAAGCGTCTCACCGTTGGTAAGCGTGACTGCATCGCCGAAGCATCCGCAGTCGCTTACGGGGTCTGCCGCCCACAGCCAGACAGTTATGGCTGTCATCACTGCCATGAAGGCAAGTATGGTCTTGGAGACTGCCCTGCGCATTATTGCGAACAGGAGGAATACTCCAAGGGAGAACTCCAATGCAGACATCAGCACGGAGGCTGTCAGCGTAATCCATTCCGGCAGAATGCCGGGCAATCCCATGGCTTCTGCATAGTCTTCTATCTTATACTGCGTGCCGACAGGATCGACGGCTTTGACGAAACCTGAGAAGACGAAAGTGATGCTGAGAAGTAGCCTGCATAGGTTTGTGATGCAAAAGAGCAGGATTGAAGAGCCGCTTGCGGATGAGCGTCCCTCCTTTCCCGCGGCTTTTTCCTGGCTGCTGCCGCCGTGGCTGTCCCTCTTCACGTCGTCACACGAAGGATTGCTGCCGCTGTTGTTCAAAGACTCCTTGTTGCTCATTCTTTCGTCTTGATTAGTCCGAAGACGGCATAGTTGATGATATCCATGTAGTTGGAGTCTATCCCTTCAGATACGGCGACTTTCCCCTGATGGTCTTCTATCTCTTTTATGCGGTTTATCTTCGTCAGGATGAAGTCTGTATAGCTGGTCACGCGCATTCCCCTCCACGCCTCGGCATAGTCGTGGTTCTTTCTTATCATGAGCTGCAGTGTCTTTTCTGCGAACTCGTCATATAGTTCCGTGGCGCGGGCTGCGTCAATGTCGGGCTCATCTACGTAGCCTTCCTGCAGCTGTATCAGTCCGATGATGCCGTAGTTGACCAGTGCGATAATCTCCGGACGTATGCCTTCCTCCACCATTGCCACCTCTCCAGTCTCCAGCTGGCGTATTCTCTTGGCTTTGATGAAGAGCTGGTCGGTGAGAGAAGATGGGCGCAGTATGCGCCAGGAGGCATTGTAGTCTCCCAGTTTCGCTGTAAATATGGTGCGGCACTCTTGCAGTGCGCTTCTGAATTGTTCCTCTGTAGTCATCTGAATAGCGTAGTTGTGTGAGTATGCTCCGTTGTACGTCAAACTCATCATGTCGGGGATTTCCAAGCGGTGTCATCCCGTTATTTTTGTTGCGGTGACACAAAAAATGCGATGCAAAGGTACTAATTTCCTTTGGAAATACAAAGGGTATGTGGGGAAAAGTGAACTCTACCTGCCTTGAGAGGCGGCATTGTCGGCTTTCTGACGCTTCATGATGTACTTTATCCGGGCACATTCTACGTTGAAAACAGTCTGAAGGGAGTCTCTTTCTTTTCTGAGAAGGTTCATCCTGTGCAGTTCTTCCATAGTGGCAATGCCTTCACGGTGGCGTTTTTCTACTGTCGCACGTACCTTGTCGTACTCATTGCTGACAGCCTGCAGTGCAGAATCAGCAAGCGCAAGTACGCCCTGAGCCTTCCTGAGCGAAGCCTCCTGATGGATTTTCAGAGCCTCCTTGCGTTCTTCTATCGCTGTCGGGTAGGCATGACGCAGGGAGTCAATGGCGAGGAGAGCCTTGTCATAATTACCCGATTCATAGTCCCTTCGGATGCTTTCAAGCAACTGTTGCGCTGCCGTGTCTTTCTCTTCGCAGGAAGATAACGTGACGGCAAACAGGCATACGGCGAATATGGCAATAATATTCTTCATGGTGCAAAAATAAGAAAAAAAACTTATAATAACTCCTTTATCAGTAATTTTTTGTACCTTTGCATCCGCTTTTACAGAAATAGTCAAACAGATATTACATTTTTGCAGGTGGAAGTCTCATGCTCCTGACTTACAGGATAAGGAAGAAAGAGGCGGCACCGACACATAATCCCATATACGTCAATGCAAGATTATACTGATGCCGAACTGGCAGAGATACTGGACAAGGATATTTTTCATCTCATATCCGAGGCTGCTGACAGTCTCGGGATGGAGTGTTACGTCGTAGGCGGATATGTCCGCGATATTTTCCTGGAGCGTCCTTCTGACGACATAGACTGCGTGGTGGTGGGAAGCGGCATCAAGGTGGCAAAGAAACTCAAGTCAATGCTCGGACGGAAGGCATCGCTTTCTGTATTCAAGAACTTCGGTACGGCACAGGTGAAGGTTTACTCTTCTCCCTATGATGCGTCGCTGCCTGCGGAAGAAAGGGAGAAGGGAGCCGTCGAAGTGGAGTTCGTGGGAGCGAGAAAGGAAAGCTATCACCGTGATTCACGAAAGCCCATCGTGGAGGACGGCACCCTCGAAGATGACCAGAACAGGCGTGACTTTACCATCAACGCCATGGCTATCTGCCTTAACAAGGAGCGTTTCGGAGAACTTGTTGACCCGTTTGGAGGCATTGATGACTTGTATGACGGCATCATCCGCACGCCTCTCGACCCAGACATTACGTTCAGCGACGACCCGCTGCGTATGCTTCGTTGCATACGTTTCGCCACACGGCTGAACTTCTATATCGAGGATGAGACTTTTGATGCACTGCAACGTAATGCTGAAAGGATAAAGATTATCAGCGGGGAACGCATCGCCGAGGAACTGAACAAGATACTGCTTACCCGCGTTCCAAGCAAGGGCTTCGTGGATTTGCAACGCTGCGGACTGCTCCCTCTTATCCTTCCCGAACTATCAAACATGGACATCGTGGAGACAAGGAACGGCAGGGCGCACAAGAACAATTTCTACCATACTCTTGAAGTCCTCGATAACGTAGCCAAGATGTCCGACAGCCTGTGGCTCAGGTGGGGAGCATTGCTTCATGACATCGGCAAACCAAAGAGCAAGAGGTGGGACCCCGTGGCGGGATGGACGTTCCATGCACATAATATCATCGGTGCGAAGATGGTGCCCGGACTGTTCCGCAGGCTGAAACTGCCGCTGGACATGAAGATGAAGTTCGTGCAGAAGATGGTGGAGCTCCACATGCGTCCTATTGCGATAGCCGACGATGTGGTGACCGACTCTGCCGTCCGCCGTCTCGTCAACGACGCAGGTGATGATATTGATGCGCTGATGATTCTCTGCGAAGGGGATATAACGAGCAAGAATCAGATTAGAAAACAACGTTTTCTCGATAATTACCAATTGGTACGTCATAAGATAGACGACCTGAAAGAGAAGGATTTCAAGCGACTTCTCCAGCCGGTCATTGACGGTAACGAGATAATGGAGATGTACGGTCTGAAGCCTTCACGTGAGGTTGGTATCCTGAAACAATACCTGAAGGATGCCGTGCTCGACAACAGGGTGGAGAATGAGCGCGAGCCCCTGCTCCTTCTCCTTGAGGAAAAGGCGCAGGAACTCGGGTTGAAAATATCTAAGTAAACTGGATTGGGGACAGTGACAAGAAGTCATCAACGACCATATCCGAGTATTGTGCCACAATCTCATGAGGGTTGGTAGTGGCGAGACCTACGACGAATGCGCCGGAAGCACGTCCTGACCTGAGCCCGTTGACGCTGTCCTCGAAGACCAGAGTCTCTTCCCTTGTACAGCCGAAACGTGCCATTCCCATAAGGTAGCAGTCGGGGTCGGGCTTCCCTTTCGTGAAATCCTCTGCGGTAAGGATGGCATCAAACAGTGTCGTCAGCTCCGGACGCTGGCTCTTTACGCTCTCCATCTTGGCGCGGTTGCTGCTCGTTACGACGGCAGTCTTTACGCCGCACTTGCGAAGCTCTGCAATGAATGTCTCGAAGCCGGCTATGTATTCGTATTTCATGCCTGCCTCAAACTCATTCAGACGCTTCGTAATCTCCTCCCACTCGTTGCGGAAAGAGGAGAAATATGTCTCAAATATTTCTGTCAGAGGCATGCCTTTTATCTTGTATTCCAATCCTGGAACGTCGGGACGGTAACGCCTTGCCTCGCCTCCCCAGAAGATGGAGTACTGAGATTCTGTGTCAAAAACTACTCCGTCAAGGTCAAAAAGCGCACATCTTACTTTGTCTATGTTCAGTTCTTTCATACCTATATATTATAAATAAGGTACAAAGGTACGGAAAAAGGATGAATATTCCAAGCTTTTGTTTTGAAAAAACAAAAACAAAAACAAAATAACAAAAACAAACAACAAAAACAAAAACGAAAACAAAAACAAAAACGAACAACAAAAACAAAATAACAAAACAACAAGACAACTAAACAACAAAAGAAAACCGTTTTGTTTTTGTTTTTGTTATTGTTATTGTTATTGTTATTATTATTTCATTATGAATAAAAGATATACCGACATATTTTGTGATTTCGACGACACTCTGTATGACACACGTGGGAATGCTGTCATATCGCTTGCCGAACTCTATGATTTCTTCCGTCTCTCTGAGCATTTTGACGATGCCCGGACGTTCTATGATGCCTATTGGCAGACCAACGTCGAGCTATGGGGACAATATTCCAAGGGAGAGATAGACCGTCATTACCTTATCGTGGAACGCTTTCGCCGACCGCTGAGCCTCGGTCGTGGGCTGGAGAATATCTCCGAGTCGCAGTGTATGGAGATAAGCGACAAGTTTCTGGAGCTGTGTTCCGTCAAGCCGGGGTTGGTGCAGGGTGCCCGCGAACTGACGGAGTATCTCCGTGCGCAGGGCTACAGGCTTCATATATGCAGCAACGGATTTCATGAAGTGCAATATAAGAAACTCAGGGCTTGTGGGCTGTACGACAGTTTCGACAGCATAATGCTTAGTGAGGATGCCGGAGCCAACAAGCCGTCAAGGCTCTTCTTCGACTATGCCTTCCAGAAGACGAAAGCCAATCCCGCCACAACGATAATGATAGGAGATAATTACAATACCGACATCCTCGGAGCCATGGATGCCGGCATAGACACCATCCTCTTCAACCGTTGGGACCCTGATTTCCTGCCGCCACGCAAGCCCACACACATCGTCCGCACACTAAAGGAGATAACAGCAATACTTTAGACGTTTCAGAAACGGTTTCATTAATTACAACATTCATTCTTCGCCTTTCAACATCTTAATTACCTCCTCCAATGCCTTGAGATTGCGGGCGTCAACCTTCATGTCGAGGACATTGCCTTGTGGGTCAACGAGTTTGTAGGTGGG
>CALZJQ010000101.1 GCA_945787895.1 uncultured Prevotella sp. | reverse complement strand
ACAACAAACCCACCGACAACATCGAGTACCTGCTCGACAAGATAGTGGAGGTCATACCCGCACCGGAACATCTTGTGGGCTCTCCGCAGATGCTCATCACGTCCCTCGACTTCAGTTCCTACACCGGACGCATCGCCGTAGGACGCATCCACCGCGGCACGCTGAAGGAAGGAATGAACGTCACCATAGCCCACCGTGACGGAACGGCGGAGAAAACGAAGATAAAGGAGGTACACACCTTCGACGGAATGGGGCATTCCAAGGTAGCGGAGGTGGAAAGCGGAGACATCTGCGCCATCGTGGGATTGGACAAATTTGAGATTGGCGACACGATATGCGACTTTGAAAACCCCGAACCCCTACCGCCTATTGCCATCGACGAGCCTACCATGTCGATGCTCTTTACCATCAATGACTCGCCTTTCTTCGGAAAGGAAGGCAAGTTTGTCACGTCACGTCACATCAACGACCGTCTGCAAAAGGAACTCGAAAAGAACCTCGCACTGCGAGTAGAGCCTTTTGAGGATGCCACCGACAGGTGGGTAGTCAGCGGACGCGGCGTGCTTCACCTCTCCGTGCTCATCGAGACCATGCGTCGCGAGGGCTACGAACTGCAGGTAGGACAGCCCACGGTAATCTACAAGGAGATAGACGGAGAAAGGTGTGAGCCTATTGAGGAACTCACCATCAATGTGCCAGAGGAGTTCTCCAGCAAGATGATTGACATGGTCACCCGACGCAAGGGAGAGATGACAAGCATGGAGAGTCAGGGAGGACGCATCAACATCGAGTTTGACATCCCCTCAAGGGGAATCATGGGACTGCGCACCAACGTGCTCACGGCATCGCAGGGAGAAGCCATCATGGCACACCGATTCAAGGAATACCAGCCCTACAAGGGAGAGATAGTGCGACGCATCAACGGTTCGATGATAGCGTTGGAGACGGGTACTGCCTTCGCTTATTCCATCGACAAGCTGCAGGACCGCGGCAAGTTCTTCATCGACCCGGGAGAAGAGGTATATTGCGGACAGGTGGTGGGAGAGCACGTACACGACAACGACCTCGTAATCAACGTGACAAAGGCGAAGCAGCTCACCAACGTCCGTGCCTCAGGTACTGACGACAAGGCCCGCATCATACCGAGAACCGTACTCTCGCTCGAAGAATGTCTCGAATACATCAAGGCTGACGAGTATGTGGAAGTGACGCCAAAGTCCATGCGCATACGCAAGATAATCCTCGACCACCTCGAGCGCAAGCGTGCCGGCAGGGAGTAGTCGTGCCTTTCCTTAAGGCTTTCGCTTCTTTCGGGCAAAATAGGACAAAACAGACATCATTGATATTACAGGACAAAAGCGCTGAGATTATACGACAAAAGCGTTGAGATTGCCGAGTAAAAGCACAGCTTTTGCAACGTAATCTCAACGCTTTTTGTATTCCACTGACTGATAACGTATTACACAAAGGAAAAGAAAGAATGCGGAATAGGACAAAACAGGTCTGCGGGTTGACAAAAAAACAGGTTAGCATTTCAAAAAAAACACTAACCTGTTCATTTTTCAGTATGTTCAGTGATCCGTTTGGGGTTAAGACCCATATTGAAACTTAGATACTTACAAAGTACAGGTACATGAGAGGTACAAATAACTTACTGAAAGGAAAGTGCCTTAGAATAGATGAACCGAACCTACAACCCTGAACATCTTTCTTATATTGGATAATGGTATGTCCTGATAATCGCCATAGCGAGGACTCTTATTCTCAGGAACGAGACGTAGGCAATCCTTCTGCTCCGAGCGAGTAACATACTTGACTGTGCGCATTTCCTCAGTCACGATGGCATAAATCTCACCAAAGATAATAGAAGAAACGTCCTTAATCTCGCAGATGCAGATTTTATCGCCCGATTGGATAACAGGGTGCATTGAGTGACCTGTGAGGTTTACCCATACATAATTTTCCTTGTTATACTCAGGTATATTAATATAAGAGGTTGGCGTGATAGTCTGGTCGTTAAACAATTCATCAAAACCACCGAGAAAATCAACATTGTAGTAAGGTCTTCCACTCTGAGGGTTGTCAGATACCACCACAACCTTCTTTTTCTGATATGTCTGACCTTCTTCTAAGAAATAACCGCCATTGCCGCAAATGAAGTATTCAAGGTTCGCATTGCTGAATACTTTGAGAACTTTCTGGATAGTTCCCACGTTGACATCTTTTCTCGATCCTTCGCTAACTTTCTTGTTTCCTGCACGAAAATAGCCGTTTGCTATTCCTGTAGCCTTGTAGAACTCATCAACTCGCATAACCTTTTGTTGCTTGGTTATGTACTCGAAGAAAGCGTTTAGTCTGTCATAAGCGGTAGTTGCTAAAGTTACGTTAGGTACGTTTTTCATACTAAAACCGACTTTAAGTTTAACAATAAGTTAAATTATACACTCTCTATTTTAACATAGAGATTTTTATTGCAAAAAAAATGAACACTATATTATTGTACCGAGTCTGTCAAATTCTTCATCAACAACAGTCTGAGTGAGTTTCGCATATTCCTCAGTCTGCCTTACCGATGTATGACCCATCGCATTACTGAGAACCTTCAGAGGAACTTTGTTTGCAAGCATAACGGTACTTGCGAATGTTGTACGCCCACAGTGAGAACTCAGTTTCTTACTGATACCACACAGGCAAGCAATATCTTTCAGATACCTATTATATATATGGTTATCCATCATCGGAACACCACCATATTTCTCTAAGACCTTCATTGCAGGTTCAAGAATGGTAATGTTGAACATTTCATCGTTCTTCTTCCTGCCTCGTCTATATCTCATACTGCCATTGCTTTCAAAGATAAGGCGTGTATCGAATTTCTTCATGTCAGCATAGGACAAACCTGTATAGCAACAAAAGACAAACATATCCCTGGCTTTCTCTATATCATCGGTAGGAAGAACGATAGTATGCCATTTCTTCAATTCCTCAGGCGAAAGAAAGTCATGCTTAATCTTTCTATCCCTCTTGACCTTAAAATCCTTGTACGGACTTTTCTTCACATATCCGAGAGCAACGGCTTCGTTGATATAGATACGCAGAACCTTGTGCCACGTCTCAATGGTCTTGCCTGACTCTGAGTGACGCTTGCTTTCCTCATCCCAAAGTATAATGTTGAAAAGCGTAATATCCGAGAACGTAATAATCTTTCCCCACCTCTTCAAGTTTCTCCTTACCGATGAATGCTGGTCAAACGTACCCTCAGCCATCGGTCTCTCACGCATTCTTTGTTGCATGAATACAAGGAAAGATGCAGGTTTTCCTTCCGAATGACCATCAACCCATGAGCGTAAGTGTTCAAGGTTAATATCTTCATTGTTTTTCAATCTCTCATTGAGATATTCATCAATCTTTTCCTTTATCGTCTTGATCCTGTTCATAAGGTCAATAGCGTCATGCCGACCAACAACCATATCCTTCTTCCATTGGTCTTTGTAGAGTTCAACACCTGTAGAGAAGAATTTTCTCTGCCTTTGATAATAGACCTCAACGATAACTGATGCCTTCTTCGTCTTCGTAGAGACGTTCTTTCGGTCAAAAATGACCCTCGTCTTAGGAATATCCATAACTTACTATAATTTAATTTATTACCGAGGTACACAAAATCGGGGTAGTGAGGTACACAAAAGGTACACAAACCTTGCACCCCTTTGCACTTTGTTGCACCATTGAAAAATTAGTGATGTAGTGACTTTTTTGGCTCTTACACCTCAAAATCAGTAAGTTACGTTAAAAGGGTACACCTGTTAAGTGTACCCTTTCCTGTAATAGAAGGTATCTCCGTGATCCGTTTGGGGCTCGAACCCAAGACCCCCACATTAAAAGTGTGATGCTCTACCGACTGAGCTAACGGATCTCCGTATGTCATTCTTCCGAATGCGGGTGCAAAGGTACGATTTTTTGTTTATATAATGCCCTTTTTGGCTAAATATTGAGCCGTAAAAGAGTATTTATTAACATAAATCAATCGTTTGTCATTCTTCCTTGGTAACATAACGCTGCCAATAAGCCATGATGAGGGTCGTGAGAGGCAGGGCTACGATAAGTCCGAGAAAGCCGAGCAGCGCTCCCCATACTGACAACGAGAGGAGGAGGACAGCCGGATTGAGTCCCATCTGCCTGCCCATTATCTTTGGTGTCACAATCATGTCGATGATAACCTGTACTACACAGAACACAAGGACGGCAAGACCGAAGATTATCCAGAAGTTCTGACCCGTGTTGAGAGCCTTCAACCCTGCAAGAAAGGCGGTCGGGATGAGAGCAAAAGTGTGCAGATATGGCACGAGGTCGAGTATTCCGATGAGTATTCCGAGACCTATCGCCATTGGAAAATCAATGATCGTAAAGCCTATGCAGAAGAGTATTCCCATAGTGAATGCCACGAGGCACTGTCCTCGCACATAGTTGTTGAGAGCCCTTCCTGCGTCTGTAGCCAACTCATGCCAGAAGGCGTGGGTGGATTTTGGGAAGATTTTCGTCCAGTTACGGGTCAGGTATTCGTAATCGAGGAGAATGAAGAACGTATAGAGGAGCACGATACACGATGCTACAATACTCATCACGACGTTCCATGTCTCTCCGATGAAATGGAACACCTGCGGCATCGCCTCCTTTATGGACTGTGAGAAATTGGGACTTCTGAGATAGTTCTCTATGTCATTGGAGTTTTCGTTTACCCATTTGGTGACAGCCTCCGGAATGCTTGTTATGTGAGCCGCCTGATGAAGGTAACCAATGGCAAGTTTGGAAAACTGCCCGAACTGCTCTATCATAGGAGGTATGATGAGGTAAACGATGCCAGAGATGACTGCCACGACAAAAAGGATGGTGATGATGATGCTCACCGCCCTTATCTTTACCTTCATGCGATACTGCACGAAGGTGACGAGAGGATAGAGCAGGTAAGCAAACACCCATGCTATGAAGAATGGGAGCAGCACCCCGCTGAGGTAGTTGAGTATGAAAAGTGCGGCTACGACGACTCCTCCTATCATAGCCCAACGTATGAAACGGTCAAAAGTAATCTTCTGGTCTAACATTTTGTGGTTTTGTTGTCTTGTTTTTTTGTTGTTTGTTTTTGTTTTTGTTTTTTTGTAGTTTTGAGTTTTTGTTTTTGTTTTTGTTTTTTTGTAGTTTAGTCGTTTGACTCATTCAGAACAATTTGGAGACATAACCCTGCGTCCGCGTCAATGCTTTCCTGTAGCATTCACGGCACAACGGCTCATATTCCGTTTTCTCCCCGAGCATCACCTGTCCCTCTACATCTACCCTTCGATGGCTGACGTATGCGTGATTGCCGCAACGGATGCAGATGGCATGCACCTTCTGCACGTCGTCAGCAATGGCAAGAAGCTGAGGCATAGGCCCGAAAGGCTTGCACTGATAGTCCATGTCGAGACCGGCAATGATGACCCTCACTCCATGGATGGCAAGGGAATTGCACACTTCTATGATGTCATGATCGAAAAACTGCGCCTCATCTATGCCCACCACATCGACCTCCGAAGCATAGTCGAGTATCTCTTTTGCCGACTTTACGGGGATGGACTTGATGACATTGCGGTCATGGCTGACTACATCTTCCGAGGAATAGCGGGTATCTATGGCAGGCTTGAAGATGAGAAGGCGCTGGCGTGCGAACCCTGCCCGTTTCATCCTTCGTATCAGTTCCTCCGTCTTTCCAGAGAACATCGAACCGCACACCACTTCTATCCTGCCCGGACGATGCGTTTCTCCCGTAATTTGTTCCATCATCTGTTTCTGTCACTTTTAGCGTAAATATCCTACTACATCTTTCATTATTGCTTGCAAAAGTACTAAATACTTTTAAAAATGCAAAGAAAGTCATCCTTTTTTTGCTGATTGAATATTTTTCAACTACCTTTGTACGGTCAGTTGACAACAAAACAAAAAAACAAAAACAAAACAACGGTTTTAAGGTTGTACGGTTTTAAGGTTATACGGAAGTTACAATCAGCCTTAACAATCCTCCGTAAAACCGCATAACCGTAAAACCGTAAAACCGTAGAGAAAACAACAAAAATACAGACAATGGGAATACTATATCTCGTCCCTACTCCTGTAGGCAATATGGAGGACATGACCTTGCGAGCCATACGACTGCTGAAAGAGGCGGACGTCATACTCTGCGAAGACACGAGGACATCGGGAATACTGCTCAGGCACTTTGACATAGAGGGCAAGAAACTGATGGCTCACCATAAATTCAATGAGCATGGCACGAGCAGCGGGATTGTGGAAAGACTCAAGGCTGGGCAGACCATCTGCCTGATCACCGATGCCGGAACGCCGGGTATCAGCGACCCGGGCTTCTTTCTCGTTAGGGAAGCCGTCGCTGCAGGAGTCACGGTACAGACGCTTCCGGGCGCAACAGCATTCACTCCAGCGCTTGTCTCCAGCGGATTGCCGTGCGACAGGTTCTGCTTCGAAGGATTCCTGCCACAGAAGAAAGGACGACAGACGAGACTTGAAGAACTGAAAGACGAAGTACGCACCATGATATTCTATGAATCTCCCCACCGCCTGCTGAAGACCCTGGAGCAATTTGCCGAAGTCTTCGGAGAAGAAAGGCTGGTGAGTGTCTGCAGGGAAATATCCAAGGTACACGAGGAAAGCGTCCGAGGAACGCTCAAAGAAGTGGCAGGTCATTTCAGGCAGACAGAGCCAAGGGGCGAAATAGTCATCATACTCCAAGGCACTGACCCCGAAATAATAAAGGAAAGGCGCAAGGCGGAACGAAAGGCTGAAAGGTACAACAAAAACAACTAAACTACAAAAACAAAAACAAAAATAAAGACAACTAAACTACAAAAACAAAAACAAACAACAAAAGATAAAAACATGAAAAAACTATTTGCAATTATCCTTTGTGCCGTGGCATTCACCGCATGTCAGGAAAAGAAGGATGTAGTCCCTGCATCCATGATTGAAGCGCAACGCGATTCTCTCCAACAGATCATCGACTCAAAAGACCGTGAGATCAATGACATGATGTCCACCCTGAACGAGATACAGGAAGGATTCCGCCTCATCAACGCCGCAGAAGGAAAGGTATCGGTCATCAAGGACGGAGAATCCACCAACAAGGCTGAACAGATACGCCAGAATATCCGCACTATCTCGCAGGCTATGCAGCACAACCGCGAACTTATCGCCAAGCTGCGCCAGCAAATACGGGAGAGCAGCGTGCGCGGCGACCAGCTCAAGGCCACGCTTGAGTCATTGACACAGCAGTTGGAGGAGAAGAATGCCCAGTTGCAGAAACTGCAGGCTGAGCTTCAGGAAAAAGACATCCGCATCGAAGAACTTGACAAGGAGGTGGCAAACCTCAACTCCGATGTAAGCAACCTCAAGGACGAGTCTGCCGCAAAGAGCGAGACTATCAGCTATCAGGACAAGATACTCAACACCGCATGGTACGTCTTCGGCACGAAAAAAGAACTGCAGAGCCAGAACATCTACGTGAAGGGAAAAGTGCTGAGAGGCAATTTCAACAAGAACTACTTCACGAAGATAGACATACGCGTGGAAAAAGAGATAAAGCTCTATTCCAAGTCTGCCGAGATACTTACCACCCATCCGGCAGGAAGCTACACGCTGACGCAGGATGCCAACAAGCAGTATGTCCTGCGTATCACCAACCCACAATCCTTCTGGAGTACCAGCAAGTACCTTGTCGTGATGGTGAAGTAAGAGGATGACAGGCTGATGTGCCTGTTTGTCGGGCATAAGAAGCCACTTACCTCAAGAAAGGAGCGGGTCTGCAAAATCCATGGATATGGATTTTGCAGACCCGCTCCTTTTCAGGATACCAGCGTGACATCAAGGTTGTAATACTTCACCTCCTTAGACTGTGTTTTTTCTTCTATGGCACCACTTGCTCGTCCAATCCGCCTTCTTTGAAAATATTGGAAATCTGCTCACCAACTGGGTCGCCGAAAGGAGAAACATGCTAAAAGTGAGCTGAAAAAATTAAATGATAAACTTTACACTATAGACATTATATTTGCAAGAATAGAAAATTTATCGTAATTTTGCGGCAGATATAAAACAATTGAATTAATGAAGAAAATACTATTGACTATCTTGGCATTGCTCTGCATCGTAGGCAGTGAGGCTAAGGACAAGGAAGTCGTTTGGGAGAAACCTACGACTGAAAATGGAAACGTCTATGGAGATGGTTTTTTTTATGCAGCCATTGATGTAAATCGCGTGGATCTGAAGGAGACGGAGACGACGGTAAGCGTAACTGTCAGTTTGCGCAGCGACTATGACGCTTTTAGGTTCAAGTTTTCAAGCGGTGCATACTTGCTTGCCGACGGCAAGAAATATTCCCTTGTGTCTGCCGACGGCATTGAGCTTGACAAGTACGTCAAGACCAATGCCGACAACAAGCGCGACATTGTATTCCATTTCCAACCGCTGCCTCTCGATACCAAGGTGTTCGACTTCATCGAGGGTGATGACAACAAGGCATGTAAGATATGCGGCATACGTCCTATAGAAGAACGCCACAAAATGCTCTTTCCCTCATATTGGCGCAACGAGACGACAGGCAACTGGGACATCGCCTTCCTCGGCAACTATGCCATATACGACTGCAAAATATGGGACATGAAGGCTGAGGTGAACGAGAAATCGGGAGAGGCTGACATCACAATGAGCGACGGATACAAGACGTTGAATGTTAAGGTCGGGAAAAACCGCAAGGGTTTCCGCACTATCTCCATCAATGGCAAAAAGGCTCTCTACTCGATGATTACAGACAGATTCCTCCCCGATTATCCGACCAAGGACACGAGGACCGGATTTGTGGATAGCGACTACAAAAAGGACACAGTCACTGTCGTGGGATGGCTGAAGGACATGCCGGAAGAATACCGAAAGGACAAAACTTTCGAATTCGGTTATGATGACCTTTTCACCGGCGAGCAAGTGTCACACTATGCCGACTTGGATTCGCTCGGACGCTTCACCATCAAAATTCATGTTATCAACACTACGGAGTTCTTCTGCGACTGGAGACGCTGCTTCATTCGCCTTCTGCTCGAACCGGGGAAGACCTACTTCCTGCTCAACGACTTCAAGGAAGGACGAAGGATGCTTATGGGCGAAGACGTCAGGCTTCAGAACGAACTGATTAAATATCCTCTTGAATGGAGTAGTATAATGATGGAAAAAGGAGATGACTTCGATGTGTTTCTCGCCAAGACCGACAGTATCATCAAATCTCAACATAAAAAGATTGACAAGCTGTGCTCCCTTCACCCCATGCTCTCCACACGCTACAACATCTACAGCAAGGGCAATGCCACATGGAACCAAGCGTATGAAGTAGGTCAGGCTCGCTACTATGTAAAGGGAAATAAACTGCCTGACTATGCACGCAAGTATGCCTACGACAACTTCTGGACAAAGTTGCCGAAACCCTACACCATGCATCGCCCCATCAGCAATTTCCTGACAGACTTTATTGAAGATGCTTCCATGAGCCAGACACTTATAGCCAAATCCCATGAAGATCTGTTCAGAAAACGTCTTCAGATATATGCCAATTGCCTTGACTCCCTCGGGGCTGACAAGACGACAAAGTGCGTATGGATGGCAAAGTTTACCCATAAGGCATACGAAGGATCTCACAGGGCCTTGTCGCAAGAGTTGATGGACACGTTGAAGACATGGATAACCATTCCTTCGATATATGATGATGTGGTAAAAAGAAACGACTATTACATTGCCCTCGCCAACCGCCAGTTGGACAAACTGGTGATGAAGACGGGCGACGATGTGGCCGGCATAACAGAGGGCGAGGAGATACTGAAAAAGCTGCTTGAGCCATACAAGGGAAAGATTGTGCTCATCGACGTGTGGGGCACATGGTGCAGTCCTTGCAAGGCAGCCCTCTCACATTCGCAGGAATTGTACGACAGACTTGCCAAGTATGACATCCAGTATGTGTATTTCGCCAACAACAGTCCTAAGGATTCATGGGAGAATATCATCAAGGAATACAACGTGACAGGTCCCAATGTCGCCCACTTCAATCTTCCCCAAGAGCAGCAGTCAGCCATAGAGCGCTATCTGAAGGTCAACTCCTTCCCCACCTACAAACTCGTTGACCCACAAGGCAATGTCCTCGACATGAAGGTTGACG
>CALZJQ010000100.1 GCA_945787895.1 uncultured Prevotella sp. | reverse complement strand
AATTATTATGATTTAATTATTATGATTTAATTATTATGATTTAATTATTATGATTTAATTATTATGATTCAATAATTATGAATTATGAATTATGAATTATGAATTATGAATTATTCATCTCCTGGAATCCCGACCTTATCATCTTCCACCTCGGACCGATGGCTGTACGTTGGTATTCCACATGCTGGCTGATAGGACTACTGCTGGCATACCTCATCGTGCGTCATCTGTACAAGGCGCAGAAAGTGGCTGACGAGAAATTTGAACCCTTGTTCCTCTATTGCTTCATCGGCATACTGATAGGGGCACGTCTGGGTCACTGCATCTTCTACGAACCAGGATATTTCCTTTCATCCGGACAACATATCGTAGAAATGCTTCTTCCCATCCGCTTTGCCGCTGACGGTTCATGGCATTTCACGGGTTACGAAGGTCTGGCATCCCACGGAGGCACTCTGGGTATCATCCTTGCCCTGCTGCTCTATTGCAAGAATATGAAGATGAACGCATGGTTTGTAGTGGATACCATCTCGATAGCAGTGCCTACTACGGCTTGTTTCATCCGTCTGGGCAACCTGATGAACTCCGAGATAATAGGTAAGGTGACAGACGTTCCCTGGGCTTTTATCTTTGAGAGAGTGGATATGCTTCCCCGTCATCCGGGACAGTTGTATGAAGCGATAGCCTACGCTGTGTTCTTCTTCGTCATGTGGTATTGGTGGAAGAAGCGTCCGCAGTGGGTAGGCACGGGATTCTTCTTCGGTCTCGACCTTGCCCTCATCTTCACTTTCCGTTTCTTCATAGAATATACTAAAGAGGTACAGGAAGCCTTCGAAGCCTCCCTGCCTATCGACATGGGACAGATTCTCTCCATCCCGTTCATCATCGTCGGCATCGCCTGCGCCGTAGGCGGTCCATGGCTTATCAAGCTGGGAGCTAAGAGGAAGGAGTAGTTGTTTTTTTTGGAGGGCAAAGGAAATCGTCAGGAACGATAGGAACGTCAAGAACGTTAGGAACGTTCCCCAAAGAAGAAAAGAATCCCTCACCCTCCCACAATCTTCTTTATCTCCGACAACTTGTTGAGGGCTTCGAGAGGTGTGAGGTTATTGACGTCGATACCGAGTATTTCGTCACGCACCTGACAGAGAACAGGGTCGTCAAGCTGGAAGAAACTCAGTTGTGTCTGCGCATTGGCACGAGCCGTAACGCTTTCCATGTCGGGCTTTCCGGCAGAACCTACCTGGTTTCCCTCCTCTTCCAGAGCCTTGAGAATGACGTTGGCACGCTTTATTATCGTATGCGGCATACCAGCTAACTGTGCCACGTGAATACCAAAGGAGTGCTCACTGCCGCCCTTTACGAGTTTACGGAGGAAGATAATCTTGCCGCCAGCCTCTTTGACGGTGACGTTATAGTTGCGTATTCGTGAGAAATGCTTCTCCATCTCGTTCAGTTCATGGTAGTGTGTGGCGAAGAGCGTGCGTGCTCCTACGCCGCTGTGCTCATGCAGGTACTCCACTATAGCCCAAGCTATTGAAATGCCGTCGTAGGTGGAAGTGCCGCGTCCCAGTTCGTCGAAGAGCACCAATGACTTGTCCGTGACATTATTTAGTATGTTGGCGGCTTCGGTCATCTCTACCATAAAGGTGGATTCTCCCACGCTGAGGTTGTCGCTTGCACCCACTCGCGTGAATATCTTATCTACTATACCTATCCTTGCGCTCTCGGCAGGCACGTAGCATCCCATCTGCGCCATGAGTACGATAAGGGCTGTCTGGCGCAGCAATGCTGACTTACCCGCCATGTTAGGGCCTGTGATAATCATTATTTGCGGAGTGCCCTTAGTGCCTTCTTCCTTTCCTTTTTCAGAGGCTGCTTTCAGCTGAACATCGTTAGGCACGTAGTTCTCTCCTATAGGGAGGTTACGCTCTATGACGGGATGCCTTCCGCCCTTTATATCGAGCTCGCCGTTGTCTTCTATTACAGGGCGTATATATCCATTCTCCACCGACACTTTGGCGAAGGAGAGCAGACAGTCGAGCCCACCTATTATCTGTGCATTCATCTGCATATCGCTGATGAAAGGCTGCATATAGTTTACCAATTCGGAATACAATTGTGTCTCAAGAGCGAGTATTTTGTCCTCCGCACCGAGTATCTTCTCTTCGTATTCCTTCAGTTCCTGCGTGATATATCGTTCTGCCTGCGCAAGGGTCTGCTTGCGTATCCATTCTGCCGGCACGTTGTCCTTGAACGTGTTGCGCACTTCGAGGTAATATCCGAAGACATTGTTGTATCCTATCTTCAGCGACTGTATGCCTGTCTTCTCTGCCTCTTCTTTCTGCATTCTGAGCAGGTAGTCCTTGCCTGAGAAGGCTATCTCGCGCAGTTCGTCGAGTTCCTTGTTTACTCCGTCGCGTATCACTCCTCCCTTATTGACAAGTATGGGTGGGTTGGGGTTTATGGTCTTCTCTATTTTCTCCCGCAGTTCCGTCAGCGGGTTTATCATCTCTCCCATCTTGTTCAGCACGTTGAGCTGTGCCTCACAGCACATCTTCCTGATAGGCTCAAGTGCGGAGAGTGCTGTTCTTAGCTGTACTACCTCCCTTGGGTTCACCCTTCCCGTGGCTATTTTCGACGAGATACGCTCCAGGTCGCCGATGCTCTGCATGAGAGTGTCGATGTCAGTGCGGAACTCTGGGTCGCGGAACATATAATCGACCACGTCCAGGCGTTCCTCTATCTTTTTCTTTTCTCTCAAGGGGAATACTACGAGGCGGCGCATCTGTCGTGCTCCCATTGGCGAGACAGTCTTGTCGATGACGCTGATGAGGTTGGCTCCATCCTGCTGCATGGAGTCAAGTATTTCGAGGTTGCGCACGGTAAAGTTATCGAGTCTGACGTATCTCTCGGCATCAATGCGTTTTATTCGGATGATATGTCCGATGTGGGTATGCTGTGTGTTCTCTAAATATTGCAGTATGGCACCAGCAGCTATCAGTCCTGTTTTCACGCTATCCACTCCGAAGCCTTTCATTGACTTCACCTTGAAATGTGCGTTGAGCTTCTGTCTGGCAGTCTGGTCGGTAAACACCCAGTCGTCCATCTCATAGGTGAAATATCCTGTTCCGAAATTATCCTCGAAGAATCTCTTCCTTCCCGTTTCTATAACCACCTCCTTAGGCTGGAAATTGGTCATCAGTTTATCTACGTAGTCGAAGGTTCCCTCATCTACGAGAAACTCTCCCGTGGATATGTCGAGCAGTGAAATGCCGCAAGCTGATTTGCCGAAATGCAGGGCGCAGAGGAAGTTGTTCTTCTTGTTGTCCAGCACATTGTCGTTCATGACGACACCTGGCGTGACGAGTTCCGTGATGCCTCTCTTGACAAGTTTCTTTGTCAGCTTAGGGTCTTCGAGCTGGTCGCAGATAGCCACGCGCCTTCCTGCCCTGATGAGTCGTGGCAGATAGGTGTCGAGGGCATGGTGCGGAAAGCCCGCCATAGCGTCTCCTTGTGTCGAACCATTGTTTCGCCGTGTCAGGGTTATGCCGAGTATGCGTGATGCCTCGACAGCATCATCGCAGTACGTCTCATAGAAGTCACCGCAACGGAACAGCAGGAGGGCATCGGGATGCTTTGCTTTCAAATCGAAGAACTGCTTCATCATCGGCGTCAGTTCGCCATCTTTCTTTGCCATATTGTTTTGATTATCGGTTTTTTTTGCTTGCAAAATTAATAATTATTCCGCATATTATATCTTTTTCTCCCCTAAATTATCTGGCATTTAGTTCAAAACGTCTTAAATAACATTCACAAAATTTGTGGATTAGACGATATTATAGTAACTTTGCAACGAATTTGCAAAATAAAAACACATTAACATATAATGGAATACAATTTCAACGAAATCGAAAAGAAATGGCATGAGTATTGGGTAAAGAACCGTACGTATCATGTCACAGAAGACAAGGACAAGAAGAAATTCTACGTGCTCAATATGTTCCCCTATCCCTCAGGAGCGGGACTGCACGTAGGTCATCCGCTTGGATACATAGCCAGCGATATATATGCCCGCTACAAGCGTCTGCAGGGATATAACGTGCTCAACCCTATGGGATATGATGCCTACGGACTGCCTGCCGAGCAGTATGCCATACAGACGGGACAGCATCCCGAGAAGACTACGTTCCAGAACATTGACCGCTACCGCGAGCAGTTGGACAAGATAGGCTTCTGCTTCGACTGGGACCGCGAGGTGCGCACCTGCTCTCCCGACTACTACAAATGGACGCAGTGGGCATTCCAGAAGATGTTCGACAGCTACTTCGACACCTCTCTGCAGAAAGCGCAGCCTATCTCCTCTCTTACTGCCAGATTCGCAGAAAGCGGCACAGAGGGCATCACGGCAGCCTGCTCCGAGGAACTATCCTTCACGGCAGACGAATGGAACGCCATGGACGAGAAGCAGAAGAGCGACACGCTGATGAACTACCGCATCGCCTTCATGGGCGAGACGATGGTCAACTGGTGTGCAGGTCTCGGCACGGTGCTTGCCAATGACGAGGTGGTGGATGGCGTCAGCGTACGCGGAGGATTCCCCGTGGAGCAGAAGAAGATGCGCCAGTGGTGCCTGCGCGTCAGTGCCTACAGCCAGCGTCTCCTCGACGGACTCGACACTATCCAGTGGAGTGACTCCATAAAGGAGACACAACGCAACTGGATAGGCCGCTCCGAAGGTACGGAAGTGGAGATAAAGGTGGATGGACAGGATACGTCATTCACTATCTTTACCACTCGTGCCGATACCATGTTCGGCGTTACCTTCTTCGTACTCGCACCTGAATCGGAGCTCGTAGATATGGTAACGACAGCTGATCAACGGCCTGCCGTCGATGAATATGTCAAGTATGTCAAAGGTCGCACGGAACGTGAGCGTATGATAGACCATACCGTAACGGGTGTCTTCTCAGGTGCTTACGGCATCAATCCTATCACAGGCGACAAGTGCCCTATATATATCTCCGAGTATGTACTCGCAGGTTACGGCACCGGAGCCATCATGGCAGTTCCAGCCCATGACAGCCGTGACTATGCCTTCGCCAGACATTTCTCCCTTCCCGTCATTCCTCTCGTCGAGGGTGCTGACGTCAGCGAGGAGTCATACGATGCCAAGGAGGGTATCGTGACCAACTCCCCCGCTGCAGGCAAGCCTGCCGTGGAGTACGACGGCGAAGCTCTCTCTCTCAACGGGCTCTCCATCAAGGAGGCTATAAAGGCTACGAAAGTATTCGTCGAGAAGCACCACATAGGACGTGTCAAGGTCAACTACCGTCTGCGTGATGCCATCTTCTCACGTCAGCGTTACTGGGGCGAGCCGTTCCCCGTATATTACAAGAACGGAGTGCCTGCCATGATACCGGAGGAATGCCTGCCGATAGAACTGCCACAGGTGGATAAGTTCCTGCCTACGGAGACGGGCGAGCCGCCTCTCGGCAATGCCAAGACATGGGCGTGGGACGAAGAGAAACGTCAGATAGTGGATAACTCTCTCATCGACGACAAGACCGTCTTCCCCATCGAACTATATACCATGCCGGGATTTGCTGGTTCTTCTGCTTACTATCTCAGATATATGGACCCGAAGAACGACAGCGCACTCCTCTCGGAAGAGTCGGCTGAATATTGGCAGAACGTGGATCTCTACGTGGGAGGCAGCGAGCACGCCACTGGTCACCTTATCTATTCTCGCTTCTGGAACAAGTTCCTCTTCGACCTCGGCATAAGCAAGAAGGAAGAGCCTTTCCAGAAACTCGTCAATCAGGGCATGATACAGGGACGCTCCAACTTCGTCTATCGTATCAAGGACACCAACACGTTCGTATCTCTCGACAAGAAGGACGGCTATGACGTCACCCCTATCCACGTCGATGTGAACATCGTCAGCGGTGACATCCTCGACATTGAGGCGTTCAGGCAGTGGCGTCCGGAGTACAACGATGCAGAGTTTATCCTCAACGACAACTCGCAGTACGTCTGCGGATGGGCCGTGGAGAAGATGTCGAAGTCGATGTTCAACGTGGTGAACCCCGACATGATAGTAGAGAAATACGGTGCCGACACGCTGCGTATGTACGAGATGTTCCTCGGTCCCGTAGAGCAGTCAAAGCCTTGGGACACCAACGGCATAGACGGTTGCCACCGCTTCCTCAAGAAGTTCTGGGGACTATTCTACGACAGGGCAGGGGAGTGGCAGGTCAATGACGACGCTCCTACCGCCGAACAGGAGAAGTCTCTGCACAAACTCATCAAGAAGGTGACCCTCGACATCGAGAATTTCTCATACAACACGAGCATCTCAGCCTTCATGATAGCAGTAGGCGAACTGCAGAAGTGTCACTCACGTCAGGTGCTTCAGCAACTTGTCATCCTCATCGCTCCGTTCGCCCCACACATCGCCGAGGAACTGTATCATCAGCTTGGCAACGACCAGAGCGTATGTGACGCCCAGTGGCCCGCCTACGACGAGGAGAAGATGAAGGACTCTGAAATCACCATGCCCGTGCAGTTCTGCGGCAAGACGCGTTTCACCATCCAGCTCCCCGCCGGAGTGTCAAAGGAGGATGCCGAGAAAGCCGTCCTCGCTGACGAACGCACAGCAAGATACACCGAGGGCAAGCAGATAGTAAAGACCATCGTCGTGCCTGGACGTATTATCAATATTGTGGTGAAGTAAGGTTGTTTTGTTGTTTGGTTGTTTAGTTATTTTGTTGTTTGGTTGATAGTATTCGACTCAATTGCGCCACAAACAACTAAACAACAAAACAACAAAACAACAAAACAACAAAACAATGAACGACAAACTGATCAAGAAGAAGTCGGCGGCTTTCTATGAAATACGCGACTACGTCATGATATGCATCGGTACGCTGCTCTACACTGGCGGCGTATCGGTGTTTATGCTTCCATACGGACTGACCACAGGAGGTGTCAGCGGCGTGGCTTCCATCATATACTACGCCACCGGGCTTCCCGTCTATGTCAGCTACGGATTCATCAACTTCTGCTTCCTTATCCTTGCGATAAAGATATTAGGATGGAAATTCTGCTTCAAGACGATAGCAGGTGTCGTCTCATCCACCGTATGGTACTCCATCTGGCAAATGATACTCTGCGAGGGCATCAACACGTGGCCTATGGTCTGCGGCGACCAGATATTCATGGCGTGCATCCTCGGACCTATCATCTGCGGCATAGGACTCAGCATCTGCTTCGAGAACCATGGCTCCACGGGAGGCACGGACATCATTGCGGCTATCCTAAATAAATACAAGGACGTAAGCCTCGGGCAAATCATACTCCTCTGCGACGTGCTCATTATCTCCAGCTGCTACTTCGTCTTCTACGACGTGGAACGAGTCATCTACGGCTACGTCATGATGATAGTATGCGCCGTAACACTCGACACATCGACCAGACGCATACACCAGGCAGTGCGCTTCGAGATATTCTCACGCAACTACTCCCGCATAGCGGACGAAATCAACGAGGAAGGCTTCGGCACGACAGTCCTCGACGGTTTCGGGTGGTACACCAAGACGGAGAGAAAGGTGCTCGTATGCATCTGCTCCAAACGCTATCAGGACATCATCATGCGAGCCATCAAGCGCGTGGATCCCTACGCTTTCTTCTCCGTCAGCAACGTCACCAACGTCTATGGTGAAGGCTTTGGCGTGGCAAAGACAAAACTCAAGGACCAGAAACCCATCATCGTCTTCGCCACCGACGACCAGATACTCATCACGAAAGCCCGTGACCTCCTCAGCGAAGCATACGAAGTAAGGTCGCTCAGCGACATAGGATGCCACACACCCCTGCCGCAGACGCACGACACGATAGAGAAGAACGCACAGGAGAAAGTACGCTACATCAACAAATACTACGGCTTCGACTCCTTCGCTCTCTGCACCGAAGGCGAACGGAAAACCTTCTGCCTCCTCAATAAAGGCAACACCTACCGCTTCCCCTCCCTCGAAGCCACCACATCCTTCCTGCTGAAAAACAAGCAATAAAAGAAAGAAGTAAGAAAAAAAGAATAGCAGAAAGCAAAAAAAAGAAAGGAACCATCCATGCCAAATACATCAGAAATCCTGAAAGAAACAAGGGACTACGCCATGGTAGCCATAGGCACCATCCTCTACGCCATAGGAGTGACAGCATTCATGCTCCCCTACAAACTGACCACAGGAGGCCTCGCAGGTATCTCAGCACTCATCTTCTATGCCACAGGATTGGAGATAGAGGTGTCATACGCCATACTCAACACCATACTCCTCGTCTCCTCGGCGAAAATCCTCGGATGGAAATTCAGTCTCAAGTCGCTGTGGGGCTTCGGACTCATCACCCTATGGCTCTGGGTATGCCAAAGAGCACTCGAAGACCCCGTGACCCACGAACTGCCCTTTATCCTCGGAGAAAACGAAGCATTCATGGGATGCCTCCTCTGCGCACTCATCGAAGGTTTCGCCCTCGCACTATGCTTCAACTTCAACGGCTCAACAGGAGGCACCGACATCATAGCCGCCGTCGTCAACAAATACCGCGACGTGTCCATCGGACAAGCCCTGATGTTCATCGACATAATCATCGTAGGCAGTTCATACTTCGTGCTGCACGACGTGAGGAAGATAATCTTCGGACTCGTACTGCTCATCATATCGGCAATAACACTCGACTACGCCACACGCCGCTTCCACCAGTCGCTCGTAGTACATATCTTCTCACGCAATTACTCCGCCATTGCCGACGCCATCACGAAAGCCGGCTTCGGGCTTACCGTCATCGACGGCTTCGGATGGTGGACAAAGACGGAGCGTAAGGTGCTCATGTGCGTATGCACAAAGCGGAACTCTCATGAGGTGATGGAGATCGTAAAGCGTGTGGATCCTACAGCTTTCGTCTCCATAATGAATGCACAGAGCGTATATGGCGAAGGATTCGATTTCATGAAAATAAAGGTGAAGGGACAGAAACCTATCATCGTCTTCGCCACAAACAACGCACACAAACTGGAAGAGGTGCGCGCCATCCTCGGCAACCGCTTCGAGGTACGCTCGCTCAAGGAAGTGGGATGCTTCGACGAACTGCCTGAGACGCACGACACCCTCGAAAGCAATGCCATGGAGAAAGCCGAATATATCAACCGCTTCTACGGCTTCGACTGCTTCGCTGACGACACGGGGCTTGAGATAGAAGCCCTCGGAGGAGAACCCGGGGTATATAGCGCACGCTACGCAAGCGAGAACGGCAAGGACCACGACTCTCAGGCCAATATGGACAAGGTGCTGCGCAAACTGGAAGGGAAGAAGGGCGACGAACGCAAAGCCCGCTTCCGCACCGTCATAGCCCTCATCTACGATGGTAAGAAATACCAGTTTGAGGGTATCGTCAACGGACGTATCACGGAATCACGGCATGGCACGGAGGGCTTCGGTTACGACCCCATCTTCCAGCCCGAGGGCTACGACACCACCTTTGCCGAGATGGATGCCGAAGCCAAGAACAGCATCTCGCATCGAGGAAGAGCCGTGGAGAAACTCGCTGCTTTCTTCAAGAAATAGTCACCCACTGACACACACACATCTCTCCGTCAGCCCTTCCTGTCAAGCCCTACATGCAACTCGTAATGCCGAGCGTAGTGGCTATGGCTGTCAATACAGATATCATCATCTGTATCACTATCTTCCATGTCTCTTTCTTCATAACTTTTTCCTCCTTTTTTATTTTTATCAGGATTTTATTTTTTTTCAAGAATTACAGAATTTAAGAATTTTTCTTTTATCAGGACTTTTCTTTTATCAAGAATTTAAGAATTTTCTGTGATTGAGTCTCAATTAGCGAAATTCTTTAATTCTGTAATTCTTGATAAAAAAAAATTATCCTGATAAAAGAAAAAAAGATTAAGCCTGAGAAGCAGAAGCAGAACCAGACTCAGAAGAATAGACCTTGGTAGGGTCGTACTTCTGGAGAGTAGCACCCTGCAGGAACTTGCGGGTCACCTTGTTGGTAGCCACATCCTTCTTACCCTCACTGAGGAAGTTGACGCGAAGCCCAGTAACATTGCGGGAGATACTGAAATTCTCCGGCTTGTCAGCGCCCACAGTCTTCAGACCAATCTTGAAAGTGCCGAAGCCGTCGAGCTTCACGGTGACAGAGTTCTGAAGCTGGTCAGTCATGACCTCCACGAGTTCAGAGATGACAGCGAGCACGTCACTCTTCTTCAGAGTACAGTTGCGCTGGATGATGTCAGCAAGCCCCTCAGTAGAGATGCTGTTGATTTGTACTGCTCTACCGTAGTAGAGATTGTTAGAATCCTTACGATTGTCACGAACGATTTTGTAAAGTAGTGCCATAATGGTAAAAAAATTAAAAGGTTAAATGTAAAAAATGTTGTTTGGTTGTTAGTTTTGTTGTTTGGTTGTTTTGTTGTTTGGTTGTTTAGTTGGCTGTGGCTCAATGGAGTCGAATGCTATCAACCAGACAACCAAACAACTAAACAACAAAACAACAAAACTAAACAAAATACTCCATCCGAGCAGAACGACGATTCCTGCCACGGTCAGAGCGGTA
>CALZJQ010000099.1 GCA_945787895.1 uncultured Prevotella sp. | reverse complement strand
CTCGTGTTTACAGAGGGTTAAGAACTATTACACCACGCAAAATGACCCATAGGTCGGAAAAAAAGTGGTATTACTTTACTGCAATACACTCTATTTCTATTCTTGCATTCTTTGGAAGAGTCTTTACTGCCACTGCAGAACGTGCAGGGAATGGAGCTTCAAAGAACTCTGCATATACTTCATTCATCTCTGCGAAATCAGCCATGTCAGAAAGGAACACTCCAGTCTTTACGACATGAGCCATATCAGTTCCTGCTTCTTCAAGAATGTTTTTGATATTTGTGAGAGACTGACGGGTCAATTCTTTTATTCCACCTTCTGCAAAAGAACCTGTAGATGGATCTATAGGCAATTGACCTGAAACATACACAGTACCATTTGCCTCTATAGCTTGACTATACGGGCCAATGGCGGCTGGAGCATTCTGGGTTGTTATTTGTTTGTTCATATTGATATTATTAGTTGTGACAGTAGGATTTGTACTGTCAGATTTGTTCTTATTCATCTTCTGGGGGGCATGAGACTTTTTTCTCTTGGCAAGCCACATGGATTTTCTCTTTTCATACTCCTCCCTATGATACTCGAGATAGTTGTCAGCCATTTATTTATCGAATGAACTGTATATAACACTCATCTTGATTTTGCTGTCTGTCTTAGTGCCAGAAACAAGTCGCGTGCTTGTCAGTGACATATTGTGACTAACACGTGAAAGTACGGAAGATCCATTGACAGTACTGTAACTTGTCTCAACGGGGACAATGATTGCCTTGTTCCAATCAGGGAAAAGCATTTCATATTCAGCATCAGAAGTCAGCGGATGAGTATCGAGATAAGCCTTCTTCTTCTTTGACATGTAAGTCAACAGACTCGCAACATTTCCAAATGTATATCCATTATCGCTGGAACTGTAAGTAGAAATGAATGATTTTCGATAATCTGCAACCTCCTTGTTTGCAAAAAATGAATCAAATTCTTCTGCAGGGAGCAAGAGAACTGTCTGAGGTACAGGAAGGTTGAAATCACTCAATTCAGTATTGTTAATTCTTGATATGAATATTCGTGCGGTATTTATGGTGTCAGATTCATGACCTTTCTCCACCTCTGAAACAGGCAAAGCGAGTTTTGTATATAAACCGGAAGGAGTTTTCAGATAAGTGCATGTCTTGTCGTTTGCCAAAGACTCAAGTATTGAATGGTCTTGAATTATCTGAGTCTTCTGTATAACTTCCTCTGTACCTGCAAAACAACTGATACCGGCATACACCGTATCTTTTGTCTCAGTACCAGTGACTTTCTCTCCTTTATATTTGAAATAGATATTCAACTGTGTAATAGCAATGTTCGCCATGCTGCCGATGCCATTGGTTGATTCAATGAAGAAACCTGGGCAGACATTGTTGGCAAATGCCAGTGGATTTGAGAAATATTTCGGATTTTCATAATACTTCCTCATGACATAGGTGCCATAATTGTTATATGTATTTCCGTCTTTGTCTGTGTAGGCTTGGTTCAACGGTATGAGGATAGACTTATAAGTGTCATCATCCCTTTCGTCTTCAGGTATAGAGAAGTCGAGTAGGGAGTATGTTACCGACTTGGTCAGCCCATTTTCGCGAAGATAGCCGTTTTCTCTTGGAGAGAAAGAAGAATAATAGGTCTCCTTTTCACTCATCGGCTTTACCATCTCATTAAGCGTGCATTTCATGGAGCACGTAGAATCTCCATATGTATTTATGTAGAACAAGACAACCTCACAACTGTCAGCAACAGGATTACCCTCGTCATCTACAGACAACAGCTTGTCCATCTGCGGATATTCGTAATTATCAAGAGGCCTAAATTGTGTCGTATAGTTTCCCGTGATATAAGCCCCGGTCTCAGGATCCTTGATTTTCCCAAGGTATCCTGTACCTGACCTTGAGATTACAGAATCTATCAATACTGTTTCTGATGCTATATCGAAAACCTTAGCACTGACATTAATGTTGTCATTTATGTCAGTAAGCGAACTTCCTACACCTTCAGTAGTGTCATCACATGATACATACAAAAACGAAAGTGAAAGCAAAGGTACAATGTATTTTTTCATTGACATAAGTAGGTATGCAAAATGGTTTTTATATTGATTGTATTGTGATTTGTGATGCAGAATCAGAAATGACATGATGGAGAGAATCGACTCCTGCTCGATTGTTGTCAGGTGCTGATAATGCATGGTAGGCAGTGCAAGGATTATATAAATAATAATGCACACCTACTTACAATATGATAGACTTTTATCTCGCAAGAGTACAAATCGTGCAATTTAATGATTGGACATAACGATGTGCCAAACCTTGTTATCCTGACGTTGACCGATAACCACCCTGTAAGCAAAAATGATTAATGCTTTCTTCTATGGAGATAATGATAATCAGTCAAAGAGAGAATCGTAGAATTTCATGTAAGCATCACCGAAATCTTCTCCCGTGAAGGGAAGATATTTTGCACTTGACTCCTCTGCGATTTTCAGTATTTCTTCTCTGATGCCCTCTGACGCTGCAATGATTCCATCAGAATTGTCTATTGCTATGCGAGCAAGTTCGGTATTTGTGAATGTGTCGTCATAATCTGCAAGGCTTTCTACAGTAATGTCCTTGAAAGCGATACGCTGTTTGATGTCCTTTTCCAAAGGAACACTTGGCTCGTCAGAGAACAGAGAGGTGACAATTTTTGCATTATTCACTACAGGCTCATCCTTGTAAGCCTGTTTTATATATAAAGGAACTAAATAGCTCATCCATCCCTGACAATGTATCACGTCTGGAGACCAGCGAAGTTTCTTCATGGTTTCAATGACACCGCGGGCAAAGAATATTGCTCTTTCGGCACAGTCCTGGACAGCAGGTCCTTCTGTCTTGCTCTTATAGAAAAATTCTTCGTTATCAATGAAATAGACCTGAATCTTGGTTTGTGGTATGCTTGCAACCTTAATAATAAGAGGGTGGTCAGTATCATTGATGACAATATTCATTCCAGATAGTCTTTGAACTTCATGCAACTGTCCGCGACGCTCGTTGATATCGCCCCATTTAGGCATAAATGTTCTTATTTCGCATCCGTGGTCTTGTGCGTTTTGTGGTGCTTTTCGTCCCATAAGCGAGAGGTGTGTCTCTGCTGTATATGGAGTAATCTCGTGGTTGATGAACAGAATTTTTTTCATTTTTACAAGTAATGTGGCATTAGCATACATCTGATTATTGCGCAATTTTTCGAAGATGAATGATTTTGCCTTGTGATTGATATACCAAAACTGACTGCAAAGTTACAAAAAAAAAAGAAAAAAACCACAAAAAGCCTATGCGTTTACAGTTAATTAACGGAAACGACAATGCTTTTGTGGCTTTTTTCTTAAAATGTGTATAAATTGCAGGGTATCTCTATGAGTTATTCGAAAGTGACAAGAGGAGTGTTTTCTTTCACCACATCTCCTTCTTCTACGAGGATAGCCTTTACCTTTCCGTCTTTTTCTGCGGTAAGGTTGTTGTCCATTTTCATGGCTTCGAGAATAATCAGGGAGTCACCTTCCTTAACCTCCATGCCAACTTTGGCATTGATACCTACTATGGTACCGGGAAGTGGAGAACATAAAGCATCCTGAAGGTCATTACCTTCGCCAGTTTTCTTGATTGGGTTTGGTTTAACTACAACTTTATTCTTTTCTACTACAGGCTCCATCTCACGTATTACCTGATAGGATTCACCATTTACAGTTACCTCGATAGTTCCTTCAGAAGACTGTTCTCCAACAGTGACGGCAAAAGGCTTGCCGTTGATTTGATATTTGTATTCTTTCATTTTCAAATAGTTATTCCTGTCATCTTTACCACTTTGGATGTCCATTCGGTATCATGCGACTGAATAGTCAGTTTTCCAGACTCTTCATCGTGCATATTATAACCGAGGTCATCATGCAGAGCCATAGCAATAGCAGCATATACTTCTTTGTCCATTTGGAATTGTTTGTTTTAGTAAATAAGTCTTGTTGGAATTGACAGTTATTGTAAACCATCAACCCACAAGACTTAACTTATTTTGTTACATAGGAATACATCCATGCTTCTTTGCAGGGAGACTCTGACGTTTCGTTGCAAGTTGAGCAAGAGCACGACAGATACGGAAACGGGTATTTCGTGGCTCAATAACGTCGTCTATATAGCCGTATTTTGCTGCCTGATACGGATTAGCGAAAAGCTCAGAATATTCATCCTCCTTTTCCTTAAGGAATGCCTGTACATCTCCACCTTCTTCCTTAACCTGCTTTGCACCCTTTGCCTGAAGCACTGCCACAGCACCAGCAGCACCCATCACTGCGATTTCTGCTGAAGGCCAAGCAAAGTTGATGTCTGCGCGAAGCTGTTTGCATCCCATAACAATGTGAGAGCCACCATAAGACTTACGCAGAGTTACGGTAACCTTAGGAACGGTAGCTTCTCCGTATGCGTAAAGCAACTTGGCACCGTGGAGGATTACCGCATTGTATTCCTGTCCTGTACCTGGGAGGAAGCCTGGCACATCTACGAGGCTTACGATAGGAATATTGAAAGCATCGCAGAAACGTACGAAACGAGCACCTTTACGGCTGGCATTTACGTCAAGTACTCCTGCATAAGCTGAAGGCTGATTGGCTACAATACCTACAGATTGTCCGTTAAAGCGTGCAAATCCGACGATGATGTTCTTGGCAAACTTAGGTTGAACCTCAAAGAACTCTCCATTGTCTGTAATGGCTGCGATTACCTTGTACATATCGTATGCCTGATTAGGATCTTCAGGAATAATCTCGTTGAGAGAATCGTCAAGACGATCTACAGGGTCTGTGCATTCTGTGCGAGGTGCTTCTTCCATGTTATTTGAAGGAATATAAGAGACGAGCGTCTTAATCATCTCAATACCTTCCTCTTCTGTCTTTGCAGTAAAATGTGTCACACCAGATTTTGAAGCATGAACGCTTGCACCGCCAAGATGCTCAGCGTCAACGTCTTCTCCTGTAACAGTCTTTACTACAGCAGGACCTGTAAGGAACATATACGACGTGCCTTCCATCATCATGGTGAAGTCTGTCAGGGCAGGAGAGTAAACAGCACCACCTGCACATGGTCCGTAAATCATGGAAATCTGCGGTACCACGCCAGAAGCGAGGATATTGCGTTCGAATATCTCTCCATATCCTGCGAGTGCATCAATGCCCTCCTGGATACGTGCGCCTCCAGAGTCGTTGATGCCAATGACAGGAGCTCCCATTGTCATGGCCATATCCATGACTTTACAAATTTTCTCAGACATTGTCTTTGAGAGAGATCCGCCATTGACAGTGAAATCTTGTGCGAAGACATATACCAGTCGTCCGTTGATAGTACCTGATCCTACGACAACGCCGTCACCAAGGTATTGCTTTTTCTCCATACCGAAGTTGGTACAGCGATGAAGCTTGAACATATCGTATTCTTCAAACGAACCTTCATCGAGAAGCATGTTAATTCTTTCACGTGCTGTATATTTTCCACGTGCGTGCTGCTTTTCAATAGCTTTCTCACCACCTCCGAGACGAGCCTGTTCACGCTTCTGGAGAAGTTGTTTTATTTTTTCTACTTGTTTTGACATTGTTTTTGTTTGTTGAATAGTTCTTCAGTCATGGTTCTGCGTTACCATCACTAAAATGGGACTATTGTTTGGTGATAATTATTTCTGTGGTTCACAAAGTTCCGTAAGTATTCCAGCTGTTGACTTAGGATGAAGGAATGCAATATTCATCTGCTCTGCTCCTGGACGAGGTGTCTTGTCGATGAGACGAATGCCTTTTCCTTCAGCCTCAATGAGAGCTTCTGCAACACCGTCTTCCACAGCGAATGCAACGTGGTGAATACCTTTACCACCCTTTTCGAGCCACTTAGCCACAGCACTTTCAGGACTTGTAGGTTCGAGAAGCTCAAGTTTTGTTTCACCAACCTTGAGGAAAGCAGTCTTAACTTTCTGGTCTGCCACCTCTTCTATTGCATAACATTTTAGACCAAGCACGTTCTCAAAATAGGGGAGAACCTCTTCAATGCTCTGGACTCCTATGCCCAGATGATCAATTCTTGAAATTTTCATATTGTATTAAATTAAAAAAAACTTTTTGCAATTATTCGTTTTTTCGGTGCAAAATTACAAAATTTCTTTTACAACAAAGAAAAGATTAACTACTTTTACACCTTTTTTCATCCTTTTCTTCATTCCTTTTTTAATGATTTGTAAAAATCCAAATGAATATCTGATGAGAATTTGATGAAATTATGATTGTTCCCTGATGCACTTGGTGGATAATATTTGACACTGTATGAGGTAGCATACACTGTCAAGCCGCAGTATCCGGTGCCGAATGCAAATGATTATTTTGTCCTATCCTCGGCTATTAGTTATAGTCTTCATAAATCACTGTAAACCAACATAATAGAAAAAGCGTTGATATTACCTTGCAAAAGCATAGCTTTCACATGGTAATATCAACGCTTTTATCATGTAATATCTACGCTATTGTCATGTAATAACGTTGATATTCATTTTGTCCTATACTAATTTATCAAACTTCCGATAATAATATTGTTTTTTGTCTATTTGAAAACTTCCATCACATTATATGAAATAAGAATAATGATAAGAGAATTAAAACTCAAATATTACCTTACAATTGAGTTGTCTGGTAGTAAGATAATTAGGCACAGCGTATTGCTGATTGCTAATATCAGTTACCCAGTAGTAGGAATTAACGTTGTTTATTCCGAAGACATTGAGGCAATCAACACCTAACCAAATGTTTTTGAATGGACTTTTCATACTATGCTTCTCATTACTGAGCAGGCGATAACTCATTCCAATGTCAGCACGACGGTATGCCGGTGCTCTGAAATTCAAAGATTCTATCCGTCTATGCGGTGCATTGAATGGCAGTCCGTCGGCAAAAGCGAGTTTCAGTTGCATTTTCCATTTGTCTGTATTGGGGAAATAGTCAGAGAATGAAAGGTTGATTGAATATCTCTGATCTGTAGGAAGTGGAATGTTGACTCCGTTGATTTTCATATTTGTGTTCATCAATGAGAAGGTTAGCCAAGAATCAGTCCCCGGTACAAATTCTCCGAACAACTTGAAATCAACTCCTGCAATATGACCAGACGCTTCGTTTGTTCCGTAATATACCACCTTCACGTTGTTCACGCTATAAGGCACAAGATTTGACAATGCCTTATAATAAGCTTCAGCAGTAAATCGGAAAGGACGGTCAAGCATCTTAAAATTATAGTCCATTCCAGCGATGAAATGGACAGACTTCTGAGATTTTATCTTTTTGTTCAGCGTGGCATAGGTCTGTCCGTCAACGGTAGTGGTATCGAGCAGCTCCTTAAAGAATGGAGCCTGATAATAGATACCTGTAGCCAAACGGAAGGTAAAATCCTGATTCCATCCCGGCACTATTGCGAGAGACACTCTTGGAGATATTATGCTTTCCTTGTTGAAGGACCAATTTGAGAACCTCACTCCATAATTGAGGGTAAAATATGAAGGAGGCACGGTCTCATTGCCATTTTCGTCATTCTTTTCTCCGAGAGAAAACCTGTACGTATCTTGAATATAAAACTCTGTACGTCTGGAATTGAGATGGTTGTTGGCAGACAGAGTATAGATGGTATTAAGGGCGTTTCCAGTATGCGGAATCATATATCCTGCAGAGTCTCGCATTTCATATTCGCGCTGTTTTTCCCTGATATTTTCCCATTTCATCGTCAAAGCAGTCTGAATGGTATGCTTCTTTGCCTTATGGTCAAGAAGAAGTTTTATGCTTCCCACCTTAGCTCTCAGATAATTTCTTGCGTGTTCCGCATAAGTACCCACTCCCAATTCTGAACTGTTGTTCGTTTCTGTCAGCCAGTATTGTCCCTGAATATCGTAAGTTTCTTGCTCCTTTGTATAGAATGCGGAACCAATTGCGGAAAGACTTGTAGAGGCATTAAAGTTGTGTCTGATGTTCAGAGTTCCGAAGAATGTACGGAAGAGGTCTTTTTCCCATCCGTCAAAATAAACCTTGAAGTTACGCACATTATCCTGTGTGCCGAATGAAGTCTCTCTGCTGGATGGGGTAAAATCATAATTGGATTGTGAGATATTTCCGATGATATCGACATTCCAGCGATTGTTTGGCGAATAAGAAAGAAACGTCTGGTAATCAATGAATTTTGGATTGTATTCTCCATCTGTCTGTAGAGAATTGAGCAAAGCCTTGGTAGTTTTGTATCTGACGGCATTAGCCCAGGCAATTTTCTTGTTGCTGACTCCCATATAAGCACTGCCACCGAGTAGGCTTGCATGAATGTTCCCTTCAAAACTCTTTGGTCGTCTATAGGTTATGTCAAGAGCCGAAGACATTTTGTCTCCATATTTTGCTTCGTAGCCACCCGTTGAAAACCCGATGGAACCGACCATATCAGGGTTTATTATGGACAAACCTTCCTGCTGACCGCTTCTCACAAGGAATGGTCTGTATATTTCCACATTATTTATATATACGAAGTTTTCATCGAAAGCACCGCCTCTTACGTTGTATTGAGATGAAAGTTCGCTGTGGGTGCTTACACCTGCTTGTTTTTGTATAAGTTCCTCTACGGCATTACCAGAAGCAGAGGGAGATGTTTTCATTCCTTTCGTATCTAATTGGGCAGTCGTGGAGGTCTGTCTTTTTCGTTCCGTGACATAGACTTCGTCAATCATCTGGTCATCCTCAAACAATTGGATTTGTAATTTCAGGTTGCCTGCAGGTCGTTTCAGCACCCTTTCCTTTGTCTTATAGCCAATCATTGAAAAGCGTACTATTACAGAGTCTGCAGAATTAAGGGTAATGGAAAATTCTCCCTTTAAGTTGGTCATGGTAAATTTTCCCTGCCTGACACAAGAGACTGAAGCCAGTTCTATAGCATTTCCGTCTGCGTCAGTGACTCTGCCGCTGAGAACGAAATCCCCTGCCAGCACCATCGAACAGAACAGCAGGAAAGAAAATAGTATTATTATTCTATTTCGCATTGTAGCCATAGATTTTCAAGTGTATGTATTCAATTTGATTTCTCCAAACAATGAGAATATTGAAATACAATACATATATAACGCAGGTTTACCTTGTTTATTATATCTTCACAATCAGCTTTTTGCATATGGGTGTTAAATACAGTCTTGTCTCCCAAAAAAGAAATGCCATTGTGTAATTATTTGACAAAAAAAGATTACCTTTGCATTGACAATGTTTCTCTCTCAGCCAGAGATGAGAACAGTTGATTATGTTACTGCCATCATGAATTATCACACTTTTCTGGTATCAATACACAATACAATCATTTTCATAACTTTATTGAATAACTGCCAAAGATATGGGAATAATCAAAAACTTTTCATCTTTCTACAATAACATTAGGAAATGGAATACGTCAAACATAAACAGTTACCAAGACAGAATGAAGTCGTGGATAAAGACTTTTATTCTTGCAGGACGTATGTTTTATGTCAAGGACATGTGGGCAAGAGACGTCGCGGCACTGACATTTGCATCCTTCATGGCCTTAATTCCATGTATGGCGATGATATTCGTCATGGGACGGGGCTTTGGCTATACAGCGATTATAGAATCATGGCTGTCTGCCACATTCGAGTCACAACCCATTGTTGCCGAGACAATTTCTGACTTTGTAAATAATTACATCGAAAACACGAAAAGCAATTATATTATCGGAGCCGGAGTCATGATGCTTCTCTATACCGTTATCTCACTGATGCAAAAGATAGAACGCACATTTGACGACATCTGGCACACTGAAGAACGTTCATGGAAAAAGATAGCGACAGAATATCCAACTATCTTTTTTGGTCTCGGATTATTGGTGCTATTCTCTTCGAGCCTGAACGTATGGGCTATTCAGATTGTGAAAAATGTAGATGCTTACTCAGGAATAGGGGAAGTAATACCTACCTTCATCATCCGTATGGCATCGATGATTTCACTTGTGCTTTTCTACATCTTCTGTTATGTCACAATCCCAAACACTCATGTGAAAATCCAACATACGCTTATTCCTTCACTTCTTGCAGGTATATGTATGTCTATGCTTCAATATGGTTACATATACCTTCAGGTATTTCTTTCAAGCTACAACATGATTTATGGTTCCTTGGCTGCAATCCCCTTGTTTTTGCTTTGGTTGCAAATCACCTGGGCTATTTCCATTCTTGGAGCAATACTTTGTTACACACGTCAGAACCTTCACCATTATGATGGGGATTTCGAGTATGAGAATTTGGATTATTTGAGCAGGATAAAGGTCTGTACGTTAGTGATGCACCACGTTTGCAAGGCATTTCTAAGTGGAGAAAAAGCATTGACATCCAAGGATATTCATTTCTTGACAGACATCCCCCAACAGATTGTCAATCATGGGGTGACTGCACTGACAAAAGCAGGGTTGATTGTTGAGATAAGTGACAAATCAAATTCTTCTTTTGAGGAATCTGCGAGACTACATCCTGTCGAGGATGTTCATCGCCTTACATACGGTGTTATGATTGAAAGGCTCAATCTTTCAGGTGATGACATCAGCCAACTTTTTACAGGTGAAGACAACAACAGATGGAAAAACATAAATGAGATTTATGACAGGTACATAATGGATGGCAAGTCACTTTCTCTTGCAGAATTATGATGTCTTTGTATTCTCTATGTGATTATTCCCTGACTGCTATCTTTTATTTTCATTGAAGATTATAGGTGGGTTCTATTAATTCGCTTTG
>CALZJQ010000098.1 GCA_945787895.1 uncultured Prevotella sp. | reverse complement strand
AAAATCAGGCACTCTGAGAGACGGTTCCTTCTTCATCAAAGCATCAAAATCTGCGGTAATGTCCTGCTTTCCCTGCCAGTCGTAGAGCGTAGCCTTCTGCAGAGTGTAATAGTCATTCCAAAAGGTGTGGAGCTGGCTGATATACTGCGCCCTGGCTGATTCCATCTCCTGCTGGGCGGTGTTAAGGTCGGTGACCGACACAGCTCCGCTCTCATATCGCCGACGCATAATCTCATACCTCTCCTCGGCTATCTGCTGCGCCCTGAGGGCATCACGGCATTGGGAGGGCTGCGCATTAAACTGCACGACACTCTTTCTCAATTCCTGCATATAGTCGAGATGCGTCTGCTCTATCCTTGTCCTCACCACGTCGAGCTGCGCCTGCGCCATCTTCACCTTCCCCCGGCTTACGCCCCAATCGAAAATAGGCAGGGAGAGCGACAGTCCGATTATCTCATTGTCACGCAGCCTGCTGTATGCCTTGGTGAACGAATCACCTGTCTGCGAGAACCCCAGTTCGCTGCTCAGCGTCATCTGTATGCCGCGGCCAGACTTCGCCTGCGCCAACGTCCTCTGCGCCTCCACCATCTGCAGGTCCTGCTCCAGGGAATGCGAAGAGTTAGCTACAGCCTTTTGCAGCACTTCCTCCGCACTGAGCAGGATATCAGGCACGGAATACGGCGGTATCAGCTCCGCCCCGGCATAATCCGTGAGCCGTAAGAACGCAAACAGATTGTACATGGCATCGTCTAAGGCTATCCTGTGCTTCGTCACCGTCATGCGTGCATTGAGCAGCGAGAGTTCCATCTGCAGCACCTCGCTCTTCGTGGTCGTGGTAAGCGTAAGTCGCTTCTGCGCCAGATTATAGAGCTTCTCACGATCAGCGACCGTAGCGAGACTCTGCTTATAGTCCGACTGTGCGGCAAGGACATTGAAGAACAGTCCCGTGACACGTATCGTCACGTCCTGCATGGCGGAGATATATTTCCGCTCGGCTATCCTATACTCCAACGGAGCAGTCTTCTTCTCCCATTTCAGGGCATTGAACGCACGCAACGGCTGGGTGTAGCTGATGCGTAGCGGTTGCGAGTTGTACGTCTTCTCATTATAAGTAAACTGGTCAAGACGGTAGAGATACGATTGGAGAGACACCTTACCGCCCGTAGCCGCTATCTGCTGGTCCATCGACAGCGTGACAGAGTTGGTCATCGTATTATTGTTCACCTGATTCACGCGCCCCGTCTCATAGTCACGTGTCTCGACGACAGAATGATTGAACCCGCCCAGTCCCCCACTGAGATTGAGCGAAGGGAGCAACTGCGCCTTGAACGAGCGGTACTGCCAGTAGCTGCTCATAAAGCTATACCTTGCTATCTGTGCGTCAAGACTGTTCTCCTGCGCTATTGCAATAGCGTTGGAGAGAGTAAGACGCTGCGAGCAACACGGCAAATGCATCATTACTCCTACCAATAGAAATATATACCACCTAATCATCTTTTCTTGAATCATCAACCTCTACTATTCATAATTAACTTCGCGCCTACTCTGTCAAAGGTTTTCGGCTTCCCCTTTTATCACTCATGATTTCCTTTGCCTTTTCCTTCATGTCCCTCGTGGCAGAAGACTCCACCTTGGGCTTTAACCCTGCTATCTGCCTCGCCATGACCTTGGCTTTTCCGCTCTCGCCTATACTATCGTACAACAGCATGAGTCGATATAGAGGATACAGCCTGTTTGGCATCACGGCAAACGCCTTCTCATACGCACGCTCCGCAAGGGCATAATGTTGCATATCACGGTAGTTATTGCCCATAAGCACGTAAAACATCGGGTCCGCACTGCACGACGTGCCCATACGAAGCATGGCATTACTGTCATTATAACGTCCGCAGTCACGTAGCGTCTTGCCAAAATCAAAAAGGAACTCCGGGTTGTCACTCTCCAAAGGGAGCAGCTCATAATAATCCTTGATGAATGCCTGCTGATGGAATCCTCTTATCAAAGCGTAATCCTGGTCTGCTTCATAACTCTCCTTCACCATCTTATACGTCTGCCATGAAAAAAACATGAGCATGCAAGAAAGGCAGGATGTCCATGCACGATTCAAATCGCAAAGCCTCCTGCCATTTGTCGATTCACTCCATGCAACAATGAGGACTGCGATTATTTTATAAGGCAGCAAGTCAAATGGATAGGAGAACATCGAAAACAGAAGTAATGACAGCATTCCGTAGAACAAAGGTCTGCTGTTTGAACAGAGCGTCCTCAGAACAGAAAGAGTCAATACGACAGCTATCAACGCTCCCATGATGCCCTGCTCGACCAATATCTTCACCAATATGTTGTAGGCATTATCCGTAACTCCCGCAGATGACAAGTCTGCATTTCTCCCGAAAAGTGACGACATTCCCTCTGCAAAGGCATTGCGGAAGCCACCTATACCGACTCCTGACAATGGACTGTCCGACCACGTCGTCAACGCTGCTCCCCATATTATCAGCCGACCGTCAGCCGACCCCTGCTTTATAAAATAAAACCCACAACCTGCAAGAATTATTGTACCCCATACCGCATACCGGTATTTCCAATAGTACTGTCTGTATATCCATGAGACTGTCACTGCAATGCTGACGAATGCCGCCCTGCTCATTGTTGCTGGAAGTACCATTGCCATTATCGTAACCGCTGCAATTATCAGATGTTTCCATGTAATCGCCTTCAGATATTCTGCCACCTTTATAGGCATGAACTTGGGCAAGACAGATATGATGGTTTTATCAGGCACATCCTTCAAAGTCACCAAACCTACAACCACTCCTATCATTAGATATGCAGAGTATGGACCGGGATTTAAGAAGTTACCGGTAAGAGCAAACAAATTATGACGACTAACCTCATCACCATACATCTGCATTATTCCAAGCCAAGCCTCATAGCACCCGAATGCGAGGATACAACCTATCAGTACCCATGCCGGAATTCTTGTCTCTTGTAGAGCCACACGAAGTGAGACATACATCAAGAACAACTGTGTCGTCTTTAGAAACTCCATCCTGCACGACCATTCATTGCCCATCCATGTCCTGCCTACATAATATATGAACCATACTACTGCAATGGTATCAGTAAGTGTACAATGAAACTTTTGCCCATTCCATACAAGCATGATAAATCCCCAAAGGAATATTGCAGGGATTCCATAGAACAGCCACACCTCAGACTGCGACCATCTCATTTCTACAGGCATAATGGTTGCTAGCATCATTGACAACACAATGCCGACTCTTATTATATTATCCTCCGTTTTTATTAAAAAAGAAATATTATTCATGAACTATGCACTATGAATCGTTATTTCCACTATTCCTATTATATATTCCTCTGGCACGAGTCCCCAATATCGTGAATCATCAGAATTAAGTACGTTATCACCTGCACAGAAATAATAGTTATGCTTGAAAACATGTCGCTTTATAAGTTTGCCATCAGCATATACTTCATTCCTTTGTCTATCCCATGTAATTTTCTTGCCCAATTCCCATTCTAACATCCTTTTATATATTACAGCATCATTTGGAGCAAGTTTAATGACATCTCCTTTCCTCGGAACATACATCGGACCAAATTGCTTTATCTTCCAAGGCACATTACCATTAAATGGATAGGCATCCATCACTATTCCATACATCATTGAGTCTGGAGTCTCAATCAGTTTTTTTTGCATTTCCTCCAATCCCAGCATCTTTGAATAGTTATTGTTCCTATAGAAACCATCCACGATGCTGAGGCTATCGCCAGGAATTGCGACAACCCTCTTACACATATTCTTGTTGATTATAAAGCAAATGCTATCATTATGAATAGGAATGTTAAACACCACAATATCATTATGACTGACTTGTCTAATGCCCTTCACCCTGAAAGATTTCAGTTCCTGCCCATGTATGTCAAAGTCAAAGTTTGTATATATCCTTGCACCCATCAACAACTTATTCACAACAACCTTGTCACCCGGCTTCAGCGTAGGATACATGGAGTTTGTGGGAATTGTGAAATAGTCAAACACGCAAACACGCATCAACAACCACAATCCATACATCGCTGCCGCAGATATTATTACATTAACTATACCGTTAAAAATCCTATTTCCTATTGACATATTGAAACTTTAACACTAATCCCTAAACAACACTCCACCCAAAACACACAATGCAATATACCCAGCAATATAATACTCATGCTCCATATTCTCAAAGCATAAATACGAATACAGAGAAGGTAATGCTCCAACCACGAACGTTACATACATCTTACCATCTGTAAGAATGTCTTTTAGAGAAACCATGTTTATTCGTGATTTATAATTCGTAATTGCTATTAGTCCAAAACTCATAAGCAATAGCATTACGCTTTTAATAAACGAAACCAAAGGTGAGAAATGTATCAGTTCACCAAAGCAGCCGTAAGACTCTATACTACCCATCAATGAAGGATAGAACAGATTAATGCCGGTTAGCCAAACAAAGAAAGACATCATTCCAAGGAAAACAACAGCCACTATTGATTCGTATTTTTTCCTTAATGCCAATAAACCTGTTACGGTCTCTATTGTGCATATAACCACGGCAATCTCCACCGTCCATTGCAGACAAAAAGAATCCATGCATGCCTCAATATACAGCCTTATCTCCTGTGCGAAAGAATACACATTAACGGCTTTCATTACGCCCGAGAATATGAAGCATACTCCGAGCGTAATGCGTAATGCCGTTCTTGTCTTTTCTTTGTTCTTTCCACTCATCAGAAAAACTCAAATCAGTATTATTCACTATTAACTTTTCACTATTCACTCATGACTTACCACCACACCTGCTTACCATTCTCGTAGGTGAAGATTCGTTCTTCTACACCCTTGGTGACATCTTTCAGAATATACAAACCGCCAGGATTGATGTTGTTAACATGAAGGACATTGTCAACAGCAGTCTTTCTGGCTATCAATTTCCAATACCCCTTTTCATTCCAGCAATACAGCTCATATTTATCTCCTTTTTCAATTCCATTACCATCATTGCGGCCAATATACCTTATGTTGGATACCGATGTTGGCTTTGCAAGTTTCAGACCTACCCAGTTGCCATCAGGAGTATTACCTCCAAAGCCTGTAAGGATGTCACCGTCAAAGACCTTTTCCTTGGGACACCAAGATTCTCCCTGAGTACCGATAATTGTACCTTCTATCTTTTTGCCTGTACTATCATAAAACTCCAATTCGTTGATATTGCAGTGAGATCCCTTAGCACCCATATATCTAAGGAACTTGAATTCCGTAGTATTCTTGATTGGAATCTTATACCAGTTACCATTGGTAATTCCCTTATGAATATAAAGTGTTACACAGTCAGAGAAATCAGCTTTGTTTGCTCCTTGGAACTGTCCGTTGTCCATTCTGCTATTGAAGAAATCCTGAGCACCCATAAATGGATACTTTCTCAGCAATGTCATCTTTGTTTTCTTCTTCGTATCAACGGCAATATCCCTTACCTTTCCATCCTGAGTTATCACAAACGGATTCCCGAATGGCACAATCCTACCATTTTCGTATAAGGCAGCCATATATACAATTCCACGTCCCATAGACTTGAACTTCACCTTGCCCCAACTGATGTTTCCGTAAAAGACAGGCACCCAGTTTCTGTTGTCGAATACGCAGATATACGCCACATTTCTATCCTTGTACTCCTCAGGAACTATTCGTTCTACATCAGTAGTGGTATAGTATTCATCTGTTACATCAGTATATCGAGGGCACTTGAATATCTTTGGTACAGATTCCTCACCTTTCAGATCTTCCACTATCTCATCATTAAGCCTGTATCTGTATCTGAACACCTTAGGCTTGATGTATGAATAGAAATAATGGGCTGTGTCGCCGGGTTGGTTCCCAGAATAGAAAGGTATGTTCTTTCCATTTGTATCAATCAGTACGCTCCATGAATGACCACCACTTCGGTTTCCCCAATGAGGAGTAAACTCGAATGCAGCCGGTATTCCAAGATAGCGACAAAGCATCACAGAGTAAGCCGTCTCGTCAGCGCACTTTCCGCTCTTTGTCTTGATGATAGAACTACCCTTTGACAAGAAAGGTCCATTATGAATATAATATTCAAATGAATGTGTGATATCCAACACACGCATTGCTTCAGAAATGGCAGAGTTTAATTTAAAGAACTTGTTGGCAAACGGATTGATACCCAGTTTCTTCATCTCCCATACCTGACTATTAGATTCCTTATATGGATTCTGAATCAAGACTTCCTTGCCTGTCACAGAATCTTTTCGTGCATCAAGAAACATTCCCGTATGCTTGTTCAGTATGCGGTATGAATCATTTTCCACAGGTATGAATGCCCATTGTTTAAAGGGGCGGTTCTCATATTTTCCAAAACCAACCGTAACATCTGCTGTGATAGGATACATCTCCATGCACGCATCTTCCTTGCTTTGGTTATAATATCCCATCTTCCACAAAGGATAACCCTCACTATCAAATCGTAGCCATTGTGCCTTGCAATCCTTCTTGTATGGCAACAATTCTATAGCTCCCAACTTCCTTACATTTAATGTGTCAAAGGTGACATAATGATGTGATTCCTTATTAATCAAGCTATAATAGCTGGACGAGAAATCCACCAACTGAGACCTATTAACTGTTTCTACGGCACCCAACTGTATATAGTCAATACAGAGAGTATCACTTGCCTCACCAATTGTAATTACATTCTTTCCTTTCGTGAGAGAATATGGCCTGTGATGCCATTTCTCTACAAAAGAATCCATGTTTTTTCCAGGAGCAAGACGAAGAGTATCCACTACTTTGCCATTGATACGCACGGTTGCCTTAACTAATTTAGGAGAAGCAGCATATTTCAGAATAAGTCTCTTACGGGTATTTCTTTCAGAGTTTATGACAAATGACACAGAACTTTTCCCATTCGACATCATTTCTGCAATGCCGCCAGAAGCACCTCCATTCTCCTTTTTGATACATCCAACACATTCTGCATCCTCACTTTCAAGTTGCATTCCTCTGCGCGATAGCACTACGTTATCAGTAAGAAGTGGAAACTCCTCGCTGATAGTCTGTCGCCAATCACTCAATGGCTCATGCTCAATGCGATAGGGAAGCACGTAGTCAAAGAATATCTCCTTGTCATACTTCTCATGCCATGGAGAGTTGCACCACATATCACATACATCATCTATCGCCTTGATAAGATATTCCGCCTTCATCGTTGTTATATCATACATTGGTGGCATAGAAGCCTTGATGCTATCCGCATGCTTGTTGAAAAATTCCGTCCTCTTATTCAAAGCCTCTTTTGATGTGTTGAGAAATAATTCGTCAAACTTATCAACAGCTTCACCTGTATTGGTATAATGGTAAGGCATATTCTCTATCAAGAACTTAGTAGCCTCGTATTTTAGAGAATTGGGATTTTGTTCGAAATGTTCTAATACGACTTCCAATTCCCTACTGTTATTTCCTGCTAAGTCAAGTGAATTGCCAATATCAAAGGAACATGAACAAAAACATGCGACAAATACGCACAAAAGTCCAAAATACTTTATTGTCATTTTTTTATTGTTAAGTAACTGTGCAAAAATTATCTTAAAAATGATATATATATTATATTGTCAACAGCCACCAAAGTGCTTCCGTGGCATCGAAAAACATCATCTTTTAATCTGAAAGTACCCAGAACTTTTTCACGTGGACTCATGAGTAGATTCAAAACTGCATGTTATCAATATAACAAACATGTTCTTTAATACTACTTTTATTAATAAGATAAAGATGACCATTCAAATCCATATTGTCTATATTGCCATTTATTATCTTATTATTTTCTGTTATTATAATTTTTTTTGAATCAATTTCTATATTTGCCTGTTCCAAGTAGTACTCCACTTGGTCTCTGTAATCTTTATCTATGATAATACAAACGGGAATATCACACATAAGCTCTTTTTCTTTATAAAATTTTACAAATGTATAGATACAAAACGAACATGAAGCATTCAATATATAAACAACATATGTCTCGGGAAGTTTTTTAGGCATATTGTTTATATGAAAACTGGAATCTTCCAGACAATAAATTGCTTTATTGTCGTCTTTCAATACTTTAATATACTCATCAGGAGAGTATTTCGTAACATTAATATCACATGATACAAATAGGAATGATATGAATATTGTAATGTAATATAACACTATTTTTTCCATATATTAATTGATTTTTATGAGGATTTTTTCCCCACTTTGATTAAATGCTGTTGCATAAAAAGTATCAATTTCTTTTCCTTTTGAAATAGATGACAAATATGCTCCAATATGATAGGATTTTTGGAAATTACCCTCCCAGTCAAATTTTAAAATATATGTAGTCATTTTATAAATATCTGATTCGTTAACAAAAAAATCACCAATATACATTAAATACACGTATTTTTCATCACAACAATATCCTAAATAAGAATAAGGAACTCTATCTTTGTAAATAATCTGTTTTGTATTCTTTTTACTATCATAATAATCATATCTTATGTCCATGCATTTGGGACCTTTCAACATTTTCTTTAAGGTTAATGTACTATCATAAAACTCAATAATTGATTGTCCGAAATGTGCATACACAAAATTTCTATTTTCTAAGTCGCATGCAATTCGACCATCAACTGCAACATTTCTCGGGTTGAATTCGTAATTATCTTTATCTGCATTTTCTTTTCCATCTTCAATAACCAAAAAACGCGGTACACCTTGCTCTATTCCCTGATATACATTTATATTGCTATCACAGAAACAATAAGGATTTTCGATCAAATATTTGTTATAATATGGTACTACAGTAGGCGACATTGTCATTTTATTACTCCGTAATATACATTTATAATTTTTATTGGCAATAGCAGAATCTATATTTATGAACGAAAACTTTGATTTAACATAATCATTAACAAACAAAATATTCTTGTTCAAATCGACATTCGCACTCAGTAATTCAGAAGGACCATTTCCTTTTGGAAAAAATTGAGTCAAAATTTCTTTATTTCCTAATTTTCTAATTTCGATAAAACATCCATCAGTAGGATTTGTTTTGGTAATGATTAGAATACTATCTTTATAAACGAAGAAATCATTAACACCAGAATATATGGAATCATTAACACCCATAACTTCTGTTACTGTGCATTGACAAGAATGTGACAATACATCATCCGCAATATAGCTTACTGGAAGTTGAATTTCTTTTGTACAACTAAAGAAAATACAAAGAAAATAAATATATATAATTTGCGCTTTTTTATAATTGAAATTTTCTCAATATATATAATTTTATATTTCATTATTTATGTTATATAATCGTTAATTTGAATAATCACAACTTTTGATTGACTTTTACAATCATTATTTGCTTAGAAATGACAAGAAAAATCACATAGTGATGATAAAAATGATTCAAATTTCGCAAGTTTAGAATTGCCAGTAAAACAACGCTATGAGTAATCGAGGTGCATACTCGATGAATGAGTGCATACCTTTAGAAGAAAACAATAACTATATTGTCGTCCTGAAATGCTGGGTCTGATTTGCTCTTTCACGCATAACATTTCGCTATTACTATCATCTAGGTAGTATAAGGATTATGTATTAATCCCTGCACGTCCTCGTTTTACTCGTATGTGTGAGTAATTCATAGTGCTAAATTCCATGCAGTTCTAGACTTGCAAAAATTGAATGGAATAATAAATAGGAACGACTTAATCTCTGATTTTCGATGTGTTTTGGATGCACAAAAAGGGTAGCTGACTACTTATACCTATGAGTAAATACAAAACAGTCCAAAATATGAAACACAACCATAATAAACCACGTCATAAAACGTTCCAAGTTTTATTATCACATAAATACTTTCTGCATATGAATTATCCCCTATGATACCCGAGTTCCGGAACAAGTGGCTTGAACCTTAGTTTTTACGGTTGTTGTAATCCCATATATTTTAACTTTTACTTCAACTTCTTCATCAATTAAACATGTTCCATTTTCTCCGGCGCATTCATATTTTACATTTTTACCTTTTGCATTTGTAAGGCTTACTTCACACGCAGACAAGGCTTCAACATCATCTGTTAGCACAGATACTGACTTGTTAGTTTTTAAAAGAGTGTTGTATGCAAACAAAACTGATAAACAAAACGCACCTGTCAAAATTTTTTTCATGATCATTTTTAATTAACTTGTTTACCATTAACTTTCAATACATAACTCACTTGCTTCCCACTACATCTTGCTGTCAAACCATAATCGTTAGCAGGAATAGAACATGTCCCTTTGCTTCCTTTACAATTGAGTTCTGCGGTAGCAGTAATAGTTTTAAATAATACTTTTAATGAAGCTGATGCAAAAGCATCACAGGAGGTCAATGCTTCCACATTCTCTGCGAGAAGCAAGTCTGCCTCTGGCTGGTTTGCGGTGTTATATGCCTTCAAACCACCCATTCCTGCTGCAACTACACATACTGCTGCAACTGCCGTCTTAATTACGTTTTTCTTCATTTATGATTTTTTTTGTTAGTTTTTGCCTACTCTGTCAAAGGTTTTCGGCTTCCCCTTTTATCGTACATGATTATTATTGCTTTTCGTTTTCTCCTCATGATTTCCTGTTATGCGACTTCTCTCCGCAAAACCTCCGCAAACGATGTAGCATGACAGCGAGACCTTTCACAACGGCGCGATTCCCGGAAACGATGAATAACTGCAATACCATGCGCATAGAGTCGTTTTTATTCTATCACAAACTCTCCCTCATATATCGTTGTTCCTATTGTTATCTCTATAGTATAGATGCCTGATGAAAGACATGCTATTGATAGAGCGTATGTGTCATCACCATCAAATATTCCCTCACCTGATATCCCGCATCCATCTTCAACTTTGCTGATGACATACGAGAACGGGTGAACTGCGTTCTCACAGTAAAATATCAA
>CALZJQ010000097.1 GCA_945787895.1 uncultured Prevotella sp. | reverse complement strand
GATATTACGTTGCGAAAGCTATGCTTTTACCTTGTAATAACTATGCTTTTGGAGGGTAAAAGCTATGCTTTTGTTTTACACGGGCTTTTTTAATAGTCTTTAATAATTATCGTTATAATTCACGTCGAATATCTTTCTTTTTGTAAGCAGTTATCCAAATATACTTACTTTTTGTCATTTGCAGGGATTTGGGAAATGGCGGGGATAATGATGGGAATGGAGGAAATATGACTGTTAGAGAATGACAACGGATGTGGATGGAGAATGGAAGTGTCGGGGAATGTGGTAAAAATTGCGGATTACGTGCCTTTATTATGAAAAAAAACTGTAACTTTGTACTCAAATAGCATAAAACTGATAGATATGAAGCAAAAAATTGACATCTTCCTCCCTATTGACAGCAGGGCAGACTATACGTCCATGCTGAACAATATCTCTGGAGAGAGGATGATAAACGACATATATGTGCTCACTTCTACTACAGGAGGAGACTTGGGATGCCTTCCCAAAGATGTAAGGGAGATAAGGACTGACAACCTAACATCTACGGCAACGATATTGAAAATAGGTGAAAGTGCCAATGCAGATTACGTCCTCATTTCCCAAAAGACAACGCCCGTATCCATCGGAATGCTTGCCTTGAACCGCATGGTCAGCGTTGCTGACGAGAGTGGATGCGCGATGCTTTACGCAGACCATTATTCTGTCATAGACGGAAAGACGGAGAAGCATCCTACGATAGACTATCATACAGGCAGCATACGTGACGATTTCGACTTCGGCCAACTGCTTCTTATCCGCACGTCTCTTCTGAAGGAATACTGCAAATCGGAACATGACAGTTATGATTTCGCAGCCCTGTATGACCTCCGACTTTTCCTGTCCCGCCGGGGAAGCATCTTCCACCTCAATGAATTCCTCTACACGGAAGAGGAACTGGACACGAGAAAGAGCGGAGAGAAACAGTTTGATTATGTCAATTCCCGCAACCGTGAGGTGCAGGTAGAGATGGAACGAGCCGCCACATCCCACCTTGAAGCCATAGGAGCCAGGACAGATACGACAAACCGCATCGAGCCTGATTTCCACGAACAGGACTTTGAGGTGGAGGCATCTGTCGTAATACCTGTATTCAACCGAGCCAAGACGATATCAGACGCAGTAAACAGCGTACTGTCTCAGGTGACTACATTCATATATAACGTAATAGTAGTGGACAACCACTCTACCGACGGTACGTCAGAGATACTTTCATCCATAAAGGACGATAGGCTCATACATATCATTCCCGAACGCACAGACCTCGGCATTGGCGGATGCTGGAACGTAGCCGTGCAGGACTGCCGCTGCGGACGCTTTGCCGTACAATTAGACTCTGACGACCTATATTCCGGAGAGGACACCCTTCAGAAGATAGTAGATGCGTTCTATGAGCAAAAAGCCGCCATGGTCATCGGAGCGTACCGAATGTGCGACTTTGAACTCAACACCCTCCCTCCCGGCATCATAGACCACAGGGAATGGACAGACGGGAACGGTCCCAACAATGCGCTGCGCATCAACGGACTCGGTGCGCCGCGCGCATTCTTCACTCCCCTTGTCAGAGAAATGCCTTTTCCGAACACCAGTTACGGCGAAGACTATGCCTTGGGCTTACGTTTCTCCCGAAACCATCGTATCGGGCGCATCTATGACGAACTGTACCTCTGCCGCAGATGGGGAGGAAACAGCGACACCGCCCTTTCCATCGACCGCATCAATGCCAACAACCTGTACAAGGACCGTCTCCGCACGATAGAGATAAAGGCACGTCAGCGACAGAACGAAAACCGTTCGGCAGCCACTTGCGCCAATGCCTCTTCACGTTTCCTTGACAGGCAGCTGGACATGTGGCGAGAGACACGGCAGCGTTACCGTGCGCTTTCCTCCGTCCAGACCAAAACGCTGGGTGACATCAAGGCTCAATACAACCCTGCGAGAATGGTTTCCACGGGAGCGAGAATAGACAAGGGCAGCCTGGAGCAGCGTCCATGTTTCCTCTGCAAGTCAAACAGACCTGACGAACAGACAAGCCATCTCATACGCAACTCCAAGGGAGACGCCATCCTGGAAATGCTTGTCAACCCCTACCCTATCCTGCCGGAACATTTCACGTTGCCGTGTCCCGAACACAAGCCGCAGCGCATAGCAGGCCATTATCAGGAAATCCACCGCCTTCTGACGACATATCCCGAGCTGATGGTTTTCTACAACGGTCCACGCTGCGGTGCTTCTGCTCCCGACCATATGCACCTTCAGGCAGGCACTTCCGGAACAGTACCCCTGCAGCGTATCCTTAATGAAAGAAGAGAAAAGCTCATTCCCGTCTTTTCACTCAACGAAAGCGAGGACATCACGATGCTGGAAGACTACCCATGTCCCGTGTTCATTATCCGGACACACTGCATCGACTCAGACAAGAAACTGTTCCGCAGGCTTTACCACGCCATAGAGAAGGTGTGCCCCATACCATACGCTGACGCTCGGGCAGAAGAAGAGCCGATGATGAACATCCTGTCCTGGCGGGAGGCTGACGAATATGTCACAGCAATCATCCCGAGAAGAAAGCACCGCCCTGACTGCTATTCTGCTGACAATGAAGGGAAATACATCATATCACCGGGAGCATTGGACATGGCTGGCCTCATCATCACGCCCCGCAGGGAGGACTTTGACCGCCTGACGCAAAGCACTGCATACGGCATTCTCGCAGAAGTAGGCATCACGAAGGAGATTGCCGACATGATAGCCGGCGAGGCAGTCAGCCCTACCGACACAGGCAAGGAGGGAAAGAGCAAGCTGAAAATATCCTTCAAGGACGGTGAGATGCCAGAAGTGAAGGTAGGAATAGTGAGTGCGGAAAAAATAGAATTCACGCTCAACGCTCCATACAACGCCAAAGGATGCGAGGTATCAGGCAGACAGGTGGTTGAGATTTCCGAGGGTGGAATACGCTGGAACGGAAACAACTATTCCCATCTCACCTTCCATCCGCTGTCAGCAGACTCGTCTTTCTCCATTTCCGATGTCACGATAGGCATCCATTTCCATTGGGAACGGAAACAGACGCAGACATTTCTTGGCACGCTGCGCCTCGTCGTCGATGAAGGAAAGATATGCGCCATCAACGAGTTGCACGTAGAACGCTACTTGGAGAGTGTCATTTCGAGCGAGATGTCAGCCACGTCCAGCCTCGAACTGCTCAAGGCCCATGCGGTCATCTCCCGCTCATGGCTTCTGGCGCAGATAGAAAAACGCAAGCGCCTCAAGGACAAGGCTGACAGCTTCTTCTCCTTTGAAAAGCATGAAGACTCCCTCATCCGCTGGTATGACCGCGAAGACCACACCATCTTCGACGTATGTGCGGACGACCACTGCCAGCGTTACCAGGGTATCACGAATGCCGCAAACCCCATGGTCATTGAGGCTGTAAAATCTACCAGCGGGCAGATACTCGTACATGACGGTGAGATATGCGACACACGTTTCTCGAAATGCTGTGGCGGAACGACGGAAGAATATCAGTATTGCTGGGAAAACATCACCATGCCTTACCTGAAATCCGTGAAGGACCCATACTGCAACACGTCAGACAAGAACATCCTCTCCCAGGTGCTGAACAACTATGACCAAGAGACCCACGATTTCTACACGTGGACTGTAGAGTATTCCCAGAGAGAACTGCAGCAGCTCATCACCGGGAACACGAAGATAGACTTTGGAGAAATCATAGCTCTCGAAGCCGTTGAACGCGGCAAAAGCGGACGTATCTCCATGCTGAAAATCATTGGGACAAAGCGTTCGTTTACGATAGGAAAAGAATTGGAAATAAGGAAGGTGCTTTCCACGTCACACCTCTACAGTTCCGCCTTCGAGGCAGAGCGTCTCAACGAAGAGAAATGTATTATCTCGGATGCAGACAGCACTACCGTCCCTTCATGGTTTGTACTCAAAGGACGCGGCTGGGGACATGGAGTCGGGCTATGCCAGATAGGTGCGGCAGTGATGGGAGAAAAGGGTTTCAAGTACAATGCCATACTTCTGCACTACTACACGGGAGCCGAGATTGCCAAGGCATACTGACGAATCCCGTCCCAAGCATTCCCGCCCTTCTACTTCCAGGACGGCAGGTCACAGACAACCGACAGACAGCCAAGCATAAGAAGTCCACCTACACAGAAACGACAAACAACAAATCCTGATGAATAAGAAATCACCATGGTCGTGGATACCGACCCTATACTTTGCAGAAGGCCTGCCTTACGTGGCAGTAATGACCATCTCGATAATCCTTTACAAACAGTTGGGAATGTCAAATGCCGACATCACCTTCTACACCTCATGGCTCTACCTGCCCTGGGTCATCAAGCCCCTGTGGAGTCCATTCATTGACCTGATAAAGACAAAACGCTGGTGGATTACCTCCATGCAGCTGCTCATCGGCGCAGCGTTCGGAGGCGTGGCATTTACAATCCCCACCGACTTCTGGCTTCAAGGCACGCTGTTCTTCTTCTGGGTCATGGCATTCTCCAGTGCCACCCACGACATAGCTGCCGACGGCTTCTATATGCTTGGACTGACACAGCACGACCAGGCATGGTTCGTAGGCATCCGCTCCACATTCTACCGCTTTGCCACCATCTTCGGACAAGGAATACTCGTCATGATAGCCGGCAACCTGCAGGTAATCTTCCGCAACAGCATCCCATTTTCCTGGAGCCTTATGTTCTATGGAGTGACGGGAATCTTCATTGCCCTCTGGCTATGGCACTCATACATCCTGCCCCATCCGTCCGAGGATGAGCCACGTACTCACGTGCTCGACATAGAAGGCGACGGTATCGGTGACGACATCAAGAGCGTCACGGTAATGTCCATACTGAGAGATTTCCGCAAGACCATATCCACGTTTCTGGGAAAAGAGCAGTTTCTCATAGCAATACTCTTCATGCTGCTCTACCGTATGCCGGAAGGACTGTTGGCAAAGGTCTCCGCCCTCTTCCTCATCGACTCCATCCATAATGGAGGACTCGGACTGTCGCCACAGGAATACGGACTCGTACAGGGCACGGTGGGCGTGATAGGTCTCACGCTTGGAGGAATACTCGGAGGAATATGCGCCGGACGTGACGGACTGAAAAAATGGCTCTGGCCAATGGTTTGCGCCATCACATTGCCCGACATCGTATATGTCTATATGGCTTATGCCATGCCCTCAAGCCTCTTGATTATCAACATCTGCGTCTTTATAGAACAGTTCGGATATGGTTTCGGATTTACAGCTTATATGCTTTACCTTATTTATTATAGTCGCGGAAACTACAAGACCTCACACTATGCCCTGTGTACAGCCTTCATGGCACTCTCGATGATGATACCGGGACTGTTTGCCGGCGCACTGCAAGAAGCGGTAGGCTACCGTTCCTTCTTCCTCGTCGTAATGGTCTGCTGCGCAATAACTTTCATCATCGCATCACTGGTAAAGATTGACTCCAGTTTCGGCAAGAAAGAACCGTAGTCGCCTGATTGCCAGAAGACAAGACCTACATACCTTCAGCATTACATCAAACCCAGTCATTTACATCCACAGATATGTCAGCAGTCAGAATACTACTTGTCATGGCAGTTTTCCTCTGCGCTACGGCAAAGGCGGAAGATGGTTTCTCCATAAGCACCATCCCCGACTCTGTATGGAAAAAAATGCAGGGGAGGTCAGTGCCTGAGCACAGCAATGTCAGAAGAAATGACCTGCGCTATCTCTGCATACTGCACATTGACGGCAACGGAAAGGAGCGGAAAGGCGAGATAATCTGCCACAAAAGCATAGCAGATGACCTCATCGAAATCTTCAGCCAACTCTACAAGGCAAGGTATGCCATCCATCAGGTACGCCTCATCGACGAGTATGACGCAAGCGATGAAGCATCAATGGAAGCCAACAACACCTCCTGCTTCTGCTACCGAACAATGACCGGGTCCCGCACACGCATCTCAAAGCATGGTCTCGGACTCGCCATCGACGTCAACCCCCTCTACAATCCTTACGTAAAAGGCAACAGGATAGAGCCTGCATCCGCCCGGAAATATGCCCACAATCGTGGAAAGCGCAAGGACATACCAATGAAACTGGACAGCAACGACCTCGCAGTAAGGCTGTTCAAGCAACATGGATTCCGCTGGGGAGGCGACTGGAAAAACAGCAAAGACTATCAGCATTTTGAAAAATAACGGACAAAGACGCAACTAAAGGCTGCATACCATATCAAAAAACAAACTATAAAAACATAACAACGACACTCATGAAGATAATATATTTCCACGGCTTCGGCTCATCAGGAGCAAGCGGCACGGTAGAAAACCTGCGCAATATGCTGCCAAACGACACAGTCATCGCACCCGACATCCCATTAGACCCCTTAGAGGCACTGCCGTTCCTGCGAGACCTCTGCAAGGAAGAACAGGTGGACCTCGTAATAGGAACGAGCATGGGCGGAATGTATGCGCATCAGATGAAAGGCTATTACCGCATCTGCGTCAATCCTGCCCTCAATATGTCCACGGCAAGCAGCGTGTTGAAGACAGGAGTACACAAGTTCTACAATCGAAGGAAGGACAATCAGAAGGAGTTTAAGGTGACCCGTGAAATCATCCAGCATCACAATATGATAGAACGTCAACAGTTTAAGGACATAACTGATGACGACAAGGAGAAATGCTTCGGACTCTTCGGCATCAATGACCCCGTAGTAAAGACTTACGACCTCTTTCGCAAAAACTATCCCAATGCCACACGTTTCGAAGGCGAGCACCGCCTCAACGACAAGGTATTGCGCAAGGTAGTCATACCTCTCATCGAGGAAATTCGCAGGAAGATAGAGGGATAAGGGGCGATGGCTTTGCGGCTTTACGGTTCTTTGGTTATAAGGTTATGCGGTTTTACGGTTCTGCGGTTCTGCGGTCATAAGGTTTTGCGGAAGTTTGTGTATCAAACAAAGCCACAAGTCAACCAAACAACCAAACAACTAAACAACTAAACAACAAAACAACAAGACAACATGTCCCTACAAGAAAGAATAATAGACCACTACTACGATTCTCCCAAACTGAAAGCCATCCTCACGACACATAGCAGGAAAGTGGCAGAGAAAGCTCTCAAGATATGCGACATCCACCCCGAACTGATGCTCGACAGAGAGACTGTAGAAACGGCTGCCATGCTTCACGACATCGGCATCATTCGCTGCGATGCAGGCGGAATAGAATGCTTCGGCAGCGAACCATACATCTGCCACGGACGCATCGGAGCAGACATGCTGCGCCAGGATGCGGCTCTTTTCGGACTAACAGGAGAAGAAATCGAAGTATATGCAAGAGTCTGCGAGCGGCATACCGGAGCCGGACTGACCCGAGAACAGATAATGAGCCAAGGACTTCCCCTTCCACCACAAGACTTCCTCCCCGAGACCACAATGGAAAAAGTCATCTGCTATGCCGACAAATTCTTCTCCAAGACACACCCCGAGAGAGAAAAACCCTTGGAAAAGGTGGTCAGAAGCCTTCAGAAATTTGGTGATGACGGAGTCGCTCGTTTCATGCTATGGCACGAAATATTTTCAGTAGAAATGTGAACGCAGATTAATTTTATCATAAAAATAGTGCAAAGTTGATGATTTTTCTTCCAAATATCAAGAATATTTCTTACCTTTGCACCCCGAATGCGCACGCGAACAACCATATTTCTGCTGTTCATAACCATTATCTTCATAATGGCAGGGGGAAATACATCCCTTTATGGCACACATACGGCAGACAATAATGACAGTACGGAGGCAAAGAAGCACGAGTTTCAACTCAAGGAGTTAAACGACACGCTTTCCATTCAAGATACGACAGCTAAGACAGACAGCGGCAAAGTCATGCCAGCTGACACGGTCTTAGGTGGAGATGAAGGTCTCGATTCGCTGCAGCTTGCCATAAAAAGGCATAACGAGAGCATAGACGACTCCATACGTCTTGACTCCATCAACAGAAAGAAAAAGAACGGCATAGATGCTCCTGTAGCATACAAGGCAAGCGATTCCCTCGTGTATCATGCTTCCACGAAGAAAGCTCACCTCTATGGAGAGTCGAACGTGAAATACGAAAACATGGACCTCACGAGCGAAAAGATATACGTCACTCTCGACTCAAGCCTCGTCCATGCCACGGGGAAATATGACTCCACGGCAAAAGCACTTTCCGGGACTCCTGTCTTTCAGATGGGCAACGACTCCTATACGAGTGACACAATGGCGTTCAACTTCAAAACGAAGAAAGGACTCATAAGGAATGTATATACCCAGCAGGAAGACGGATTCCTCATCTCAGAGCGTTCCAAGCGTGATAACGAAGGCAACATGTACCTGCAACACGGACGTTACACCACCTGTGATGACGAACATCCTGATTTCTACATAGCTCTTTCACGGGCAAAGGTGCGTCCGGGCAAAGACGTGATATTCGGTCCTGCATACCTCGTAGTGCAGGATGTGCCGTTACCTCTCGCAATCCCGTACGGTTTCTTCCCGTTTTCCAAGAGCTACTCCAGCGGTTTCATAATGCCGACCTACGGAGATGAGACTTCCAGGGGATTCTACCTGAGGGATGGAGGCTACTATCTTGCCCTGTCAGACCATGCAGACCTCAAGCTCCTGGGCGAGATATACACTAAGGGTTCGTGGGGCTTTTCTGCCGCATCCAACTATAAGAAGAGATACAAATACTCAGGTTCGTTCTATTTCAGCTACCAGGATACGAGGACTGGAGAAAAGGGATTGGCGGACTACAGCAAGACGACCAGTTTCAAGCTGCAATGGAGTCACCGTCAGGACTCAAAGGCAAACCCGTTCAGCAGCCTGTCCGCCAGCGTTAACTTTGCCACGTCATCATACGAGACCAACAACCTGTCATCCCTGTACAACCCGTCATACAGGTCACAGAGTACGCGTACCTCTTCCGTATCATGGAGCACAGGCTTCTCAAGCATAGGTCTCAACCTGTCGTCCTCAGCAAATCTCTCGCAGAACATGCGTGACTCCACCATCTCGATGACATTGCCTGACCTCAACATCTCTATCTCACGCTTCTACCCTTTCAAAAGGAAAAACAAGGCAGGAGAAGAGAAATGGTACGAGAAAATATCTATGTCCTACACAGGACATCTGTCCAACTCCATCAATACGAAGGAAGACAAGCTCATGCACTCCAACCTGATAAAGGACTGGAAGAATGCAATGCAGCACAATATCCCAATCAGCGGATCGTTCACACTGTTCAAGTACCTGAACGTATCGCCTTCCTTCAACTTTACCGACCGTATGTACACCAACAAGGTAAAGAAATCTTGGGATGAACTAAGGCAACGGGAAGTGCGCGACACCATATATGGCTTCCACAACGTGTACAACTGGAACCTCTCCATTTCGGCAAACACGACCATCTACGGTATGTGGCTACCCAACAGGAAGATATTCGGAGACAAGATACAAGCCATTCGCCACGTGCTGAAACCGTCAATAGGATTCAGCTATGCGCCGGACTTCAGCGCATCACGCTATGGCTATTACGACACATACCAGAAGACTGATGCCAACGGCAACGTATCTCTCGTGCAGTATTCGCCATACGAAAACGGTATGTTCGGAGTGCCTGGACGAGGCAAGACAGGAAGCATCAACATGTCTCTGTCCAACAACATCGAGATGAAAGTCAAGAGTGACGACGACTCGATAGGCTCAAAGAAGATAAGCATCATCGACGAACTCTCAGCCAACATGTCATACAACATGGCTGCAAAAGTACGTCCGTGGAGCGACCTCTCAATGACCCTGCGACTAAAGTGGTGGAAGAACTATACGTTCAACCTAAATGCAGTCTTCGCCACATACGCTTACGAACTGGATGAAAACGGCAAACCATACATCGGCACACATACAGAGTATGGCTATGGACGCTTCGGACGCTTCCAGGGAATGTCACAGAACATTTCATACACACTGAATCCGGAGAAGATAAAGAAACTGTTCGGAGGCGGAGACAAAAAAGGCAGGAAAAACAAAACGGATGACACCGATGATGAAGATGAAAACGACGTGAACACCAACGTCGATGACACCATGGTAAAAGCCCAGAACAGCGCACGCAAAGAGAACGCTGGCAAGGCAGAAACTGACGAGGACGGATACATGAAGTTCTCCATGCCGTGGAGCATAACCTTCGGATATGGTGTCACAATGAGGGAGAATACCTCTGGAGAGTTCAACAAGAAAACGATGAGATACCCGTATTCCTTCACACAGAACCTCAACTTCTCTGGCAATATCCGTATCTCAGACGGCTGGAACATATCCTTCTCGTCAGGTTATGACTTCAACTATCACAAGCTATCTACCACGACAGCATCGTTGGCACGCGACCTCCATTGCTTCAATATGTCCTGTTCGGTAGTGCTTGCTCCATATACGAGCTACAATTTCTCATTCAGATGTAATGCCGCAACGCTTACAGATGCACTCAAATACGACAAGCGTTCCGGATATTCCAATAATGTGAAGTGGTATTGAGTAATGGTTGTCGGTTGTTGGTTGTTGTTTTTTAGCAGTCATTGCGTCACAAGACATATAAAGAGCACCTGTAGTTCAACGGATAGAATAACGGATTCCGGTTCCGTAGATTAGGGTTCGATTCCCTACAGGTGTACCACACTGCCCGAAGGAAGAAGTGTAAATGAAAGAGGTTTGGCAATAATAACGACCCTAAATCATCGTTATTGCCAAACCTCTTTCCTTGTTTCACGGATATAATTGTCTGTCCAGAACTATCTGCCGCTTATTACTGGTCGGACAGGCAAACCACAGGAACGATCTTGAAAATAGTTGTCTAATGTTCCTCTTCCGTAAAGATTTGTTCTATAATATTGTTGTCCGCTAAAACTCAGAACCTCGCGTATGCTCACACGCATACGCGAGGTTCTGAGTTTTAGCGGACAACAATAAAA
>CALZJQ010000096.1 GCA_945787895.1 uncultured Prevotella sp. | reverse complement strand
ACCTTGAACACATGGCAGAGCAATTCGGAAAACTCAAGAAAGGACTTATCAAATGTAGAGACTACATCTTCAACTTCCTTGAGAATCCGGCCATACCTCCTGATAACAATGCAAGTGAAAGGGGTATCAGAAAGGTCAAGATCAAAATGAAAAACTCAGGCACTTTCCGTTCCGACAATGGAGCAGATGCTTTCCTCGACTTGCTCTCTGTCGTAGAGACTACCAAGAAACACAACAATTCACCATACGCAGTTATCCGTGCTCTGTTCTAAGCACGGAGGGCAGATGTATGCCTAATCGCTGAATAGTTACAACCATCAGCAGCGCATTATTGTCTGACATAAAGACAGAAATTCATTACTGCGCAGCGGAAAACAAGACTGCACATAAAAAATATTTATCATCATGATAAAAACGAAGAACTACCTTCAATCCACGATTGCCAGATATTTGTTATTCTATTGATTATCAAAGTATTAGCATAACACAGAAAATATACGAAACAAAAGCGGCGCTTTTACCCCCTAATAACGCCGTTATTACCTTGTAAAAGCGCCGTTATTACCATGTAAAAGCGCCGTTATTGCAATGGTAGTACTACGAAGCGATTTTCTCATGCATTTTCCATCGATTTTTTGAAACAGTAAATACGACAAAATGTCACGAAAGAATGAAAGGAATAAAAAAAATTAAAAAAAAATTTGGTAGTATAAGAAAAATGTAGTACCTTTGCATCGCATTTCAGAAATGCGGGTCTATATTGGTGCGTTGGATGAACGGTTTAGTCTCTGGTCTGCAAAACCAGCTAAGGCGGTTCGACTCCGCCACGCACCTCTGAAAAGCAAGTGTTTTAGAAAACATTATTGATAGCATCGATGAAAATCGATGCTATTTTCGTTTTTACCTATATCACCTACTTTTGTATCTTTAACATGATAAAGGAGAACCATACTCTAAATCTACACAACTCTTTCTGATATGGCATACCAACGAGAGATTTTATTGATATTGCGAGAGGCTAACCAGGAAAAAGGACTGCCAGTTGATACTATTGTGCGTCATGTGTATAACATGACAGCTATAGACCTCTTCTCGTCACGTCCTTATGAAGATGTAAAAGCTGACGTTGCAAAATATCTCAAAACAGAATCTTCTTATTCCAATGGAGCAATATCAAAATGCGAAAAAAGAGGTTGGTACAAACTCAACACCGCATCTCATATAGTAACTCAATTGATGTTGGAGTTTGAGATTGACGAAAACGACGAATGGATGATGTAGAGGATTTTTTCCTTGTTGCATAGTTTCTCAGAATGAGGAGGTATAATTGTAATAAATAAAAAGACGGTTTTGCAGGAGATTATTCTCTTTCTGCAAAACCGTCTTTTATTTGCAAGAACCGCAATCTCACTGCGGTATCTCCATATTCTTGGGAGACAACTTATGCATTCTGCGAGCATACTCTTTAGGATAACCTGGTCGCTCAACAGGCACGATAAGTCCATCCTTGGTCTTGAGATACTTGCCATCTTTCATCTTCTTCACCGCCATATCGTTGTAGCGTACAATAAGCAGCGTGGCAAGATTCTTCCATTCTTCAAGCATCTGCTGCGCCTCGTGACATGAATACTCATTGAGATACCTGACAGCCTCAGCAGGAGAGGAAGCGTACAACTTCCTCGCCTTGTCCTCTACCTGACGTTGTTGTGAGAAATATTTCTTCTCCAAGCGGTCACGTACTGTCTGCAAATCTGGAAACATCATACTGTAACGAGGATAAACCATATTGCTTACCCAGTTGCATACCCAGAAAGCACTTTTGTCAGAATAAGTCACATCGTCAGCACCTGGAGCATCGTAACACTCTGGTGACTTTGTTGCACAACAATAGACAGGAGTATAAGCTACCATATTTGGGTCGTCATTTGCCACCCACAAGCATCCTCCTATCTCTCTTGGAAGCCATGAACGCATTTGAGTAATATAGGTCATCGCTGTCTGTTGTGTAGAAATAGGACGTTCTGTAAAGTATTTCTTGCCATCCACTTCATAAGTGAGGGGCGTAGGCTGATAAGGCATTTCCCAGATACCTCCACCTATGGTGCTCTTCACCTCTAATGGCGTGCCTTCATAATGGTCTCTGTTAGCCATTATCAAGTCCTGAACCGTCAGTTTCCTGTCAGGTACAATCCAGAGAGGAAGCGGCTTTGCGTTCTTGTCCTTGCCTTCTGCCCAGGGGAGATACTCATCCATTTCATCTGAGAAGAAACGGTAGAAAGCCCATACACGGGCATCGCAGAAACGGCGTCCAGAGAAATCGGGAGCCGCATAGGCTGCATTCCAAGAGAATTCGGCGTCCTTTCCCGCAAACCATCCCATCTTACGCGCATACTTGATGCAATTCTTTGAGAACATCACATTCTCCCTGTCCTTTTGATTGAAAGTAGTGATGCGACTCTGATTGGCATGAGCGCAAATGGCATCATCGGGAATGCGGATAGCCACCCACACTACTCCACCGACACCTGCACCCTGCATCTCCATGTACCAAGCCTCGTTTGGGTCACATATAGAGAAAGACTCTCCCTCAGAGCAGTAGCCGTAGGTCTCCGCAAGATTGGTCATCACCTTAATAGCCTCACGGGCAGTCTTGGAGCGCTGGAGCGCTATCTGCATCAAGGAGACGTAATCGAGAATGCCTGTAGTATCAACCATTTCCTCACGTCCACCGTAAGTGGTCTCGTGGATAGTGACCTGATACTCATTGATATATCCGATTACATTATAAGTTTCCTCCACCTGTGGTATCTCGCCATGATATTCATTGGTATCTCCATCATATATCTTTATCATCTCTCCCTTGGCATGCTTTCCCGCAGGGGAATGATAGAGCACATGATAAGCTCCGTAAGAATCGGCATTGTACGTACACATCACGCTCCCGTCAGCACTTGCCCTTTTTCCTACGATAAAGTCGGTACAAGCAAATGACTGAGACATTCCCCATAACAGAAGAATGGCAGACACTATCATTTTATACATATCTTTCAACATATCAGGTATGACAATCATGAAATAATCAATTTATCGCTGCCGGCAGCCTTGAAACTCATGTCAAGTCCCTTAACACTATGTGTCAAAGCCCCGAACGAGATAAAGTCCACACCAGCCTTGGCGTATGGTATCATGGTCTCAAATGTAATGCCGCCAGAAGATTCCGTCTCACAACGGCCTGCAACGAGTTCCACCGCCTTTCTGGTATCTTCTGGAGAGAAATTGTCAAACATGATTCTGTCACAACCCTCTGCAAGGGCTTCTTCAAGCTCTTTCCAGTTGCGCACCTCACATTCTATCTTCAAATCCTTGCCGTGTTCCTTGCAGTATTGCTTGGCGCGTGAGATGGCATTATGCACTCCTCCACAAAAATCAATATGATTATCCTTGAGAAGTATCATGTCAAACAGTCCTATACGATGGTTCATGCCACCACCTATCTTGACAGCCTCTTTCTCAAGCATACGCATACCAGGCGTAGTCTTTCTCGTATCGAGGACGCGAGTCTTGGTCCCGGCATCTATCAAAGCCTGCTGATACTTATGGGTCATCGTGGCTATTCCACTCATTCTCTGCATGATATTGAGCATCAGACGCTCCGTCTGGAGCAGGCTCTGAGTCTTTCCCCTCACACTCATCACGATATCACCAGGCTTTACCTCTGCCCCATCATTGATATATACCTCAACCTGCAACTCAGGGTCAAAGCGATGGAACACCTCTTTGGCTATCTCCACGCCAGCAATTATTCCCTGTTGCTTGACCAGAAGTTTGCTCTCGCCCATTGCGTCAGCAGGGATACAGCAAAGAGTGGTGTGGTCTCCATCTCCGATATCTTCTGCAAAACTCAAGTCTATGAGTCTGTCGTTCAGTTCTTCTACACTTAACATAATCTTAAAAATAGGAAATTATCAGGTGTAATAAAATTCATAGTATCACCCTGACGTAACAGTAAATGCTCTCTTAGAAATAGAAACCGAGTCCTAATCTGAAACCAACCTTGGAGAAATCAGAATGACGCTTGAAACTCTGGTCATAATAGATGGCAGGCTCGATGGTTATCTTGTCGTTGACAAAATAGGCATATCCTATCTCTATGCCAGGAAGGAGGTCGTTATATCCCTCACTAAGCACAAGATTGCAGTTTGCGCCGAGATATATTCCATTCTGGATGATGTAATATCTGCCACCGATACCAGCACGGAAGCAATCAACGTCCTGCTTGCCCACATGGTCGAAGCCAAGCTGTCCGTTCACCTGCCAGTTGTCCTCAAGGAACATACCGCCTTTGAGATTTACACCGAGCGAGAATCCCTTTGAACCACTGTAGTTCATGTCGAGATTGTTCAACGAAGCCGAGAGGTATTTCTTTCCTGCCTCAAACTGAGCATTTGCCGCTAACGTCGTTGCCAGCAAGGCAATGATGATGAAAAACTTTTTCATAATTGTCATTTTCTAAGTAGGTGTGCAAAATTATTTTTATAATGATTGTATTGATTAGTGATGCATAACCAGTATGTGACATAAAGGAGTGTAGTGAATCCTACTCGACTGTTGTCACTTGCTGATAATGCGCAGTAGGCGGTGCAAGGATTTTATAAATAATTTTGCACACCTACTTATTATTGTTCTAATTCCTATCGTATTTGATAATATGTTCTGTTCAAGGGCGTTGCTACATTCTTACAGGAGTCTGAGTAAGGACGTCATCTTTCATGACTGCACGCTTGCCTTCTTCCAGCCTTTTTTTCTGCAACATTACATAATCACGCTTGTGCTGTATCCTCACATGATCCTTGATTAGCCATCTGAAGAATGCAGCCGTCACTACAATCATTCCAAGGAAAGCAATGGCATAACCCACAAACGGAGGCAATCCGAGAGCCTGCTTGCTGACACAGAGGAACGAGATGCAGACCCAAGTCATGAACATTGCAGGAATGAGAGTAATGAAATATTGCCTTCCCTTCAACGCAAGATAAACGGTAACTGCCCATAAGGTAAAGATAGACAGAGCCTGATTTGCAAGTCCGAAATATTTCCAGATGATATTAAAGGAATCTGGATTATCCAACTGCCACACAAGAAGAAGGAAAGAGAACACGAAGATTGGCAATGAGACCGCAAGACGCTTCAGTATCGGTTTCTGGTCTAACTTGAGAGCATCGGCTATGATGAGACGGCATGAACGCAACGCAGTGTCGCCACTTGTAATAGGAGCTGCAACCACACCAAGGACAGCAAGCACTCCGCCTGCTACGCCAAGCCAGCCATTACATACCTGCATGACTACCTTTGGTGCTGAAAAGAACTGTGTGACAGTCTTTTCCGTCTGACCTGTAAACTGAGCAACAACCTCTGGAGAACATACCTCTCTCCATCCCTCGTTATAGAAAAACCAGCTTGACACCGTAGCCCATATCAAGGCTATGATGCCTTCCGTAATCATCGAACCGTAGAATATAGGACGCGCAAGCCGTTCGGACTTCATACAACGAGCCATAAGTGGAGACTGTGTAGCATGAAAACCACTAATTGCTCCACAAGCTATCGTTATGAACAATGCAGGAATCAATGGATCAGCATTATTGATGCCAAGCCTCGACTCACCCATATTTCCAAGTCCATCCCACAACTCCGGCAACTGAGGATGCAGGACAAGCAGCATGACAAAAAGCGCCACGCCCATGAACAGCAGGGATATTGCAAACAACGGATATATCCTTCCGATAATCTTATCTACAGGCATCATAGTAGCAATGATATAATAAATGAATATCAATACTATCCACCATATCAAAGTATCACCAAACTCCTCAGGCATCATTCCGTCGATAAGCGTTGCAGGACTGAGCACAAAGACTGCTCCCACCATGATAAGCAGGAATACAGAGAATGTCAGCATCACCTTCCTGAAATTCGGGCCAAGGTATTCTCCTATCAATTCCGGCAAGCCAATACCTCCCTTTCGCAGACTGATGGCTCCGGAAAAGAAATCGTGAGTCGCTCCACCAAATATGCAGCCAAAGACAATCCATAGATAAGCAGACGGACCATACCACATTCCCATGATAGCTCCAAATATCGGACCTGTACCCGCAATATTCAGAAACTGAATCATGAATACCTTCCAAGAAGGCAACACGAGGAAATCTACTCCATCATTGATTTTCAAGGCAGGAGTAGGACGGTCGTCAGGACCGAAGACTCTCTCAACAAACTTTCCGTAAACTAAATAGCCTAATACCAAAGCGAAAAGGCTAATGATAAACGTTATCATTTTATGCAACAATAGTTATAATTTCTTTGCAAAGTTAAGAAAAACATTTGGAACTACCAAAAAGAAAGCGTAACTTTGTAGGCGAAATGAAGAATTTAGTATTTTTTACCCTGATAGCATTGTCTTGCCTTAACAGGCTCTGCGCTCAGACAAACACAAAAGAGATAACTCCTATCCAGTTCTGTAGCGACAGGATTGCGCCACTGCACGAGGTAAGGGCGGTCTGGCTCACCACAATAGGCGGTCTTGACTGGCCGCATTCTTATGCCAACACCCCAACCTCCATCGAAAAACAGAAAAAAGAGTTTTGTTCCATTTTGGACAAACTGCAAAATGCAGGCATCAACCTTATCTTCCTGCAGACCAGAGTAAGAGCCACCACGATATTCCCTTGCGACACAGAACCATGGGACGGATGTCTTTCTGGAGTGCCGGGGAAATCTCCCGGCTATGATGCCCTGTCCTTTGCTGTCGAGGAGTGTCACAGACGTGGCATGCAGATTCATGCGTGGGTTGTCACCATTCCCGTAGGCAAATGGAACGGAGCAGGATGCAGGAACTTAAGAAAAACCGCACCTAACCTACTCAAAAAGATTGGAGATGAGGGTTTTATGAACCCAGAAAACGCAGCAACGTCAGATTATCTTGCCTCTTTCTGCTCAGACATTGCAAGGCGATATGACATCGACGGAATACACCTCGACTATATACGATACCCGGAGAATTGGGGAAAGATAAAGAACAAAGATGCTGGAAGAAAGAACATCACGCATATCGTAGAATCCATCAACAAGGCCGTGAAGAAAGAAAAGGGATGGATAATGATGAGTTGTTCTCCAATAGGCAAATATGCCGACCTGCCACGTCAGTGGAGTCATGGATGGAACGCACGTGACATCGTATGCCAGGACGCTGCCGAATGGATGAAAAACGGACTCATGGATGCTCTCTTCCCCATGATGTATTTCAAAGGAAACAACTTTTACCCCTTCGCTATCGACTGGCAGGAAAGGTCTGCAGGAAGGATTGTAGCTCCGGGACTGGGCATTTATTTCCTCTCTCCTAAAGAAAAGAACTGGGCACTCGATGACATAACACGCGAACTTGAAGTGCTCCGGCAGTATGGCATGGGGCATACATATTTCCGTTCGAAATTCTTTACTGACAACACTAAGGGAATATACGACTATGTAGCTGACAATTACTGTACATATCCTGCGCTCATACCTGCCATGACATGGTATCACTTCAGATCCCCGGAACCTCCGTCAATTATCGAATATACTCCCGTCTCTGCCACGTCAATACGCCTGAAATGGAAAGAAGGAAAAGACAACTCGGACGGTTCTTACCTTACTTACAACATTTATGCCTCGACATCATATCCCGTCAACTGTCAAGATGCGAAGAATATCATTGCCACATACAAACGCGGGACTTGCATCACTGTTCCCAAGGGCTGGTTTTATGCCGTCACGGCAGTAGATAGATACGGCAATGAGTCCGAGCCAAGGCAAATATTCTCTGACAACAACAGTAAGGATATTGAACCTAAAGAGCCTGCCAACTCTCCGACCTGCCCGATGCTTATATGTTCAACAACCCTGAGACTCAACCAATTAAACCATACATTCCCCATCAGTCCAAAGACATCCCTCATCGGCATCGAGAGTCTGAAAGGAAATATTATCAAGACATTCATGCCTACTGAAGACATCGACCTGACGGATATTCCAAATGGAATGTATGTCGTTCGTTCGATACACAAGAAAGGTATTACTCACCGTCTCTGCTTTCTCAAGGTAAAGAAATAACGAAAACTTCGTGAATAATAAGGAAAGCCGCATTACCTGTATCTGACGCAAAAAAAAGAGATATGGCCATTGACTGCTGACAGTCCGACGACCATATCTCTTTTCTATGTGTTCTTATGCTGACAGGAGACGGCAACGTCCCGTACTGACGACATTACACTATACCCTGTAAAGCAATCCATTTTTCAAATCACGTGAAGCTGTCTCCTTAATCTTCACGTGCAGTTTCTTTCCAGTAGCATTGAAAGGAATCTGACTTACAAACCTATAATAGCGGGGACGCTTGAAGTTGGCAATCTCATTGCTTTCCTTGCAGAAAGCATCCAACTCCTCTGCCAGTCCATCCGTATCATCACCGACAGCTTCCACAGGCACGACATATGCCGTGACAACCTGACCTCGAATCTTATCAGGAACGGAAGTGACGATACAATCCCTCACTTTTGAATGGGTATTGAGGACAGCCTCTACTTCAGTAGGATAGATGTTTTCTCCTGAAGAGATAATCATGTCATCTTTTCTGCCGATGATAGTAACAAACTGATTCTCGTCCCAGGTAGCAAGGTCATTGGTATAGATAAAACCTTTATAATATTTACGCTCGGTCTCCTCCTCGTTATTTACATATAAATAAGGAGACTTTGCAGGAGAACAGATAATCACCTCTCCTACTTCCGTACCGTCCTTTGACACATATTCATCAGGCTCTGCACGATGGTCATCATACACTTTCACTACCCTTACATCGTCATCAACGCAAGATGCACCTGCAGTTCCCGCATTATCAGGCAAATCAAACGGACGAAGGAACGTATTCCAGAACGTCTCTGTAGTACCATAACCATTGAAAATGTTAGGTGTGAGCACCTTCTGATAACGTATGCAAGCAGATCGTTCCAGAGGACTACCCATTGTTACAATTCCCTTCAGAGCATGAATATCATAACCCTGACGCTCTTGTTCATCAGCCAACTCTTCAAGGACAGTAGGCACTCCAACAATAAATGTTATGTTGTATTTCCATACAAGCTTCAATGTCTTTACGGCATCAAACTTTCCCATTATGACAAGCGTCGCACCTGCATAGAACGTAGGACACGGTCCTGCGCAATGAAGTCCCCCTCGATGAAACCAAGGAGTAGTATTCATTGTTACGTCCTTGTAACTCATTGGAAAATGAATCATTACGTCATGAGCGGAAAGCACTTCGTTGATACTGGTAAGTGCCACACCTTTTGGACGTCCTGTAGTGCCTGATGTATAGAGACGGGTAGTCTCATTGTAGATACTGTATTCAGTAGTAATCAGCGGTTCCTCAACACTCTCATTGGAAACATAATCAGAATATGAGACAATGCCCTCCTTATCAGTATCACCTACAACTACTAACCTCTTAGGTTTGTGATGAGAAAGGCTCAGCGCTTCCAAAGTGCTATCCAACTTCGACTTACATACTATGATAACTTTTGGCTTAGAATCGTCAATATTGAAAGCCATTTCGCCTGAACTGATACGATAACTGACAGGACAACATACCCCCTGCATCTTGTGACAAGCAATGTAGGAAAACACAAATTGCGGGCAGTTTATCATCTGAACCATCAGTACGTCACCCTTGGTAAATCCTTCCTTTGCCAAAGCGTTGCAAAGCTTATTTGTGTCAGCATTCAGCTGACTATAACTCCAAGTCTCCCCAGTATCAGAATCTATCATCGCAATCTTTTCAGAATACCTTCTGACATTACGCATGAAACCCTCTATCCATGTGTATTTACTCTCAAAAATCGTCTTGAATTGTTCCATCTTATTTTTCTTAATATTTGCCATTATGTAGGTAAGTAGGTACGCAAAATTAGGTCTTTTTCTCCCCTAATTGCCGCCGTTTTATGAAAGAAAATACCGAACCGCCATTATTGGAGGATGAACAACCATACAGATTGTTTGTTTTTACTCACAATGATATATGTATGTGCAAACCTCAGTAGAATATGTTTATTTGGATAATTTCTCGTTTTACACAAAAAAATAGATTTTGCGTTATACCATAAATACCTGAAATATTTAAGGTAAAGCTGCAAAACCTATTATTTCTTTGAATAGTAATGACACTGACAAAACAGTGTCCTACTTCTGTGACTGTGGACGTTTCCTTTGCGGACGACGCCTTGGAGTGCGTTTCTTTTGATTGTTTTCCTTTTCTTGTACAGAATCGTTACAGTCTGCAATCAGTTCGCTTGGAGACATTGACTCCTGAGATTTTTGAATATTATCCACGGGAGTCATTTGAGATTCAGCAACAGATACTGTAGTTACATCATGGTCCTCTACAGGATTTTCACGCTGTTCGTTCTGTTTTTTCGAAGCGTCAGCAGGTTGTTTCTTCTCCGAAACGTTGCTGTCTGCATTCTTCTGAGCATTCTTCTGAGCGTCAGACTTCTGCTTTTGTCCCTTCTGTTTCTGCTGGGCATTAGCTTGTTTCTGGGTATTTTGCTGCGAAGTATTATTCTGTTGCTTTGCTTCTGTCTTCTGTTTTGCCTCGTTCTGCTGACGTTGCTGCTCCGGATGTTTGTCACCGGAACGGAAACCTTCATTCCAAATCATCAACTGCTCAACATTACGTACCTCCATCCTGTTGGGGACATCTTCCATCCATTGTTTCCCGGCAGCAGTTTGAAGGAAATGATATTGACGGGTATAGTTATCAAGGATCTTCAGGTCATCCATCGTCATTACCATAGGACGAAGCGGTGTATACACCTCTTCCCATGTCTCATCGTCAACATTATTGTGACGTTGTAAATCATCACACATTCCAATGCTTCTTATTCCCACTGACGCATCATTCGTAATAAGCAGCACCTTCTTTCCTGAAGCGAACAATTCTACAGTCTTACGAATAATGGCAGGATCTGCAAAAGCAGCGTGATGACTCTCAGCTCCTATACCTTCTATCTTCA